>DYEX01000077.1 GCA_020725525.1 Desulfovirgula sp.
CATCCCATAGGCTGCACGGGGGCCAGGCTGGTGGTCACCATTATGCACGAAATGAAGAGAAAAAATTTGCAAACCGGTCTGGTGACCATGTGCATTGGCGGCGGCCAGGGGATGGCCATGATTGTAGAAAATATTTAGGGGAGGTTCAGGGGATTTATGGATGTACAAAAGGTAATGGTTGTCGGTGCCGGCCAGATGGGTTCGGGCATTGCCCAGGTGGCGGCAGTGGCCGGCTGCCAGGTCATTTTAAATGACATTAAAGATGAATTTGTTCAACGGGGCCTGAGCAATATCGAAAAGAACCTGAGCCGGGATGTGAGCAAAGGGAGGTTGCAGGAAGATCAAAAGGCAGAAATCCTCGCGCGCATTTCACCTTCCACCAGTCTGGCCGATGCTAAAGATGTGGACCTGGTCATTGAAGCGGCTATAGAAAATATGGAAGTGAAATCCAGCATTTTTAAACAACTGGATGAAATTTGCCCCGCCCACACCATCCTGGCCACCAACACCTCGTCCCTGCCCATAACCCAGATTGCCGCGGCAACGAAAAGGCCGGAAAAGGTCATCGGCATGCACTTTATGAACCCGGTGCCGGTAATGAAGCTGGTAGAAGTTATCCGTGGACTGGCTACCTCCGATGAAACCTTTGCGGTGGTCAAGGCCATGAGTGAACGCATGGGCAAGGTGCCCGTGGAAGTCAACGATGCTCCGGGTTTTGTATCCAACCGGGTGCTTCTGCCCATGATCAACGAAGCCATTTTCTGCGTTTACGAAGGAATAGCCACTCCCGAAGCAGTGGACCAGGTGATGAAACTGGGTATGAACCATCCCATGGGACCCCTGGCCCTGGCGGATCTTATTGGCCTGGATACCTGTCTTTACATCATGGAAGTACTGCACAGGGAGCTGGGTGACAGCAAGTACCGCCCCTGTCCCCTCCTGAGAAAATACGTAGCCGCCGGCTGGTTAGGCCGCAAGACCGGACGGGGATTCTACGTTTACAACCAGTGACTTCTGGTTTAAAGGTTTGCAGAACAGAGGAGGTAGGATAATGTCCTGGAATAATATCCTGGTGGAAAAGGATGGCCCGGTGGCCATACTCACCATCAACCGGCCGCAGGTGTTGAACGCACTAAATGCCGAGACGCTTACGGAGATCGACGGGGCCATCGAGGAACTGGGGGCGGACCCGGCGGTACGGGTAATTATTATTACCGGTGCGGGGGAGAAGGCCTTTGTGGCCGGGGCAGACATTGCCTTTATGAGCAAGCTGACCCCCCTGGAGGCTAAAGATTTTGCCCGGCTGGGACAGAAAGTATTGAGCAAGATTGAAAACCTGCCCAAACCGGTAATTGCCGCCGTCAACGGCTTTGCCCTGGGCGGCGGGTGCGAACTGGCCATGGCCTGTGATATTCGCGTGGCCTCGGAAAAGGCTAAATTCGGTCAACCGGAGGTTAATCTTGGTTTGATTGCCGGTTTCGGCGGTACCCAGCGTTTGACCAGACTGGTCAACCCCGGCCTGGCCAAGGAGATTTTGTTTACGGCGGACATGTTTGATGCCGAAACCGCCAGGCGCATAGGACTGGTGAATCATGTGGTACCGGCTGAGGAACTGCTTAGCTTTTGCCGGGGGATGGCCGAGCGCATTGCCGCCCGGGGACCGGTGGCTGTACGGTTGACCAAGGAAGCCGTGAATGAAGGACTGGAAATGGACCTGGAAAAGGCCCTGGCCCACGAGGCGGATCTTTTCGGGCTGGTATTTGCCACGGCCGACCGGGAAGAAGGTATTGCGGCCTTTTTAAACAAGCGCAAGCCGCAATTCCAGGGTCGTTAACACTGACGCAAGTTGTTGTTGCATATCAGATTCGCCCTGGAAACTCCGGTGATCATTGTGGCTCCGGTGTAGGTGTAATAAAAGAAAGCAGGCTGGGCAATCGCCGTAAAACAGCCTGCTTTTTTTTACATGCGCACCGGTGTTAAAAAACATGTTATAGTATAATTATATCAGGTACAGTCACATGATCCGTCATAGAAAGAGAGGGTGACGGTTAGTGGATCCTTTTTCGCCATAACGGACTGACGACCGTCCCCCGGATGGTTTTGCAGCGCACAAAAGTAGGGGGTGGTGGGGTTTATGGATATTACCTGGCTCTTCCTGTTTCTGTGTCCGTATATGCTGCTGTATTTTTATCTGTGGGATTTTACCTCCTGGAACCACCGGAAGATAGTGATCTTTTGGGTTGCCGGCCTATTTGTGTTGATTGGTATTTATTCCTTGATCAATTACTTAAATCCCGTTCATCCAGCATTTCCCGGTCTTTTTTAAGTAACCAGTTGTTAAATTTCCGTCCCGCTTCGGTTCCGTTTGGCGTCCTTAATAGCCGGGCCGGCCCAGCACTCACTGAAAAAGCTATACTGGAAAGACCAGCATTTACTGCTTGTTACAGCAGCCTAAGAGCATCATAGTTAAGTGAGTGCTGGGTTACCGGTGCTCCGAAGGTCGCTCGCAAAAGCACCGTCGTACCCTTCCTTTTAACAGGCGGTTTTATGGCTATACTACATGAAAACCCGACTGCTTACTACCAGTCGGGTTTTTTTAATCGTTTTCTTCGTTTTCACCGGTTTCTTCTTCGTGTTTACTCACAATTAATCTGCCAAACGATTCAAGCAGTCGTTTCGCCTTTTCCGGGCTGATACCGTACCTGGCTGCCACTTCTCTGACCTGCAGCCAATCGTCGGCCTGATTATCATAAACGCCATCTGCCAGAGCAGGCGGCTTTTTCTGGATTAATACCACTACACCCTGTATCCTTTTTTCGCCGGGGTAAAGCAGCGTATCGTGGTATTTGGGATTGGCCGCCCGTAACTTCTTAATGCCATACTCGGAAATGACATATCTCAGAGTAGCCTCGCCTCCATTTGCGAGGGTTATAACTATCTGTCCCGGCTCTGCAGTATCGGCTTTCTTGCAAATCGCGATGTCTTCGGGCATAATCCCGGCTCCGCTCATGCTGTCGTCCTTTACCTTTAAGGCGAAGTCCGCGTCCAGTTCCCTGTCGATGCTCATGTAGCCAAGAATATCCCCGTCAGCGTGTGGAGGTACTCCGGCGCGTATAGTGGCCAAAAGAGGAATTTGTTTTACGGGCAGAAAGTCGGCCAGGGGTTTTTGGATCAGGGTACTTATGGTTTCCATAGGTGAAAGGCTTTCTCCTAAAAAAAAGGACAACGGTTTGCCAAGGACGTGTGATATTTTCTTCAGATCGTCTATGGAAATCCGTCTTTTCCCCTTTTCATAAAGATTAATAGCGGTTTTGGTAAACCCCAATTTTTCACCTAACTGTTCCTGGGTCAGGCCCCGCTCTTCCCGGGCAATCTTTATTCGTTTCCCAATTTCTTCGTAATAATTTTTCATAATGTCACCTTAATTTTCATCAGGAAAATGTAACTATATTATTTCCTTAACTATTTCCTTATAATTTCCGAAAAACCTCTTGACATCAAGTTATCAGTATGATAACTTTAGAATAAATGGCAGGAACTTTTATTTTTGTCATTAAGTTATCAATGAGAAAACATTGTACACGAGGTGATAACGTGGCCGGGCGCAAAAGTAAAATGGCCGAAATTGAGGCGAGGTTTGGGGAACCCATAGAAACTCTTATCCGGCACTATTACTACGAAAGAGAATACACCCTGGACCAGCTGGCTAAACTGTTTGGGGTGAGCAGGGCAACGGTTTCGGTTTGGATGCTGAAACTCGGCCTCCCTACAAGAAACTGGAAGTTACCCGACCCCGACAACGATAGGCGAAATCCAGGTACGCAAACGGTCTCCCTGCAAAGATGAGGGGCGTATTTATGGCAGTACAGTACTGCGCATAAAACGCGGGAACCCGAATGTAATACCATGTACTAGTAATTATACCATTATTAGGCATACAAATCCATACTCAACCAGCATACTCTGCGAGCACACAGGCATGGGAATACGAAAATGTGCCCATATTTACCGAAATGAGCACACCGATAAATATCCGGTATTAGTTATTGTCTCGTCATAGGGAGGGAGCGGATCCTTGGACAAGAAACTCTGGGCACAAATAGAACACCTGCGCCGGAGGTTAAACGGCGTGGACAGGAAGGATCAGGATAAGTTACTGGCTTTAAGCCAGCACCTGGACAGGTTGATCGTGCAATACCAGCGGCAGGTCCTTGGGGAATTCAGGGGGGAGATGATTTGTCAGAGGGACGGGGATGCCTCGAGCCGAAAAACTGAAGGCAATCCCTGGTAACTTTTGATTTTAGCCGTTGCGTTCCCCGGGGGCAGTGTTATAATATAGGGAAAGGCTTTTTAGCAGGAGGTTTTTCAACATGTTTGTGCGGGATTACATGAGCACTTCGCCCGTCACCATTAACCCGGGAACTCCTATTTTGGAAGCCTTGAACATTATGAAGAAGAATAAGATCAGGCATTTGCCGGTGGTAGATAAGGGCCGACTGGTTGGACTGGTAACCGAGCGGGACCTGCTGACCGTTTCTCCCTCCCCGGCCACAACTCTTAGTGTTTTTGAGATGAATTATCTTTTGTCGAAAATGGTTGTTAAGGATGTCATGAAAATCAATCCCATTATTGTGGTCCCGGACTGTACCATAGAAGAAGCGTCCTTAATTATGCGGGAGCATAAAATTGGCAGTCTTCCTGTTGTTGAGGAGGACAGGCTGGTAGGGATCATAACCCAGACCGATATTCTGGATGCTCTGATCCGGATCTTTGGTTTGCGCAAAGCAGGCACCCGGCTGGTATTGGAAGTTAGCGACCGTATTGGTGCCCTGGCTGATATTCTGGCCATAGTCAGGGATCACCAGATCAATGTCATTGGCGTAGCCTGCCGGTACAAGGAAAATGAGCGGGTGCAGATTATGCTGCGCTTGAGTACGGTGGAACCTGATCCCCTGGTGCAGGATTTACAAAAACAGGGTTTCGAAGTAAAGTCTGTGAGTTAGCCAGCTGGGGGGGGTTACATAATATCCTTTTATCCGGCTCTGGAAGGGGCCGGATTGGTTTTGGTTTAAACATTTTTTGCCAATGGTAACAATATAATTTGATTTTGACAAAGGAGAAGATTTACATGGATTCCCCTGGTTCTCATGTTTTATCCCGTTATGCCACCATTGCTATAGATATCGCCACCCGCATCGTGCGGGGTGAATACCGTGAAGGACAGAAAATTTTTGGCCGTTCTACCCTGGCTGGCAAGTACAACGTTTCGCCGGAAACCATCCGCCGGGCTTTAACCCTTTTGCAGGATACGGGAATTGTGCAGGTATCTCCAGGGGTAGGGGTGGTGGTTAAGTCCCAGCGGGCAGCAGAGGCTTTTCTGGCTGAATGCGGTCACCGCCAGGTACTCAGGGAAATGCAGGAACGGTTGCAAAGATTGCTGCGGGAAAGGGACCGGATTAATACGGAAATAGAGAAACTCATGAACGAATTGCTGGACTATACCTTTAAGATGGCCGGCAATTTGCAACGCGTTGAAGAAATCCGGGTGTTGCCCTCGTCACCCCTGGTGGGTAAATCCCTGGCCGAAGCCGAATTCCGGACTAAGACGGGTTCTACGGTCCTGGCCATTTACCGCAGCGGTGAGGAGATCCTCTCACCCCAGGCCGATACCGTGATCCAGGCCGGTGATGTTCTGATTGTCCTGGCGCCGCCGGAGTTGAAAGAACAGGTATATAACCTGGTAAACGGTGTGGTAGCTCCGCAATAAAAAACCCCCTCCCGTCAGGAGAGGAGGCTTTATTTTTTTAACCCTGCTGCATTTTCTTGATCGCCTCACGAATTTCATCCACCGAAGCCTCTTCTTCAATGGTGGAAAGGTCTCCCAGTTCCTTACCGATCCAGAGGGTTTTCATCACCCGGCGCATGATCTTACCGCTGCGGGTCTTGGGCAACGAGTTGACAAATTGAATGTCCCGGATGATCACAATTGGCCCCATGGTATTGCGCACGTGGGCAATTAATTCCTTTTTCATTTCTTCGTTGGGCTGGTAACCCTGTTTTAATACCACAAAGGCACAGGCCACTTCACCTTTCAGTTCGTCCGGAACTCCGGAAACACCGGCCTCCACCACCGCCGGGTGGGAGATCAGGGCGTTTTCAATTTCAATGGTGCCAATTCTGTGGGCGGCAATCTTAATTACTTCGTCCGAGCGGCCGGCAAACCAGATGTAGCCGTCTTCATCAAAGGAAGCGGCATCTCCGCAGTAATACCTGCCTTTGGTAAAGGGGAGTCGCTCCCAGTACTCCTTCTGGTAACCTTCCTCGTTGTTCCACAGGGTAGAAGTCAGCCCCGGGAACGGCCTTAAAATGGTGACAATGCCTTTCTCGCCGGGAGCTGTGGGCTTGCCTTCCTTGTCATCCACAATTTCGGCAATGATGCCTGGTACCGGAATACCAGCAGAGCCGGGTTTAATGGGTATCATACCCAGGCCGTAGGGGTTGGCAAAAATGGGACCGGATGTTTCCGTCTGCCACATGTGGTCTATAACGGGAATTTTGTTCTCAAATACCTGTTCCTGCAGCCAGCTCCAGGCGGGGGGATTTAGTACTTCTCCGGCACAGAAAACTCTTTTGACTGTGCTCAAATCATGTTTTTTGGCGTGCTCAATGCCCAATCTCATCAAGCCCCGCACACCGGTGGGGGATGTCCATATGGCGGTAACCTTGTTCCGCTCCACGATATCCCACCACATATCGGGTCGCGGGTAATCGGGAGTGCCTTCGTAAAGGACGCTGGTGGCCCCGACCAGAAGGGGTCCATAAACATTGTAGCTGTGCCCAACAATCCAGCCGATGTCGGAAGTGCAGAACCATACATCGTCTTCCTGTAATGCATAAATCCATTTGGCCATGGAGTAGATGTAAATCTGGTAGCCGCCGTGCTTTTGCACGGTAACTTTGGGTTTGGCCGTCGTGCCCGAAGTGGGTAGCAGGAAGAGGGGTTCGTTTGCTTCCATCGGTACCACTTCAGAGCTCTGCCCTTCGCCCATGGCCAGGAACTCGTCCCAGAAAATATCTCGTCCGGCCTTCATTGGTGG
This sequence comes from Desulfovirgula sp., assembly GCA_020725525.1. Classification (GTDB taxonomy): domain Bacteria; phylum Bacillota; class Desulfotomaculia; order Desulfotomaculales; family Desulfovirgulaceae; genus Desulfofundulus. Next base: position 7,098 of record DYEX01000077.1, read on the forward strand.
TGTTTGTTCTTTATTCTTCTGTAAAACCACTACTTTAGCAATTAAATCTTCCGGACACATGGCCAGGGCCTCATCAATGATTTTCTTTAAAGCCACCGGCTTGCCCCGGCGTGACCCTTCATCCTGAGTGAGGATGTACCTGGCACCGGAGATCTGCAGGCGGTCTGCCACGGCTCCGGCCGAAAAGCCGGCAAAAATAACCACATGGATGGCTCCAATGCGGGCACAGGCCAGCATTGCGGTCACCGATTCAACGCCCGTGGGCATATAAATGGCCACCCGGTCACCCTTTTGCACACCCAGGCCCCTTAAAGCAGCCGCGTATTGCTTTACCAGGGAGAGGAGTTGACCGTAGGTTACCGTCCTCACTTCACCGGTTTCTCCGGATTCGGCAACCAGCGCCGCCCGGCCGGCCAGCCCCCGTTTTACCTTGTAGTCCACACAGTTATAGCAAATGTTGGTCAAACCCCCGGAAAACCACTGGAAAGTGGGATAATTCCAGGTAAATACCTTGTCCCACTTTTTGAACCAGTGAATGTCGTGAGCCGCTTTGCGGGCGGCTTCATCCCAAAAACCTTCCGGATCTTTGGCTGCCCAATCGATGAAAGACTTCACCTGCGGGGGAACCAACCCGGTACCCATTTTTTCAGCCACCCAACATTACCTCCTCTTAAATTTTCTCTACTTCCAAGTATAAATTGAAATTCAGTCAAAGATTAAGAAAACTCCGGCGGATTGTATTTTTTTGCATCCGAGTGGATTGATAGCAGGAGCGAACGGATTGGCCAGTGTGATGGTAGTGATGGTGCTTTTTTCTCAGCCTCAGCTGCCAGTGCAGAATAAAGGAGTGGTAAAGGAAAAAAATATATTTGAGGCCGCCTTTCTGGTGGCCTTTTTTAATGGTTGGCCAAAGGGGGGGGGTCATGTATGGGCCGGGCGTTTTTTCGCCTGTGCTTCCTTTCCGGCCGTATTTTGCGCCGTTGTCTTCGGCTCTTGCGCAAGCTATTACTGATACTGGCCATTTTTTTCAGTCCTTTTATTGTCTTTTTAACCCTGGTGATCAACCGGGAAATAATTCATTTTCTGTCTCAATCCCGCTGGCTGGCCGCTTTCTTTCCCGGTATAGCGGCTACCATTCAGAAAGACGTCAGCAGTCGCTGGTTTACCCTGGGTTTTAATCAGGCAGTTCTGGGAGGGCTGCTTACTCTCTACGGGGTGATTGTTACTGTGTGGTACTATCATATAACCAGGCAGCAGGAAGTGGTGGAAAAAAGGTTATTTATCATCGAGGAGTTGCTGGAAGAATTAAAGAGAAACAGGCGTGTTCTTGACGAGTTGAATAACCGTTCCGGTCTCCTTTTGCCCGATGGAAAAATAGCTTTTTCCGTAGGTGCCTGGGAACGGTTGGGGGCTGATGTGGCCCTTCTGCCGCGACGTATTCATATGCGCTTAAGCGTGCTTTATGCCTGTTTAGGGGAATGCACCTCCTGGGCGGATTTTCAGAGCCGGCGTGCCACACTGGAGCGCATTCCTGACGTGATGGCTGAATTAAACCGCCTGCGCAGCCGGCTTAGTAGACAGGGGCTGGACCTTTGCTAACGGCAACAAATATTGACACCGGTGGTGAACGGGCCTATAATAACCTTAGTGGTTCTAAAAATTAAAGAGCCTTCGGGGACGGGTGAAATTCCCTACCGGCGGTATGGGGGGTAAACCTTCCGAGCCCGCGAGCCCTGCACTCACTGGGTGAGTGCAGGGTTGATCTGGTGAGAGGCCAGGGCCGACAGTGAAAGTCTGGATGGGAGAAGGCGTGACGGGACTGCTTTTTATAAGAAAAGGCAGGATCGTGTCTCGTTGTGCCCATTAGCCCTGAAGGTTACTTGCCAACCCGGGGCTTTTTCTATTTTGTATTGCAGGTGAGGACGTTGGACAGATACTACATGCAAATGGCTTTAGACCTGGCCCGGCAGGCCCTGGGGCGAACCAGTCCCAATCCCATGGTGGGGGCGGTCCTGGTGAAGGATGGTCGGGTGATCGGGCAGGGCTACCATACCCGGCCCGGTACCCCTCATGCAGAGATTCACGCTTTAAGGGAAGCCGGTGAGCGGGCGGCAGGAGCTACCCTTTATGTTACCCTGGAACCATGTTGTCACCAGGGAAGAACGGGGCCCTGTACTGAGGCCATCCTGGCTGCCGGCGTCAAGCGGGTGGTGGCTGCCATGACCGATCCCAACCCCCTGGTTTCCGGGCGGGGGTTGGAGCGGTTGCGCCGGGCCGGGGTAGAAGTGACCGTGGGCGTAATGGAAGAAGATGCGCAGCGGTTAAATGAGGTGTTTATAAAATACATTACTACCCGTCGTCCCTTTGTGGTTTTAAAGACGGCCATGAGCCTGGACGGCAAAATAGCGACCCGCAGCGGGGAATCGCAGTGGATTACCGGTCCGCAGGCCCGGCTGGCAGTGCACCGCCTCCGGGACCGTTATGATGCCGTCCTGGTCGGTATAAATACAGTCCTGAAGGACAACCCTTCCCTGACTACCCGTATTCCGCAAGAGGATGGCAGGGATCCGGTGCGGGTCATTGTGGATAGCCTTGCCCGTACCCCGCCGGAGGCCCGGGTGATTACGCAGCAGTCTTCAGCCCCAACCATTATTGCGGTAACCGAAAAAGCACCCGCACAGAATCTGCGCCGGTTGGAGAGGGCCGGGGCGCAGATCGTAGTGGTACCCGGAAACGGCCCCCGGGTGGATCTGGCGGGTTTGATGGCCGAGTTGGGTCGCCGGGAGATTACCAGCGTGCTTGTTGAAGGAGGCGGGGAAATTCACGCCTCTTTCCTGGAAGCCCGCCTGGTAGACAAAGTGATCTGGTTTATTGCCCCGCGGATTATTGGCGGGCGGCAGGCGCCCGGTCCTGTAGGAGGTGAAGGTCCGGCCCGGCTGGTGGACGCAATTCGGCTGAAGGACGTCTCCCTGAGCCGTTACGGGGAGGACTTGTGTGTGGAGGGGTACGTAGTAGATCCCGGGGGTGAAGGTTAATGTTTACCGGACTGGTAGAAGAAATAGGCATTTTACGTCGAATAACCCGGGGAAGGGATTCCGCCCGGCTGACCATAGAAGCTACAAAAATTACCGGTGACTTGCAGTTGGGAGACAGTGTAGCCGTCAATGGTGTCTGCCTGACGGTGGTAACCTTCGACCTTAATTCCTTTACTGCCGATGTGATGGCTGAAACTCTGGCCAAAACCAACCTTGGCCATTTGCAGTCAGGAGACCGGGTTAACCTGGAACGGGCTTTGCGCCTGGGGGATCGCCTGGGGGGGCACCTGGTGACGGGACACATTGATGGTGTAGGCCGTATCTTGCGGCGCGAGGAACATGATATTGCCATTTTGCTTACCATCGGGACTGTACCTGAAGTGCTGCGTTATATCGTAAAAAAAGGTTCGGTGGCCGTTGACGGTACCAGTTTGACGGTAGTGGAGGTGGGTGAGGAGGACTTTTGGGTATCCCTGATTCCCCACACCGCCCATCATACCACTCTGGGTAACAAAAAAACGGGCGATCTGGTCAATCTGGAAACAGATATTATCGGCAAGTATGTAGAAAGATTCTTGGCTCTTTCGAACCAGGATCGGGGTCATGGTAACAAATCAGGTATTTCGCTGGAGTTCCTGGCCGAACACGGTTATTTATAAAAGTGCACGGGGAGTGACTGGAACATGGAATTTCGTTTCAACACCGTGGAAGAAGCTATCGAGGACATTCGTGAGGGGAAAATGGTTGTGGTTGTGGATGATGAGGACCGGGAAAATGAAGGGGACGTGATCATGGCGGCAGAAAAGGTCACTCCCGAGGCAATCAACTTTATGGCTACCTATGCCCGTGGGTTGATCTGTATGCCCATCACCAATGGACGGGCCGACGAACTGGATTTACCTCTTATGGTTACCCACAACACCGACAAACACGGTACTGCCTTCACCGTATCCGTGGACCATAAAGATACCAGTACAGGTATTTCCGCCTATGAGCGGGCGCAGACCATTAAAGCCATTTTGGATCCTGCTACCCGGCCGGAAGATTTGCGCCGCCCGGGACATATTTTTCCCCTGCGCGCCCGGGAAGGTGGGGTACTGCGCCGGGCCGGCCATACTGAGGCAGCGGTGGATTTGGCCCGCCTGGCCGGTTTATACCCGGCAGGAGTAATCTGCGAGATTATGAAAGAAGATGGCACCATGGCCCGGGTACCGGAGTTAATGGCCTTTTGCCGGCAGCACGGGTTAAAAATAATTACCATTGCCGATTTAATCAAATATCGCCGGCGGACGGAAAAACTGATACGCCGGGTGGATTCTGCCCATCTGCCCACCAGATACGGTGATTTTACCGCCGTGGCTTATGAAAGCCTGCTTGATGGCAAGGGCCATCTTGCCCTGGTCAAAGGGGATCTGAGCCAGGTGGAGGCACCTTTAGTCAGGGTGCATTCCGAATGCCTGACCGGCGATGTTTTGGGTTCCACCCGCTGCGATTGCGGGGAGCAGCTTGCTAAGGCCATGCAAATGATTGCCAAAGAAGGAGTGGGGGTGCTCCTGTACATGCGGCAGGAAGGCCGGGGCATTGGACTGCTAAACAAAATCCGTGCTTACAAACTCCAGGATCAGGGTAAGGATACGGTGGAAGCCAACGAGGCTCTGGGCTTCCCGCCCGATTTGCGGGATTACGGCATTGGGGCACAAATTCTGGCCGATTTGGGTCTGAAAAAAATTCGTTTGTTGACCAACAACCCGCGTAAAATTGCCGGTCTAGAGGGTTATGGTTTGGAAGTAGTGGCCCGGATACCCATTGAAATCCGTCCCGGTAAGCATAACCGGTTTTACCTGGCCACTAAAAGACAAAAGCTAGGCCACCTGCTCAATATTACCGATGAAGTTAGCTAGAAGAGAATGTTGCAGGACCAAAAATGAACAGGGTCGGCGGTCGGACCGGACCGCCCTTCGCGACGAGGGACGACCGCCACCGAGTAGATATGCAACAGTATCTAGAAAGGAGAAACAAAATGCCAAAAGTATACGAAGGACATCTGGTCGGTCAGGGGTTGCGCTTCGCCCTGGTGGTGGGTCGTTTCAATGAGTTTATTACCAACAAGCTGTTAACAGGGGCCCTCGATGCCCTGCATCGGCATGGCGTGGCCGATCAGGATATTGAAATTGCCTGGGTACCGGGAGCCTTTGAAATTCCCGTGGTAGCCCGGCGCATGGTGGCTACGCAGCGCTTCGATGCAATAATTTGCCTGGGGGCGGTCATTCGCGGCGCCACACCCCACTTCGACTATGTGGCTGCCGAGGTGGCCAAGGGCGTGGCCAAGGTGGGGCTGGATACCGGTGTGCCGGCTATTTTTGGCATAATTACTGCCGATACCCTTGAGCAGGCCATTGAGCGGGCAGGGACAAAAGCCGGAAATAAGGGTTGGGATGCGGCAGTAGGGGCCATTGAAATGGCCAATTTGATGCGCAACCTGGATTAGGAAAAAGGGGGCCACACCGGTGCAGGCACCAAATATGATTCAGAACTTAAAGGAAGTGGCTGAGCTTCGCGTTTTTCCCGAGCAGCGCCTTTTTTCGGCAGATGGTCAGGAGATCCTTGCCGGCTGGACCACGGACATTTATTTTATCAAAACCAGGGAAATTCTGCGGGCCATGAAGCTGGCCGATACACCAGTGGTGGCCGAGGTGTTTGCCGGCAAAAGGGGAGTGCTGGCCGGAGTACCAGAAATAAAGAATTTGCTTGCCGGTACGGAGGTAGAGGTCTGGACCTTACCCGAGGGGGAATGGTTCGAGGAAAAGGAAGTTGTTTTACGCATCCACGGACCCTATGACCGGTTTGGTCTTTATGAAACGGCTCTTTTGGGTATTCTGGCCAGTTCCAGCGGTTGGGCTACGGCAGCCAGACAATGCAAGGAGGCGGCTGGTAACAGGCGGATGATCTGCTTCGGTGCCCGCCATGTTCATCCGGCAGTGGCGCCGGTGATGGAGAGGGCGGCGATAGTGGGGGGAGCTGACGGGGCCAGCTGCATTCTCGGAGCCAAGCTGGCCGGCCAGGAGCCTGTGGGCACCTTACCCCATGCCGTGATGCTTATTGTGGGAGATACTCTGGAAGTGGCCCGGGCCTACCAGCGTACCATGCCTGCCGGGACGCCCGTGATTGTACTGGTGGATACTTTTAAGGATGAGGCGGAAGAAGCTTTACGGGTAGCGCAGGCCCTGGGGAAAGATTTGGCGGCCATCAGACTTGATACCCCCAGTGAGCGGGGTGGTGTTACTCCTGCGCTGGTCCGGGAGGTGCGTGCCCGACTGGATCAGGCGGGTTATCATCACGTGCAAATCCTGGTCAGTGGCGGTTTGACCCCCGAGCGGATTCAGATCCTGGCCCAGGCAGGGGCAGATGCTTTCGGGGTGGGCAGCTACATATCTGGTGCTCCCCCTATAGACATGACCATGGATTTGAAGGAGGTAAATGGAAAACCTGTTGCCAAACGGGGACGCATACCCGGCATTACCCCCAACCCCCGTTTACAAAGAATCCTCTGAAAACATATTAAGCAGAACAGCAATAAAAAAACGGCTTGAAAGCCGCTTTCTCTAAATGGCCCTTTGCACCTTGCCACTGCGCAGGCAGCGGGTGCACACCAGGATCCTTTTGGGGGTACCATTGACCAGAGCCCTGACCCGCTGTAAGTTAGGTTTCCAGGTCCTTTTCGTCCGGATGTGGGAGTGGCTTACCTGCATACCGACCACCACACCTTTACCGCAAACAGCACATTTCCTGGCCAATTCAGCCACCTCCTTTTGCAAAACCACTCCTTACATTCTAACAAAAATACTACCGCGGTGCAAGGTGGAACAAAACCAGGGTAGCCCATTTTTTCGAGCAGCGGGCCGTCGGGCCTCCACGTGCAGGTGGCAGAAGCCCCGTCCGGCAAGCAAAGTTACGGCGAAGCCTCCGGCCTGACGGCAGCTAAAAGTGTGGATACCTTAGGGAAAAGGGAGGTAAAATACTTCAAGGTAAAACCCAATGGCCGAAGTTGGTTTTGAGCAGTACCCGGTACAATATCTGAAAATGGTTGGCCCGCGTCGTTTTGCCCTTTTAAACAGACTGGGCATTAAAACAGTAAAAGACTTGCTTTACCACTTCCCCCGGGAATATCAGGACCGTACGGTGAGAAAACCGTCCTACGCCTGCACCCATGGGGAACAGGTGACCCTTCAGGGAAGGGTTGTTGGGGTGTCCGAGTTAAACCCCAGACCGGGGTTGTGCATTACCAGGGTGAAAGTGCAGGAACAAACAGGGTACTTTTTTGCCGTCTGGTTTAACCAGCCCTACATAAAAAAAATGCTTCCGGTCGGCAGCCGCGTGCAGGTTACGGGAAAGCTGGAGCGTCGTTATGGTGAGAATCAGCTACTGGTAGCTGATTATGAAATGCTGGATGGAAATAATGGGGTTGAACAGGGAGGTATCGTACCCATTTACCCCCTTACGGAACAATTGACCCAGCGCCTCATGCGGTCATTAATGCGCATTGCCCTGGACGAGTGGACATCCCGCATCAACGATTTTCTTCCCCCGGCAGTGCGGCAGAAATTCTCCCTGCCGGAGTTGCCCAGTGCCCTGCGCCAGATCCACTTTCCCAATACGGAAAGGGAGGCCATCAGGGCGAGAAAGCGCTTTATTTTTGAGGAGCTGTTTCTGCTCCAGCTGGCCCTAGCCTTGCGGCGCAGACGCATTACCCGGCGGGTTAAACCGCATCGTTACCACGATCACATGAACCTGGTGGACCGTTTTCTTGACAGTTTACCCTTTGCGCTAACTGCCAGTCAGCAGCAGGCCTGGGAAGAAATCCGGGCCGATATGGATACCCCCTGGCCCATGAACCGGTTATTGCAGGGAGATGTGGGGGCGGGCAAAACGGTGGTCAGTACCCTGGCCCTGCTTAGGGCAGTGGGTAGTGGGTTGCAGGGAGCACTGATGGTGCCCACGGAAATCCTGGCCGAACAACATCACCTTACCCTCTCCCGGGACCTGGCCCCCCTGGGAATTAAGGTGGGGTTGCTTTCGGGCGGCCTCAAAAAGAAAGAGAGGGTGCAATTATTATCCGGTCTTGCTTCCGGGGAAATACCCCTGGTGGTGGGTACCCACGCCCTGATTCAGGAAGACGTACAGTTTAAGTCGCTGGCCCTGGTGGTTATTGACGAGCAGCATCGCTTCGGAGTGCGCCAAAGAGCCATTTTGCAGTATAAGGGGCACTGCCCGGACGTGCTGGTCATGACGGCCACACCCATTCCCCGCACTCTGGCCCTTACACTCTACGGAGATCTGGAGGTAAGCACCATTTCCGAATTGCCTCCCGGCCGCCGGCCGGTGCGGACCTACGCCCTTCCCTTTTCCCGCCTGCCTGATGTTTACCGCCTGCTACAGCGGGAAGTGGAAAAGGGTCACCAGGCTTATGTGGTTTGCCCTCTGATAGAGGAATCGGAAAAAATTGATGTCCAGGCTGCTGTAGAGTTAATGGAGGAACTTTCCCGGGGACCGCTGTCCCGGTGCCGGTTAGGTTTGCTTCACGGACGTATGAAACCTGCGGAAAAAGAGCAGGTGATGGAGGCCTTCCGCACGGGTGAAATACAGGTACTGGTAACCACCACCGTGGTGGAAGTGGGAGTGGATGTACCCAACGCCACGGTAATGGTCATCCTGGATGCTGATCGTTTTGGCCTAGCCCAGTTACATCAGTTGCGGGGCCGGGTGGGAAGGGGGGAAGCCCAGTCCTACTGCATTCTGGTTTCCGATAGTTCCACACCAGAAGCCCGCTTCAGGCTGGAGGCCATGACTGCCACCAGCGATGGCTTTGTCCTGGCGGAAAAAGACTTGCAGTTACGGGGACCCGGAGAGTTTACCGGTACCAGACAATCGGGCCTGCCTGAATTTAAAATAGCCGACCTGATCCGGGACTGGCGCGCCCTACAGCTGGCCCGGCAGGAGGCGGTGGCTTTGATTGAAAAGGACCCGGAATTAAATGCTCCGGAACACCGGTCCCTGGCCCGGGAATTATCCATCAGGTTTGGTGGAAAGGCGGGATATCTGGATATCGGGTAAAGCCCCAAAGGGCTTTTTTCGTTCCAAAAATATATTAAAAAGAGACCAGGAAAGCCGAACCAAGACAGAACAAGGTAACACGCTTTTCTTTAGACCTTAAGTTAAGGGAACTGCGGCGGCATGCTGGGGTAAAATGTTCTAGACATAATCGATTTCAACAAGGCCCATAATAAGAATAGTCTGAAGGCAAGGAGGTGACAAAAATGGCGTTAGGGCAGAAGCGGAACAAGCTGATTCTTCCCCAGGCCGCCGCGGCCATGGAACAGTTCAAGTGGGAAACCGCTGCTGAGCTGGGCATCCAGGTTCCCCAGAGCGGGTACATGGGTGACCTGCCTTCCCGGGTAAACGGGGCCATTGGCGGTAACATGGTTCGGAAGATGATCGCCGCTTATGAGCAAAGCCTGGCTGCCGGTACCCAGCCTCCGACTCCCCAAGTAACCAACGCTCGCACCACTCCTTAATGGAGGTTAAGGTATGAGCTCATTGGGTACACAAGGTTTAACGAGGTGTACCGGTTATATGTCCAGTTCCCTTGCGGGGGGGGACCCGGCTACAGGAAAGCCTGGTCCGAAACCTTGTTCCCTGTTGGTTGGGCCCCCCGGCAGGGACTGCTCCCAAATATGTTATTCTTTAAGCTTTTCTTTATTAATGCAAATAGTAGCTATAGTCATCTTCCGTTAAACCCGGATGCAAGGCCAGGGAAATCCCTCCGGCAATAACTTTCGCCGTAGCGGCAATTAATGCATCTATTTCCTTGGGAGTGACCGTGAGGTTGCCGCCAAAGGGTTCTAAAACCTGCTCAATGGCCCGCCGGGCCAGAGCAGGATTAAACCCTGCAGACATAGGCGTATTTTGCAGTTGTTCTAAATAGGCATTTATGGTATCCTGGCTGATGACTGCGGCATGAACCACGGTGGGTACTCCAATGGCGATTACCGGTACTCCCATGCTTTCCTGGTTGATTCCGGCCCGGCGGTTGCCAATACCCGAACCGGGACTGATGCCTGTATCGGCTACCTGAATGGTGGTGCAAATACGGGTGACACTGCGGGCGGCCAGGGAATCAATGGCAATAATCAACTCCGGGCGGATCTTTTCTACCACTCCTTTAATAATTTCGGCGGTTTCGATCCCGGTTAGTCCCAGTACTCCCGGGGCCAGGGCACTGACTGAACGCATTCCGCCCTTTAATTCCTGAGGAGCGTAGTTAAACAGGTGCCGGGTTACCAGGCTCATTTCGATAACCTTTGGTCCCAAAGCATCAGGGGTGGCGCGCCAGTTGCCCAGGCCCACCAGCAGGATATTGGCGTATTCCGGTAGATGAGAGACAAACCGTTCCAGTTGCCGGGCGAAAATTTGACTTACCTCCTGGTGGGCGGCCGGGTGATTTTCCCTTAAAACAGGAGCTTCAATGGTGATATATGTACCCACGGGTTTACCCATGATCGCCTCGGCGGCCTTTTCAACAATATGTACAATCGTTACTTCACCATGTTCAAACCTTTCCCGATCCACCCGCACACCGGGAATCTCCTGACCTGTTTCCCCCCGCACAATTTCCCTTGCTTCCAGGGCTAAATCCAGATTGACTCCAAGGGAACGGCAGAGATCCAAGAGCATACTGGTGGCCCCCCTTCATTGGTAGCCCTCCAAACTTCACCTATATATTTTCCTTCTTGGGACGGAATATACGCTACATATTTTGCCTGTTCACTTTTACATACAGTCGCCATTAGCCAACAATGAAAAGGGCGGCCGGGTTGGCCTGGAGCATTGAAGCAACGAGGGACGACCGCCGCATTAAGTAATTATGTGACAGTATCTTTTTCTGGTATAATGTGCTATAATATTTGCGTTAAGATGCCTTGAGGAAAGGAATTGAGCATTTGCGTGTCATTGCCGGCATTGCAAAAAAAAGGCGCTTAAAAATGCCCCCGGGGTGGAGCGGCCGTCCTACTGCCGATCGGGTTAAAGAATCGTTGTTTAATATCCTGGGCCCGCGGATTCCCGGTTGTTATTTCCTCGATCTTTTTGCCGGCACAGGGAATGTAGGTATCGAAGCCTTGAGCCGTGGTGCTGCCCGGGTAGTGTTTGTGGAGCGGGATAAAAGGGCGGTCAAAACCATCCGGGATAATCTTGTTCATGTTGGTCTGACAGAACGGGCTGAGGTGCTGGCACAAGATACCTTCCTGGCTTTAAGGCAACTGGCAGGACAGCAGTTTGATGTGATCTTTTTAGACCCACCCTATGGACAAGGCCTGGAGTTACCTGCCCTGGAAGCTATTGATCGCCACGCGCTGGTAGTTAGCGGGGGTATTGTGGTGGTGGAAAGCAGCAAGCGGCAGGTACTACCCCGGCGCCAGGGTCAGCTGGTGCAATACCGGCAACATCAGCTGGGAGATACCATGCTGTCATTTTATCAGCCCGGCATTACCGGAGAGGAGGATTAAATCTTTGCGCATTGCGGTTTATCCGGGCAGTTTTGACCCGATAACCAATGGCCATCTCGATGTAATTGAGCGGGCAGCCTGTTTATTTGATCAGCTGGTGGTGGCAGTTTCCCGTAACACCAGTAAAAAGCCGCTTTTTACTGTTAGTGAAAGGGTAGAAATGCTACGGGAGGTATTGCAGCCCTATTATAATGTGGTGGTAGATTCCTTTGATGGACTGACGGTAAATTACGCCAAAAGCCTTGGTGCCCAGGCAATTATACGGGGCCTGCGGGCCATTTCCGATTTCGAAAACGAGTTTATGATGGCCCTGACCAACAAGAAACTGGTTCCTTCAATAGATACCTTGTTTCTCATGACCCGAGCGGAATATTCTTTCATCAGTTCAAGTGCCGTTAAGGAAGTGGCTTACTTTGGGGGCTGTGTACGGGACCTGGTACCGCCCGTGGTAGAGAACAAGTTGCGGGAAAAATTTATGGCCCTTCAACAACCGGGTAAGGAGGGGTAGCAGTGGAGCTGTTTCATATTTTAAATGAAATGGAAGAAATGATTGAAAGCAGTCCCCGGATACCCATGACCAGGCGGGTGGTAGTGGACGAGGACAAACTGCTCGATTATCTGGATCGCATTCGCACCACTCTGCCGGAAGAATTGCGCCAGGCGCGCTGGGTTCTCCAGGAACGGGAAAAGGTGCTGGCCGACACCCGCAAGGAAGCAGGACGTCTTTTGGAAGATGCCCAGAAACAACTGGAAAAACGGGCGGAAGAAAGTGAAGTGGTTAAAAAAGCCCAGGCCATGGCCGACGAAATTGTGCACAAGGCCGAACAGGTGGCCAGGGAAATTAAACAGGGAGCCCGGGAGTATGCCGATGAAATACTGCAGGGTTTGGAAGAAGAACTGGACAAGATCATGGCCCAAATCCGCAACGGACGAGCGGAGTTAAGAGGGCTTAAAGTGAGTGAATCCGTTAATTCAAGGACGGCCCAGGGTTAATCCGCCAGGGCCTGGAGTATGGCCGCAAGATCACAGTATTTTTCTATATTTTCCCGGGCCAGGGCGATGCTTTTCTGGTCTCGGGGACGGATACGCCGGCTGATCTCGGCCAGCTTTTCGATAGTGGTAAAGGTATCGTAATGTACCAGGATAACCGGTACGTTTTTTTCTGCCGCCCGCGCAATCACTTTCACGTCCGGATACAAACCACCGGTAAGAATTAATACCGAAGTGTTGGTTTCCAGGGCCGCCAGAGCCAGGTCGGCGCGGTCGCCGCCGGTAACCACTGCCTTATTGGGGGCCCGCCGCAAGTAGCCCAGGGCACTTTCGATAGTCATGGCACCGATAACCATATCTTCTACCAGCCGGTTCAGGTTTTCTTCTCCCGCCAGAAGTTCTCCACCCAGCGTCTCATAGAATTCAGCCACGGTAGGCGAAGCTATTTCCGGCCGTTGAGGAATAATACCCAGGGTGCGGTATCCCCGTTCCTCAAGTAGAGACTTATAAATACCCTCGGTTTTAGCCAGCAGTGGGCGGGGAACGTTGTTAAAGACATTGCCCAGCACCCTGATCCCCTGGTTTGCCAGATAGCTGTTAATGAAAATGGCCTGATCCAGGCTGAAGTCATTTTCAATACGGATCATAAATAAAACCAGAGCATCAAATTTTTGGGCCAGAGTAACGGCATCCAGGCCCCAGCACCCCATGATATGGGGAAAAGCTGCTCCCCCGATAAGCACCACGTCGGCCCCGGCACTGACCTGCCGGTAACAGGATACAATACGTTCCAGTGCCTCGCATTGCCGGTACCCCGAGAGATAAGACGGGCCGGCGATGAAGGGTACGATTACTTCCAGGGGATGCTTTAAGTTCAATACTTCCTGCATGAGCCGGGCATCCTCATCATGCTGCTCCTTTACACCGGTAGGATGACCCACTGGCTTAAAATAGGCCACGCGGTAGCCGTGCTGGTGCAGTTGCAGGGCCAGCCCCACGGCCAGGGCTGTTTTTCCACTGCCAGCCGTACCCATGATATAAATGTTTTTCACCGTGCACACCTCACGATATAGTGATTTTTATATCCAGGGCAAATGCACCGTCCGAGTAGGCAAAAACCGGGTTGATATCCATTTCTGCAATTTCAGGAAAATCAACCACCAGTCTGGCAGCCCGGGCAATCATTTCGATGATTGCCCTTATATCTTTGGGTTTTTCCCCGCGATAGCCACGCAACAACGTATAGGCCCTGGTTTCGGTAAGCATGCGCTGAATTTCTTCCCTGGTCAATCCATGAGCCAGGCGAAAGGAAACGTCTTTCAAAAGGTTAACGTAAATTCCACCCAGACCAAAAGCAATTAGCGGTCCGAACTGCACATCCCGGGTCATGCCAATAATTAATTCCGTTCCCTTAGGCATCATTTTTTGGATTTCAATTCCGTGAATAACCACTTTCGGCAGGTACCGCTGCACATTTTCGGTAATTTCAATAAAGCTTTTCTTGACTTCCCGGGTATTTTCGACCCCTATTTTTACTCCACCTATATCAGTTTTGTGCAGAATTTGGGGGGAAGCTACCTTCATGACCACCGGAAAGCCCATTTCCTGTGCTCTGGCCACTGCTTCTTCGGGACTGGTGGCCAGAACAATGGGAGCTATGGAAATGCCGTAATACCGGGCCACTTCACTGGCTTCACTGCCGAGCAAAGTTAACCTGCCTTCCTGGCGTATTTTTTGCAAGACTTCCTTGACCCGTTCCGGTTGAATACAATCCAGTTCAATCTCTTCTTCTTTTGCGGGCCGTTCCCTGGTCCGGGCGTAACGAACCATACCGCTCAAGGCCCTAACTGCCGGTTCCGGAAAGGTGAAACAGGGAATGCCCTCTTCAGCCAGGAGACTGGCTCCCGCAGCCAGAGTTTTTCCACCCATATAGGCTGCGAATACCGGTTTGGCAGGGTGCATACGGTGGGTTTCGATGATGGCCCGGGCGGTTTTTTCCGGTTCAGTCACTGCCGTGGGACAGACCAGCACCACCACACTATCCACACTCTGATCATGCAGCACCTTTTCCAGGGCAAAACGATAGCGGTCCTCGCCGGCATCACCAAGGACGTCAACCGGGTTATAAATTGCTGCTTCCCCCGGCAGGTTGGCCCTTAATTCCTGGCTGGTTTCCTTGCTGAAGCGGGCCATGGTCAGTTCACTCAGTTCGATATTATCTGTGGTGACAATTCCGGGTCCTCCGGCGTTGGTTACCACCGCCACCCGATTTCCTTTTGGCAGGGGCTGGTGGGCAAAGGCAACGGCCAGGTCGAAAAGCTCGGCCATGCTCCGGGCGCGGATGACGCCGCACTGGCGGAAAGCCGTCTCATAGGCCAGGTCGCTCCCGGCCAGGGCTCCCGTGTGGGAGGATGCCGCCTAGGCCCCGGCCTGGCTGGCACCGCTTTTAAGGATAATCACCGGTTTTCTGCGGCTGGCCACTTTTGCTACCTCTAAAAATTGCTGGCCCCGGGCTACATCCTCAATGTAACAGAGGATAACCTTTGTATGGGGATCACTGGCTGCATCGGCTATAAAATCCGCTTCATTTAAGCCCGCCTTATTGCCCAGGCTGACTATCCGGGAAAAGCCCAGTCCCGTAGCCTGGCTCCAGTCCAGAATGGCCACCAGCATGGCCCCACTCTGGGAAATAAAAGCAATGTTCCCCCGTCTGGGAAAAACGGCTGAAAAGGAAGCGTTGATGGGTACGTGGGTATCCATCATGCCCACGCAGTTGGGGCCTAAAAGGCCCATATCGTAACTGCGACAAATGCGGGTGAGTTCCTTTTCCAGAATCAGTCCTTCCTTACCTACTTCTTTAAATCCTGCCGATATGACCACCAGGTTTTTGGCCCCAACAAGGCCACATTCCTGGGCGATTGAGACGACCAGGCTGGCCGGAACGGCTACCACCACCAGGTCTATACCTTCCCCGATGACACGTAAATTGGGATAACAACGCAGCCCCTCAATTTCCTCTTCTTTGGGATTGACTGGATAAATCCTGCCCGTGTAACCACAGGCAATCATATTTTTCACGATGACGTTGCCAATTTTACCGGGTTTCCTGGAAGCACCGACAATAGCTACCGTTTGGGGGTGAAAAAAAGCATGCAGGTCCGCCAAAGTATCTCACCTACTTGAACCTGGTGTCGGTTGTGCTTATCATGTCCGGCAAGGGGAGAAAGCATACCATTGGGGACCTGCATTTAGAATCATAGATGATTTTGTTTTTGTATTATGGGCAGAAGGCAACTTGTAATAGTGATCAAGTTGTCCTTGCGGGCTTAAAATAATCCTCCTTGCAAAGCTGGAGCAGCAATTTGTACACTTCCCCGGGTGAAGACAAACGGACGGTTGCGGCGCTGGGACGGGAGTCTGGGCTGACCAGGATGCCCCAGCCCCTTTTTAGGGCCATAAAAGCATCCTCATCGGTCCGGTCGTCGCCGATATAAACCGGCAGTGCCCGGGAATATTTCCGGCAAAGGTATGCCACTGCCTTTCCTTTATGTATTCCCCGGGGGCGTATTTCCAGCACCTTTTTACCTGGTAAGAGCTCCAGTTGTTTTTGGCGCACGATGGAGGAAGTTCTTTTGATAAAACTGTCCAGTACCTTCTGGGCCAGGCCGGGATCGGCCAGGCGATAATGCAGGGCAAGGGAGGTACCTTTGTTTTCCACCAAAAAGCCGCTGCATTTAGCCATACATTCTCTGGCTATTATTTCCAGGTTAACCATGTCTTCCTTGAGCTGTTGATTGTGCATCGAACGGTATACTTTGCCACCCGGTTCCTTGATTTCCGCACCGTGGGAACCAACCAGGTACAGGCCAGCCAAAGGGAGCAATTCCTGCAGTTCGTCCAGTTTACGACCGCTGATTACTGCTACCACTCGACCGGGGAAAAAAGCTAACTTTTGCAGGGTGGCCAGGAGTTCTGGAGCAGGCCGGGCCAGAGCCGGAGTGGCCGCAATGGGAACCAGGGTACCGTCATAATCCAGCATGAGCAACAGTTCGGGTGCTGCGGTCAGGTATGCGGCCAGTTTTTCTGGGGTTGATGCAGGCGGCTCCCCTTGTGCCAAGGAACCTGACCTCCTGCTTACAGATTGGCTGCGTTGATGGCTGCCGGGCTGATGCCGGAGCCCAGGCTTTTGACCAGTTTCAAGTTGGTCTGCCACCACCAGCGCACATCCCGGCTCTTAACCGTCCGGCGTAAGGATTCCAGGCGACTTTTTTGTTCCTGGAAAGACATTTCCAGGGCCATTTTGATTTTTGCCGCCAGGTGGGCCGGTTCAAAGGGATTGGCCAGCAGTGCTCCGTGGAGTTCCTGGGCCGCGCCGGCAAAGGGGCTCAAAATAAGCACTCCCTTACCATCAATACGTGAAGCCACAAACTCCTTGGCCACCAGATTAAGGCCATCCCTTAAGGCTGTCACCAAAAGCACATCGGCAGCCAGATAATGGGCTACCAGCTCGGCCTGGTCCAGGGACTGATAACGGTAACGTACCGGCACTGCGCCATACATCTGGTCGTATCGTCCGTTGACTTCCCCTACTATTCGTTCTACTTCCTGCTTTAAAATACCATATTCTCCGATGCCGTTGCGACTGGGTACGGCAATTTGTAAAAGGGTAACCCTGCCGCGATATTCAGGATATTTTTCTAAGAAGCATGCCATAGCCCGTATCCGTTCGGGAATTCCCTTGGTATAGTCCATGCGGTCGATGCCCAGGAGCACCTTTTCTGCACCCAGGGATTTACGGATTTCCGCCGCCCTGGCCCGTACGGCGGGATCGGTGGCCAGCTGTTCAAACCGGTGGTAGTTAATACCTACCGGCAAGGCCTGGACCAAAATTTTGCGGTTGCGGAAGCGAATCAAACCTTGTTCCGGATAAATTCTGGCCGGGTAGTAGCAAGACATGGTATCAAGGAAATTTTCCACATACCGGCTGGTGTGGAAAGCAATTAAGTCGCTGCCCAAAAGACCGTAGATGATTTGGCGTCCCCAGGGGAGAATCTGGAACAGGTCTGCTGGAGGGAAGGGAATATGCCAGAAGAAAGCAATAGCAGCCCCGGGTGACTGCTGCCGTAATAATTGTGGTACCAGGGCAAGGTGAAAATCATGTATCCAGTAGATTTCCTTTTTTGCTTCCAGGGTGATGCGGGCAAACTTCTGGTTGACCCGGCGGTAAGCCTCCCAGTAAGCCTTTTCAAAGGAACAACGCTCGGGTAGTTGATGACACAGGGGCCACAGAATGGCATTACAAAAGCCGTGGTAGTAGTGGTCGTGCTCCTCTGGAGTAAGGAAGACTTCCTGGATCTGGTAGCGCGGTTCTCCTGGGGGTATGCCCAGCTTAACTCCCTGTTCTTTGCTATGATCAAGGCGTCCGCACCAGGAGATCCAGGTTCCTCCGTGGGCGGTGAGTACCGGTTCCACCGCCGCAACCAGTCCTCCTACCGTTCGCCTGGGAATTACCTGATCGTGACCCTCCTGGAAGGTATAGGCTCCCCGGTTGGAAACCACAACCACCTGTGCGGTGTTTTTGCTGTAGCTGTACACAACTTCCACCTCCCTCTCAATTTTCAATGATTACACGGGTATTGCCTGTAGCCCTTATTACCCCACAATAGGCTTTTCCCTGTTTGCGAGTAAATTCCAGATCCACCGTTCCGGAACCGGCAGCCAGGTTACAAATCTGGATTTCCTGGACCCAGGAAGGCAGCAGGGGAGCCCACACGTGTACCTCGTTACCCCAGCAGGAAATGCCCAGTATGGTGCGGATGAGCAGGGGCATGGTCCCTACGGCCCAGGCCTGGGGATCACAGGCGGTGGGGTAATGTACCGGCCCACCGTCCCTGCGTCTGGTAAAACCACAAAAAACTTCCGGCAACCGGTGATAGGGGAAGGACATAGCAGCCTCAAAAAGGCCGGTGACTACCTTTTCCAGCAGATCAAACTGGCGGTAGCAACGTAACCCGTAGGCAATAATGGCATTATCATGGGGCCATACCGAACCGTTATGATAACTCATGGGATTGTAGGGTCCCATGGATTTACTCATCGTGCGGATGCCCCACCCCGAGTGCATATCACTGGTCAACAGCCGCCGGGCCACTGTTACGGCCAGCTCATCAGGAAGAATACCCGTAAACAGACAGTGACCGGGGTTAGAGACAATGGTTTTAACCGGCTTTTTTTCACCATCCAGGGCAAAGGCCAGGTACTGTTCCTCTTCCATCCAGAAAGCCTCTAAAAACTTGCGTTGCAGTGCGGCAGCTTCCTGTTCCAATTCTCCGGCCCACTCATCCTTGCCGAGCACCCGGCCTATTTCAGCGGCCCGCTTTAGAGCAAGATAATAATAGGCTTGTACCTCCACCAGGGCAATGGGGCCGGTGGGCAGGCTGCCCCGGGGATCAATAACCCCGTCCCAGGAGTCCTTCCAGCCCTGATTGGTTAGTCCCCGCGGGGAACGGACGGCATATTCAATAAAACCATCGCCGTCCATATCCCCGTATTTCCGGCACCATTCCACAGCCGCAAAAAGATTGGGAGCCAGATCGGTGAGTAACTGTTTATCTCCGGTCCAGCGGTAGGTTTCAGAAAGCAGTATAATAAACCAGGGAGTGGCGTCCACACTTCCGTAATAAGGAGTATGGGGAATTTCCCCGCAGGCAGCCAGCTCTCCCCGGCGGAATTCATGTAATATTTTCCCCGGCTGTTCATCCCGCCAGGGATTATCCTCTTTCCCCTGCAGGCGGGCTAAAAAGTACAGGCTTTGCCGGGCAATGTCGGGGTTCACAATTAATGCCTGCCAGGAAGTAATCAGGGCATCCCGGCCGAAGGGTGCCGCATACCAGGGTATGCCGGCCTGCACAATGGTTCCCAGGTCGGGATAATGGGTACACAAAGCATATAGATCCGTCACATTACGCCGGAGCATATTGCTCAAAAAGACATTATCGCTCTTAAATTGGGTACATTGCTCTTTCCACTTTTCGTAAAGAGAATAAGTTTTACGTACCGCCCGGCTGAATCCGGAGGCAATGGTTGCTTTTCCCCGGAAGAGAACAGGGTTTGGTTTGTCACCAATTAAAGGCTTCACCTGCATGTAAAGGTATACTTTCCGTCCGGGAGGCAAAGTGAGGGAAAACCGGGCGGTAGCCAGGTTGCTTTCCCGTTCTATCTCTACACTGTCAGGGAAAGGGGAAAAGGAAACTCTGGTATAACGGCAGAGATTGTCCCTTCCCCGGTAGCCAAAGAGAATTCCCTCCCGGGTAGCCACCGGTGTAAAAGTTTCCCCCTTTTGGTCGCGGATAAAACCCCGGACCTCAAAAATATCCAGAAAGTCAGCCCCCAGCCTTATTTGCAGGGTAATCATTACAGGCATGGGGTTGAAATTGATCAAACGCAAGCGTTGAAACAGGGCGTTGTCCAGGACCCGCAGGGCGCGGATGTGTATGGTACTGGCCGGAATAACATGATCGTCCCGGTTCAGAGCCGGGTTGGTGAGTTCGAATTGGGCAAAGTGGCTGTCCTTAATGGAAGAGGAGAGAAATAGAAGGTTTCCTTCCGTTAGCCTCATTTCTAAACAGCTTAAAAAACGGGTGTCGCGATAATAGAGCCCGAAACCCCCGTTATGCTGGTAAGATACCTCTCCCTCGGGTCCGCAAATGAAAAAAAGTTCTCCTTCCTTAAGCACTTCCTGGGAAAGGCACGACCGGGTGGCTAACCCCGGTATGTGGGTAATATCGAGCACCGCATTACCTCCTAAGCAATTTGTTTTTGCTTGCGCAGGTAGCAGGCGAGTGCTTTACCGTAAACCTGGAGTGTACGGGCGGTCATTACTTCCCGGGTAAAGTTTCTTTCCACCATCTGCCGCCCTGTTTCACCCATTTGACGGGCCTTTTGTGGGTCGGCCAGCAAATGGCAGCACTTCCGGGCTAATGCCTCGTGATCGTGCATGGGCACCACGAAGCCGTTGATGCCGTCCTGGATCACCTCGGGCATACCGCCGGCCCGGCTGACCACCATGGGACGCCCCGTGGCCAGGGATTCCAGCATGGCCAGGCCGAAAGGTTCTTCAAAGCAGGAGGGGTAGATGCAAATTTCGGCAGCCTGGTACATTAAGGGGATCTCCTCCCAGGAGAAGAAGCGAATGAAAACATCCCGTTCCAGTCCCAGTTCCATGATCAGGCGTTTGATTCTGGATACGTGCCCGGGCTGGTGGCTGCCCCAGTCGACGGTTTTTTCCGTACCGGCCAGCACTAGCATTGTATCCGGATACTGTTCCTTAATTAACTTGAACGCCTTTATGCTGATGTGGCAACCCTTATCAAAGCTCATCCGGGCCGGGTGGAAGATCACCCGCCTGCCTTTCAGTTCTGGATAGGATTGCCATGCAGTTTGGAGATCACCTTCGGCAGGAGGTTTAAATCTTTCCAGATCAATGCCATGGTGAATTACGGTGATCCTTTCCTCCGGGAACCCGGCTTTAACCAGTTCTTTCTTGATGTAATGGCTGACCGCAATTACCGCATCCCACTCGGCAGCACGCCGGCACATTTCCTCCCACAGGGAATCGGACCACACGTTATGGGCCGTTAACACCAGGGGGATTCCACAGCGCTTTTTGGCTTCCACTAAAGCGTCAAGATGGACCGGACTGAAGTAATGCATGTTGTGGGCGTGGATAATGTCAGGGTGAACCTGCTGGACAAAATCGCCAATCAAGCGGCGAATTTCGTCCCCGCTGTCCATGATTTTTTGTGCATCCAGGCTGTTCAGATCCATCAGCTTACGGCGACGCACCCGTAAACCCTGCCAGGTGTATTCCATTTCCCCTTCCTGGGTGGAGCCGGTGAGAAGGCTTACCTGGCAACCGTAACGGGTGAGCTCTGGACACAACATGGCCAGATGGCTTTCCACACCACCGATAATCGGGGGGAAAGCCCAGTGTAACATGGCAACTTTCACACTGACACCTCCCGAAAAATAATTAACTCCCGGCTGGTTTTCTGCTGCCGGGTATATGTGAATGCTTACTTTTTGTCCGGCCAGAGAAAACCCCCTTGAGAAACCATATTTTGCTATCTTAATTTAAGACTATTATAAACAATTACCGAAAAAAATGTCAAGATTATCTAGGTCTGAGAATAAAGACGCGTATACGGGTTAGTATGGCCAGCAACACTGCCAGGACAATCAAGCCGCCCAGCGAAAGAAGGAGTATCAACAGGGCTATAAAGCTTGCACCCCAGAGAGAAATGGGGAGGGCCGCTACACAAAGTGGTGCAAAAACCGGTTGGAGCAAAAAACGGGCCAGTGGCTCGGCTGATCCGAACATGAGATAGGTGTAAAGGGCGGCCAGAATGGCATGGGCCATGCGTACCAGTACAAAGGGGCCCATGCGGATATCGGTTCCGGCAATCATGCTGGCTGCCTGGGCCTGTACGGACAGGCCGCTCCAGGCCAGGATCATGGCTACGGCAATTAACTGGTGCAGTAAAGGGGCAGCCGAGTCCGCAGCCAGTTTGGTGCCCGTGGTCATTTCAAACAGTCCGCTGGCCAGTGCCGGGAGCACTGCCGGTGAAATGCCCAGAGGTAGTAACACCAGCCCTAATGTCCGGACCACCAGGTCAATAAAACCCGCTTGACTTAGCAGGCGAATAACTACGGCAAAAAGGATAATAAAGCCGCCAATGTTTAACAGGTTATTGATCGCATCCCTCACCGCATCGCCAATAATTTGGCCGGGCGTGCGGTTATCCTGGCGCTGGCGTCTAACCATTTCCGCAAAGGCCCGCCTTAAAATGAAAGTGTCCCTATCGGTTATGGGGCTGGGAAGTATTTCCCGGTCGTGGCGGCCGTAGAAACGCAAAGCCAGGCCCAGGGTAAGGTTGGACAGGTAATGGGCTCCGGCAATTAAAGGACCGAGGGAGGCGTTGTGAAACATGCCCACGGCTACAGCCACCAGCATGAATAGGGGACTGGAATTGCTGGTAAAAGACATTAACCGTTCCGCTTCGATTCTGGTACATAGTTTTTGCTCGCGCAGGCGGGCGGTAACCATGGCTCCAATGGGATAGCCGCTGGTATAACCAATGGCCAGGACAAAGGAACCCGCACCGGGTACGTTAAAAACGGGACGCATAACCGGTTCCAGGAGAACACCCATAAAATGTACCACGCCAAAATTCATCAGCAATTCCGAAACGATGAAAAAAGGCAGCAGGGAAGGGAATACTATATTCCACCAGGCACCAAGACCGAAAACGGCGCCCTCGTAAACGGTTTGGGGGTGTGTGATCATGCCAAAAACAAACAACAGGGCACAGGCGGTCCAAAAAAGACGCATGGTTTGCTGATGTTTTTGCATTTGGGAGTCACCCGCTTTGTTCCTCATTGATTACCGTTATCAGTGCCATCTGGGGATTTTGCAACCCTTTTGCTTTTTTGAAACCCCTTTGATATATATGGGACTCTTTTGGCCGATAGACCACTTTTCTTAAACTATGTGAGAATAGTCACATCTGGCCAGGGAAGAAACGCACAGTGTTTGTCGGCCAGATCGATTATCTTATTGGCAGGGAAAGCATGCAGGCTCAAAAGAGGAGGTAGATTTTATGACCAAACGCCAAATAGTGCGCATAGATGAGGAAAAATGTACCGGGTGCGGCCTCTGCGTTACACCTTGTGCCGAAGGGGCTATCGAGATTGTGGACGGCAAGGCCCGGGTAGTCCGGGAGGAATTGTGCGATGGTGCCGGTTTTTGTATCGGCGTTTGTCCGGTGGGCGCACTCTCTATTGAAGAACGGGAAGCGCCGGATTTTTCCGAAAAAGCAGTTCATGAGCATTTGAAGGGCAAGGAAAAAAACTACATTACCCAAACTTGCTTCCGTTGTGGTAACACGGAGGACCGCATTCCCCTGCTTCCCTGCCGGCACCAGGGGGAAAGCCTCTGGGTATGCACCCGCTGTTTGCCGCCGTTGATTCACGGCTAGTTTCCTCCCGGCGGCTCCCGGAAAAAAGATGCGACTTCCCTTAAAAGTCGCATCTTTTTTCCCTGGGCCAGGAGCAGGAGTCCGAACAGATATGTCGAAGAGGAATGCTAGGGCCGGGTTAACGGGAGTACAGGCAATAGCATTTAATGCATTTACCCTTGGAACCTTTAAACAGGTCACGAAATAACTGGTCAAGTTCTGCGTGCTTTAACCGGATTAAACCTTCAGGGTTGGCCAGGACATTATTGACAAACAGGCGGATATAAACGTATTCCTGTGTCTCGACCACTACCACGAGTTTATATTCGTTCACCAGGTGACACCCCTTTGTTCTTTTAAGTATCCCTCCCAAAGGAAACATTCCCCTTTTTCCAGTGCTGGTATCCCCGACCAGGGCACGCTGGGTGGGAGAGTGAAACTAAATGAAAATATATGCCATCAGCGACTTACATTTATCCTTTTCCAGGACACCGAATCCGGCAAACTGGGGCGACAGTCCGGAATATAAGCCCATGGCCGAGGTAGATGAAACCTGGACCGGTCATGCGTCGCGCATATACGAAAACTGGTTGCGGACCGTTGGTGCCAATGATGTGGTGTTGGTGGGCGGGGACATCTCCTG
This sequence comes from Desulfovirgula sp., assembly GCA_020725525.1. GTDB lineage: Bacteria > Bacillota > Desulfotomaculia > Desulfotomaculales > Desulfovirgulaceae > Desulfofundulus. The sequence goes on from DYEX01000077.1 coordinate 31,342, forward strand.
GGCCATGCGTTTGGAGGAAGCCAAACCTGATTTACATTTTCTTGGCTTGCTGCCAGGACTCATTGTGGCTGTACAGGGAAACCATGATTACTGGTGGCAGAGTATCTCCCGTGTGCGGGCGTCAGCACCTCCCAATATGCGCCTGATCCAGAACGACCACATAAGGGTGGGCGATCTGGTTATCTGTGGTACCCGGGGGTGGTTATGTCCCAACGGAGCCTTTTTCCGTGATGAAGATATGAAAATTTACAAACGCGAGCTCCTCCGCTTGCGGAACTCCCTGAACAGTGTACAAGGACCGGCGCAGGAAATTATTGTCATTATGCACTATATGCCGACCAACGAAAAACACGAATACAGTGGATTTATCGAAATTTTTCAAGAGTACGGGGTGAAACATGTGGTTTACGGGCACTTGCATGCCCGGGCCTGTCGTTACCGTTTACCCGATCAGGCCTGGGGCATCAACTTTTATCTTACCAGTGCCGACTACTTGTCCTTTACGCCGCGCTTGATTATGGATTGGCCGCATAAAAACGGCATTTAATTTTTACCCTGGAAAGACAAAAATTCTATTTGCGAAGGGGAGCAGGAGTTTAGTCTTTTATATCTAAAATATAAACTGAAAAGAAGCGTTTTTAAAGACCTGAGTTGGGAGAAATGAGAAGTGTTTTTTATGGGGGTAGAGTAAGGGAGGGGTTATAGTTTGGCTAAATTTATTTGTGATACCTGTGGGAAGGAAGTGCAGGTAATTGACGGGGTGGTCTCCTGGACCAGGGAAGAACAGGAGTTGCGCAATTTCAAACTCACCCATAAGGAAAGCCTGGGTACGGGGTGCCAGCCGGATAACAACCGTTACCGGGAATTGTATACTCTAACCCTGGCCAGCGGGTTTATGGAATTTGTGCAGTATCTCCTGGAACGCTGGGCAGATGGACTCATCTTAAGGGATCCCGAAACCTTGCGCAGTGTCATGCGTCAGTTGAACCTGCATATGCACGAAAAATTGTTGATGCTGGTTGAGGAGTAGTAACCCCTGCATGAGAAAAGGGCGGTCGGTCGTCCCGCAGCGTCTTCCGTGGCAAGAGACGACCACCGCCCTAAGTAGTTATTACGAAAAAATTTTCTAAGAGCAGGAAAAGCCGGGTTTGCCGGTCCGGAGCTGGCTCACTTTTGATTTAAATCCAGTTCCCGGGCCAGTTGTGTCCAGGCGGGTAAGGAATTCAGGATGATCTGTTTACTTATGCAGTATGATAGACGAAAGTAGCCCGGCAGTCCAAAACCGCGCCCGGGAACCACCAGGATATTATACTTTTGGGCCAGCCGTACGAATTCCAGATCGTCGGGCAGAGGGGAACGGGGGAACAGGTAAAAAGCACCTTGTGGTTTCACCACCTCAAAGCCCAGGGAGACCAGGTGGTTATACAAAAGGTCGCGTTTTTCCTGGTAAGCGGCAATATCCACCTTTTCCCGCTGCAATTTGGCCACCAGCCGTTGCATCAGCGCGGGGGCATTGACAAATCCCAGGGTGCGGTTGCAGAAAACCAGCCCTTCCAGCAACAGGTCACAATCGTCTATATCCGGGTGAACGGCAATATAACCAATACGCTCACCGGGCAGGGCCAGATCTTTGCTGTGTGAGGTAACCACCATACTGTTGCGGGTAAACTTAAAAACGCTGGGTACTTCTATGCCGTCATAAACTATTTTGGCGTAGGGCTCATCGGAGATTAAATAAATGGTAGTCCCCAGTTCCTCGCCTTTTTTATCCAGCAGCTTGCCCAATTCCGCCAGGCAACCGGCACCGTATACCACCCCGGTGGGATTATTGGGTGAATTGATAATTACAGCCTTTGTCTTTGGGGTAATGGCTTTTTCCAGGGCCTGCAGATCCGGTTGAAAGTCAGAGCCGGTGGGTACCTCTTTAATCACTCCGCCGTGGTTATCCACATAAAAGCGGTACTCCACAAAATAAGGAGTGAATACAATAACCTCGTCGCCCTGATCCAGCAGTGCTTTTAATACTACATTTAATCCCCCCCCGGCGCCTACCGTCATCACCACATGCCGGGCGGCAAAAGCCAGCCCCGTGCTTTCCGCCAGTACTTCGGCAATTGCCCGGCGGGTTTCTTCATACCCCGCATTACTCATGTAGCGGTGCATCCCCGGGATAGGATTCTCGGCCAGCCTCCGTAATTCCTCTTTAAAAGCCGCCGGGGGTTCTACATCGGGATTACCCAGGGTAAAGTCATACACCTTATCGGCACCGTAAATGGCACGCAACCGCTCTCCCTCTTCAAACATTTTGCGGATCCAGGAAGCCTGGGAAAGAAATCCGGCAATCTTTTTGCTTATTGTCACAATTAACCCTCCTTTGGGTTTTGGAATTCGCCGTAGAGCAAAAAATACCTGCTTGTCAACCGGCAGTTATGCTATACTGTTGAAGGAAAGGCGGGTATGAACCATGTGCATACAGGTGGCTTTGTTTGATCTGGACGGCACCCTGGCCGACTCCCTACCTCTGATCATGCATACTTACCGGCGGGTATTCGATGAAATGGGCATCCCCTGGATCAATGACAATGTCATGCGCTGGATTGGCCGTCCCATCGTGGACATTGCGCGGCATTTTGCCGGGGGGGAAAGGGCGGAAGAGTTTATCCAGCGCTATCAGCACCACTACCACCGTGATCACGACCGTTATACGCGGCTTTTCCCGGGTACGCTGGAAATGCTCCAGGATCTGCGCGCCCAGGGCTTACACCTGGGCATCGTTACGTCCAAAGGGAAGACCGGTGCCTGGAACACGCTCAAATTTACCGGCCTGGATAGCCTGATGGATGTGGTGGTTACCGCTCATGACGTGGAAAAGCATAAGCCCCTACCCGATCCCATCCTCAAAGCCCTGGAAGCTCTTCGCATTCACCCTCGGGAAGCAGTCTATGTGGGAGACAGCCATTATGATATCCAGGCCGGCCAGGCGGCCGGAACGCTAACCCTGGGCGTCACCTGGGGTGCAACCCCCCGGGAGGAATTGGAACGTTATCAACCCGACGGGCTGCTGGAATCCTGGGCGGATTTAAAGTCATTTCTAGAGAAAGCTAATAGAAACTGCCGCTGACCCCAGGAAATATTTGGTGTCAACTGGTGTAAAAAAAAGGATGGGGTCCGGTGTTGGCACCCCATCCCTTTCATACGGCATTTTCCTAAGTCATCCGCAAGGGTTCTTCCGCGAGGAGGTGATCCCATTTTTCCGGCAGGTAGCCCACCACGATATGACCGTCAACATCGATGGTGGGGCACTCGGTGCGCCCGGTCTTGTAGCGCAATTCCCCCCTTGCTCCGGGATCTCGAATGCTTTTTTCTTCGTAGTTAATCCCCCTGTTTTCTAGAAACTGCCTTGCCTTTTGGCAATTGTCACAGTGGGGCGACACGTAAAGGATCACATGATAATCTCCCAACACGGGCACCTCCATCTCTGGATTTTACCCTATTTTGCCCCGGTGTGGGGAAATTTTCTCCCCGTACGGGCCGGGCTGTTTTTAACGGGATCCCGGTGAGCCGCCGGCCAGCTGGGCAAAGTTGTAGCGCTTAAATTCCTGGACGAGGGTTTCCTGGATGGATCCCAGGGCCCGGTGTACGGGACAGCGGGGCGGTCCCTGTTTGCTGCAAAAGTCCGGATCCACCAGGCAACGGTTTATTTGTACCGGTCCCTCCACGGCCATCAATACATCCAGCAGGGTGATCTCCCCGGGCGGGCGGGCCAGGGCGTAACCTCCGCCTACGCCGCGGTAGGAATCTACGATGCCAGCCTTGGTGAGCAGGCGTAAAATCTTCAACAAGAAACGCATGGGTATACATTCCCGCCTGGCGATGACCTGCGCTTCGACCACCTCTCCAGGGGGTAACTGGGACAGATAGAGCACAGCTCGAAAAGCATAGTCGGTAGCCTGATTCAGTCTCATATACTGCCCTTCATTCCAAAGTATACTTAACAGGTTCACATTGGGGTATATTTTATCCTGCCGACCTTTGTCTGTCAAGGGGGGAATCAGTGTTTCATTTCTCCATGGCCGGTGCTCACCGCTATCCTCCGCTCCCGGCCGCAAGCCGGGCAGGAAAAAAGATGCACGCAGACCGGTTCCTCAAAAGCCAGGTTATAGTAAGGACTGTAGGGTCCGTAATAATCGGCCACCGGGCCGGCATCCTGCATGGGAGTCCCGCAGGGGCAAACCTGCCGGCCGGTATAAATACCGTTGCACAGAGGACAAGTCATCTAGCTCACCCCATTTGTTTAATACGAAAACATGTTCTAAGGAAGGAGTACTGGCCCCGACCGAACGACGGCGTAATGGCACGAGAGTAAACCGGACCTGGCGGGGCTTAAACCGGTGGCTGCTGATAGTGACGTGAAACCATTTCCGTTTTCTGTTTCAGGTTTTATTTTAGCCCATCCCGGCGGGCATATTCCGTTGTTTCCGGGAAATAATGAGGGGGGAGGTGTCGGCAAGTGGCTGAGCAGGGAAATTTTCCTGAAATCGACGCCCTGGTGAAAAAGGCCAATCAGGCGGCCCGGGAATTTGCCCGCCTGGATCAGGAGGCGGTGGACCGCATTGTGCTCAGTATGGCCCTGGCCGGGCTGGACAAACACATGGAACTGGCCCGCATGGCTGTGGAGGAAACGGGCCGCGGTGTTTATGAAGACAAGGCGATTAAAAACATTTTCGCCACTGAGGCGGTTTATCACAGCATTAAATACGTCAAAACCGTGGGTGTGATTGAGGATAACGAAGAAGAAGGGTACCTGGAAGTGGCCGAGCCCGTGGGAGTGGTGGCTGCCGTGGTGCCCGTAACCAATCCCACTTCCACCACCATGTTTAAGTCCCTGATTTGCGCCAAGACCCGGAACCCGGTGATCTTTAGCTTTCACCCCGGAGCCCAGCGCTGTAGCGCCGCAGCCGCCCGGATTATGCTGGAAGCGGCGGTGGCCGCCGGGGCGCCGGAGCACTGTATTGCCTGGCTGGAGAACCCGAACTACGATACTACTGGCTATTTAATGAGGCACCCCGGTGTGGCCTTAATTGTGGCCACCGGCGGGGCCGGGCTGGTGCGGGCGGCCTACAGTACCGGGAAGCCGGCCCTGGGCGTAGGACCGGGAAACGTGCCCTGCTACATTGAAAAAACCGCTAATTTGAGGCGGGCGGTAACCGATCTGATCATGAGCAAAACCTTTGACAACGGTTTAATCTGTGCTTCCGAACAAAGTGTCATCATTGACCGGGAAGTGGCCGACCAGGTTATTGCCCTGATGAAGGAAAATGGTTGTTATTTCCTAAATGAAGAGGAAACCCGCCTCTTGGAAGCCGTAGCTGTAGAACAGGGGAGTTGCACTTTGAATCCCCGGGTGGCCGGGCAATCAGCCCTGAGGATTGCGGAAATGGCCGGTTTTGCCGTGCCGCCGGACACAAGGGTCCTGGTAGTACGCCTGGCTGGAGTGGGGCGGGAATACCCCCTGTCCATGGAAAAGCTAAGCCCCATTCTATCCTGTTACATCGTGGAAGGTTTTGCCCAAGGAGTAGAATTATGTGAAAAGGTGGTGGAATTCGGCGGGCTGGGTCATACGGCGGTCATTCATTCCGAAGATCAAAAAGCCATTGAAGAGTTCTCCCGCCGCATTCGCACCGGGCGGATTATTGTCAATTCGCCGGCTACCCACGGTGCCATCGGGGATATATACAACATGAACGTGCCTTCCTTTACCCTGGGGTGCGGCTCCATGGGCAGCAATTCCACCACCTCCAATGTCAGTGTGGAAAACCTGATCAATATTAAGCGGGTGGCCAAGCGCCGGGTGAAATTACAATGGTTTCGGGTTCCCGAACGGATCTATTTTGAACCCGGTTCCATACAATATTTGCGCAAACTCCCCGGAGTTAAGAGGGCCTTAATCGTAACCGATCCGGAGATTAAGCGCCTGGGTTTTGTGGACAAGGTGCTTTATCACCTTAACCACCGTAATAACAGGGTGGTTACCGAGGTCTTCTACGAGGTTGAACCCGATCCCTCGGTGGAAACGGTACGCCGGGGCTGTGCGGTGATGAATCAGTTCCGTCCCGATACCATTATTGCCGTAGGAGGGGGTTCGGCCATTGACGCCGCCAAGGCCATGTGGCTTTTTTACGAACACCCGGAAGTGGAATTTGAGTTTCTCAAACTCAAATTTATGGACATTCGCAAGCGCACTTACAAGTACCCCAAACTGGGGCGTAAGGCGCAACTGGTGGCCATACCCACTACCAGTGGCACCGGTTCGGAAGTAACGGCCTTTGCCGTCATTACCAACAAGGGCGAGCAGGTGAAATATCCCCTGGCCGACTACGAACTGACACCCGACGTGGCCATTATTGACCCGGATTTTGCCCGCACCATGCCCAGTAAGGTAGCAGCCGACACGGGTATGGACGTGCTTACCCACGCCCTCGAAGCCTATGTTTCGGTAATGGCCTCGGATTACACCGATGCCATGGCGGCCAAGGCCGTGGAACTGGTTTTCCACTACCTGCCCCGCTCTTACCGGAATGCCCAGGACCACAAGGCCCGGGAAAAAATGCACAACGCCTCCTGTATTGCCGGCATGGCTTTTACCAATGCCTTTTTAGGCATCAATCATGCCATGGCCCACCAGCTGGGGGCCACTTTTAATATTCCCCACGGCCGCGCCAATGCTGTCCTCTTACCCTATGTGGTAGCTTACAATGCCAGCCGTCCGACCAAATTTGTGTCTTTTCCCCAGTACGAATACTTCCACGCTCCGGAAAAATACTGGCAGCTAGCTCGCCTGCTGAATTTGCCTGCAGGTACGGTGGAAGAGGGAGTGAGGAGCCTCATTGGAGCCATCTTCCACCTGTTGAGGGAACTGGATATGCCCCTCACCGTGGCCGATCTGGGGATTGAGCGTTCAATTTATGCGGGCAAGATCCCCGAACTGGCCGACCGGGCCTTTGCCGACCAGACCACCACGACCAACCCCCGTTTTCCCCTGGTGGCCGAACTGGCTGACCTTTACCGTTTAGCCTACGGCCCCCCGTTATCCCGGGAAGTGGGTGCAGGGTTGCTGAATTTTTCCCTGCTCCAGGGGAACAGGGAAGGCATGGCCGCCGCGTTGCCCCTCTGGGAAGCGGGTATTCCGGGAGTGAGGCCGGAAAATCCGCTGCAATGATTGTTACACCCGGCCCCGCCAGGTCTTTTTATCCCCTTTTGGGCTGCGTAAAATAAAAATAAGCCGGTGGTCGGCCGGCTTATTTGCATGCCGCAAGGTGGGATGAGGGGGATGTTGAAACGCCAACTACCGGTCGTTTGGCCGGGGTTCCCGGGTGTAGGGCAGGGGGATATACTGTACAGATGGGCGGCGCTGGGCCGGTTGGGGATAAAGGTCCATCAGGGCATAGATTTCCGCCGGTAGCTCGGCGCAAACCGGGAAGCCCAGGTCCCGCAACTGCTCACAGGTAAGGGGGTAATCGTGTGTCCATTGGCCGCTGGTAAACAGGTGGCTGATCTGGCGGGCTTTTTCCGGGGACATTTTTTCCACCAGCAAACGGTAAACAAATTCCTCCACCTGATTCAGGGCCTTGGAAGCAATGTCGGCCAGCATCAGGGTGCGGTCATCCACCCGTTCCCGGCCTTTGATCTGTACCGCTTCCAGAATAGATGCTGCCGGCATATCGCCCAATTGCGGGTCCACCGGACCGAGAACGGCGTTTTCATCCATCATAATCTCATCGGCAGCCAGGGCAATCATGGTCCCACCGCTCATGGCATAGTGGGGGACAAAGACCGTCACTTTGGCTTTATGCTTTTGCAGCGCCCGGGCAATTTGTTCTGCCGCCAGCACCAATCCGCCTGGCGTATGCAGGACTAAGTCGATGGGCATGTCGTCCGGGGTCAGGCGAATGGCACGCAGAACTGCCTCCGAGTCCTCCACATTTATGTAACGGGATATGGGAAAACCTAATAAACTAAGTGATTCCTGGCGGTGGATCAAGGTGATTACCCGGCTACCCCTCTTTTTTTCCAGGCTCCGGATCAGGCGCAGTCGCATGGTTTCCAGGCGGTATTGCCGGGAGGCAGGTAAAAAGGCCAATAGAATAAAAAAAATCCACAACAGGTCTCCAAAGGAAAAGTTCATGCTCTTTTTCACCCCATTTTTATTATTTTGAACTAAAAAGGTTTTTTCTATTTCTCGAGTCAATGGCCTGGAGATAGTAATTAATTAACTTTTGCCGCTGCAATTTGCCGCTGGGAGTACGGGGGATAGCAGGTACCATAAGATAGCGCTCCGGCTGCTCGTCCCGTGAGATTTCCGGGCAGCGGGAGATAAAGTCTGCCAGCGCCTCCGGTGTCAGTTCGGCGACAGACGGTGCCACATAGGCTACCAGCACCGGACGTCCTTTTTTATCGTTTACAAAATCCACGGCTGCATCGGTTACTACCGGGTGTTGGTACAGCACCGCTTCAATCTGACGAAAAAGGACCTGATCCCGGGCTATTCCCCGGGGAGTGGGACTATTTTTAACCACTTTAAGCATCATCGCAACCACTCCCTCTTGACGTATATCCCTATACTGAAAATTCGCGAAAAATCGCTCTGATCCTCCTTTAAATTAGTTAAGTTTTGCCAGGCCGTTCCGTCCGGAAATCCCCTTTCCCGTTTTGGAGGGTTGTAACGGGAGTAGATGTCAGGGTGCCGTTGCCGGCTACACTTTGGCGGTTGCCCCTTGCTGCCATAAGAACTGGTGTTTGCATTAATGGAAGATAAGGCTGGGTTTTGCTCCCCAACCCAATTTCATGGTATTATATGCTAGGGTACAGGGGGGGGGGAGTGCCTGGCCGAGCGGGTTAAGGCCCCGTGATTAAATGTTTTAAAAGGCCCGACATGGGCCATGGATGTAAAGGGGGAGAAACGTTGCCTTTCTGGTTAACCGCCCTGGTTACTCTTGTGTTGGATCAGGCTTCCAAGGAACTGGTTCAGCGCCTGATGTGGGAGGGGCAATCCATTCCGGTAATACCGCACATTTTTCATTTAACGTACATACGCAATCCGGGGGCGGCCTTTGGTCTATTTGCCTACCGCACCGGCTTTTTTATCGTGGTCACCCTGCTTGTCGTGGCCGGGGCGCTGGTTGCTGCACTGCGTCTTTCTCCCGGACGGCACATGCTTCGTTTATCCCTGGGATTGGTCATGGGGGGTGCCCTGGGCAACCTCATAGACCGGGTCCGTTTTGGGCTGGTAGTGGATTTTTTGGACTTTCGGGTATGGCCTGTTTTTAATCTGGCGGACACGGCCATAGTTACCGGGGCCTTTTTGCTGGTCTTTGCGGTCTGGCGGGAGGACCGGGAAAGGGGACCTGAAAGGGTGGGGCCCGGTGCAAAAAATTAGTTGCCATCGGGTGGAGGGGGAAAATGCCGGGGAACGCCTGGATGTTTTTCTAGCTAGAGAAAATCCGGATCTCTCCCGTTCCCATATCCAGAGATTAATAGCCGAGCAGCAGGTAACGGTAAACGGTGAGCCTGCGCGCTCCAGTTACCGGGTGAAACCGGGGGATGAGGTGGTGCTGAAAATACCGTTGCCCCGGGAACTGGAAGTGGTTCCGGAAGACATTCCCCTGGACATTTATTTCGAGGATGGGGATGTGGTGGTGGTGAATAAACCCCGGGGCATGGTAGTGCACCCGGCAGAAGGTAACTACAGTGGAACACTGGTTAACGCCCTTTTATATCACTGCCGGGATTTGTCCGGGGTGAACGGAGTACTGCGGCCGGGTATAGTCCATCGGTTGGATAAGGATACCTCGGGTTTGGTGATGGTGGCTAAAAACGACTTTGCCCACCTGGAGCTGGCCCGGCAGTTGAAAGACCGCCGGGTGACCCGGCGTTACACTGCCCTGGCCCATGGTAACTTCAAGGAGGACCGGGGTACGGTGAATGCTCCTATTGGCCGTCACCCCAGGGACCGGCAGCGCATGGCCGTGGTAAGCCGGGGAGGGCGCCATGCGGTAACCCATTATATGGTAAAGGAACGTTTTGGCCAGTACACCCTGCTGGAGTTAAAGCTGGAAACCGGCCGGACCCACCAGATCCGGGTTCACATGGCCTACCTGGGACATCCCCTGGTGGGTGATTTAAAATATGGACCTGCCCGGCCCCACTTTGGCCTGCAGGGCCAGTTTTTGCACGCGGCAGTACTGGGCTTTCACCATCCCAGGCGGGGAGAGTATCTGGAATTTACCGCCCCATTGCCGGAGGAGCTGGAGAATATTCTAACCCGGTTGCGGCAGGCTTAATGCTTCAACAAGGCAGCCAGCTCCATAAAAAGGGCAGTAATACCCGCAGCCATGAGGGGGCCTACAGGTACCCCTCCTAAAAAGACAATACCAAAGATCGATCCAATCATCAGGCCGAAAATAATTTCAGGTTGCAATTGCAACAGCTTTAGTCCCTCCCCATTAAGGTGGGTGGCCAGTGCCCCCCCAAAAAGAGCCAGCAACCCCGGCAGGGAGGTAAGATTATAAAACATTTCCCGCTCGCTGATCCTGCCCGTGGCTACGGGTACCAGGATGGAGAGTAAAAGAAACAACAGGCCCAGCTCCAAACCGCGCTTTTCCAGCAGGGGAAAGATAAAATTCAGGTTGGCGAGCTTGATGATGAGCAAAACACAGGCTGCCATGGCGATGAGATTGGAGCGGGCCACAATACCGATCAACAACAGGGCGACCAACAGGGTGACTCCAGGCATGGCCTTCCCCTCTCTATATTTCTTTGGTTTAAAATATGTGCGGGTGATGGGTAATATTACCAGGAAGAGACAATGCCGTCTCAGAAAGCGGCTCAGGTTACTGAAAACCCAATCATCGGGGGTTTGTTCTTTCCGAAAGAAAGCCGCCTTAGAGGGCGGCTTTTGGTTTTAGCCCGGTTTCACTGCCTGAACCTGTTCTTACGGTAGCCGAGGATGCCCGCTTTTGGTTCTCGGTAAAAATAAACTGGTTATCTAGATAGCCACTCGTTCTAAGGTAGTTTTCAGGGTATCTGCCCGGAGACCAACCCGCAGGGCTTCCACGGCTAGAACCTCGTGTGGAGGAATGTTGCCGAGGTTAACGTTGGGGCCGAAGCGTAAAATGAGCTCTTGCTGCTGGTTCTTTCGCGGAGCTTCCCATATCAGTACACGGGGGTCGCCAATACCGGACAGGAGTTCATCCAGTTCCTCCTGAATGAACCGTCCCTGATCATCATAAAGCCCCACATTTATACCCGATTCCCGTCCCTCTAAAATGACCCGGTAGGCACCGTGTTGAAAATCCCGACGGATCTGTTCTACTAAATGCTGTATTGAATGGTGGCCTCCATCCTTTTTGCCTACTTCCGTTAATACTTTAAAACCCAGATCCGCGGCCCTGGCAATGGCTTTTTCCCTGACCTCGGAGGACATGGTGATGGTGCCGTCCGATACTTCGATGGCGGTAAAGCCAAAGGTTCTGGCCAGGTACAGGTACTCCTCAATTTTTTCCTGCAGGATGGCCACCTCAAAGAAAGTTCCTCCGGGGTAGATATCTATGCCGAAGGACTTGACGAGATGAATTTTTTCCTCTAACACCTCCGGAGCATATAAAGCAGGAGTACCGAATCCCAGCTTAAAAAAGTCAATGTACTGACCACATACATGCAAGAGATCTTTTGTTTCCACCAGACCCAGGCCCTTGTCAATAATCATGGTCAAGCCCTGCTGCCTCGGTTTGACCAGCCGGTTGCCCAGGGGAAAATTAAGAAATGCCTGCCATGTTCGGGTGCCCCCCCGTTCGTTCATACTCTCAAGCTCCTTTCACGGATGGCAATACACCTGGCTGGAGTCCAGGTGTTTTGTCGGACACCTCCTTCCCGAGTTTCCCGTAAAAGGTCAGCCATTCATAGATTTATTACCGGATGAAGGAAAAGGTTACCCTGGAAAAGGTGGCAAAAAAGCCCACCTAAACTTTATGATCCCTGTTCATTCTTAGGATTCCAGGGCTTGCGCAGGGCAAATCCATAGGCTGGTTGTGGAGAACAGGGAGCGGTCTGATTTTTTTCTTCCGCCGTTGTTGGAGACCTCATATCCTTGACCCGGATTAAAAAGGCGGTCAGCAAGACAGTGATACCCGCCAGGGCTGCTGTGCTCCAGAACATAAGGGATAGACCGTAACCCATTAACAGACCAAAAAGGGGAGGGCCCAGGGCGACACCCATAAAACGCACACCCCCATACAAGGAGGTTACCAGACCCCGCCTTTCTGTGGCCGTGGAGCTGGTAATAATGGTGTTCAGGCAGGGCAGGGTGAGGCCAGTACCCACACCGGCCAGAGAAATGGCTATAAAAAAGAGGAAGGTGGTTCGAAAAAAACCCATCATGGTTAACGCCCCGCCGATCAAAGCCAATCCTACCACCACCAGCCATTTCATTAAAGCCAGGCGTTTTTTAATTACCCGGCCGGTGAGGTAAGAGGTTGTGCTCATAAATAAAACCGGTATGGCCAGAGTTACGCCTTTGCGCACTCCGTTTAACCGGAAAACAGTTTCCAGGTGTTCCGAGAGAAAAAATAACACTCCAAAGAGGATTAGCAAGGCTATCGCCCCGCCAAGAAAGGAGGTAAGCAACATGGCTGATTTTTTCTCAAAAATTCGGGCGATGGATTTCAAATACTGGCCGACATTTTGTGCCTGCCGGTTACCTTCTGGTTCTTTAACCAGAAACCACAGACCCAATACCACGGGAATAACCACCAGTGGAAAAAAAAGAAAAGTGGCATACCACGTGATCAACCCCAACAGTGCCCCTAAAATGGGGCTGACCACCTTGCCCAGACCGTTGGCTGCCTCAATAATGCCCAGGGCAGTACCCCGCTCTTTACCAGTAAAAAGGTCCCCGGTGAGGGCCATGGCGATGGGTGCAGTACCGGCCGCTCCGATACCCTGCAAAATGCGTCCGCCCAGGATGGCCGGGTAAGCAAAATTATTAAAGAAAATGGCCGCCAGACCGGCCAATACTCCACCCAGGCCGTAAAGGATCAACGACGGCGCAATTACTTTTTTGCGGCCAAAGCGGTCGGACAAAAAACCGGCCAGGGGAATTACAATACCGGCAGGGATGGAAAAGAGGGTAATCAACAGGCTGACCTTAAACTGGCTAAGGTGCAGTGCCCCCTTGATGGCCGGTAGCACCGGGATGAGCATGGAATTACCCAACACCATAATAAAGGGCACCCCACTTAAAGCAGCCAGCACCAGGGTGCGTTTTTGCGGTTTCATGATAATCCCGTCCTTCCGCCAAAAGTTTTCCCTGCCCCTATCCTTGCCTATGCATTTATCCGTATCGTAGGGCATAAGAAATTTTAGTAAAAAACGGCAGGAGGGATTTTATGTTTCTGTTCCTCGACCGCATTGTTTTGAGTATGGCCCTTTTGCGGCTGCTCTCTTCCTCCATTGAATTTAGTGCGGCCATGTTAATGTTATACTTTAACCGGGTGGAAACAGCTTTTAAAATAAATAGTCTTTTGGCCCTGGTGGGTCCAACGGTACTGCTTACGACTACCAGCCTGGGACTGGTGGGCCTGGCGGGTAAAGTTTCCCCTTCCAGCATGGCCATTATCCTGCTGGGAGTCGCCCTGATCTTTATCGGCACCAACCGGATGTAGCAGTTTTTTTAGTTCATCACTTGACATTTGGCGTGGATTTTTGTATCCTTTTAGGGAATGACAATAAAAGCCCTTGAAGTCGGTCCCGTGAGGCCGGCAAGGAACATAGGACATGGAGTATCGTTTGAACTATGCCTGCTTGCCGGTGGTAAGCAGGCATTTTTATGGGCAAGAGGGGGAAAGGCTATGAGACACAAGGCCCAGATCCTGGATAAGGAGGGTATCCGGCGAGCACTGACCCGAATAGCCCACGAAATCATTGAGCGCAATAAGGGAACGGACGGTTTGGCCCTCATTGGTATTCGCCGGAGGGGAGTGCCCCTGGCTGAAAGGCTGGCGGCGAAAATCAGGGAAATTGAGGGCAGCACCGTACCGGTGGGTACCCTGGATATTACCCTGTACCGGGACGATCTGACTACCCTGGCCCAGCAACCGCTGGTGCACCGTACGGAAGTGCCATTTGCCGTTTCGGATAAAAAAATTGTGCTGGTAGATGATGTGATTTACACCGGGCGTACCATTCGGGCTGCTCTGGACGCCATTATGGACCTGGGACGGCCCCGGGTAATTCAGCTGGCGGTCCTTGTTGACCGGGGCCACCGGGAATTACCCATCCGGGCCGATTATGTCGGTAAAAACGTTCCCACTTCCCGGCGGGAAGTGGTTGCGGTAAGGTTGCAGGAAACCGATGGTGAAGAAAGGGTGCTCATTTTAGAAAATGATTAATCCTGGTGCCGTCTTTTAAGTAGCGGTCCAGAGAGGCCGGCAAGGAGGGCACGCATAACGCTTGCCGGGCCTCGTTCGGGAATAATACCGGGCGGGGCATTATTTTTGGGAGATGCGGAGGTTTGGCATGATGAACTGGAAGCGCAAAGACCTCCTCGGTCTGAAAGATCTGTCGGCGGAAGAAATCAAACTGATCCTGGATACAGCCGTGCCCATGAAAGAGATCCTGGGGCGACGCATTAAAAAAGTGCCTACCTTAAGGGGGCGGACGGTGGTGACGTTATTTTACGAACCCAGTACCCGCACCCGTACCTCTTTTGAGCTGGCAGCCAAGTACTTAAGCGCCGACAGCGTGAATATTTCCACATCAGCCAGCAGCGTGGTTAAGGGAGAAAGCCTTAAGGATACCGCCCGAACGCTGGCGGCAATGGGCGCAGATGTGGTGATTTTGCGCCATCCAATGGCCGGGGCGCCTGTGTTATTGGCCCGCACCATTCGGGCGGCGGTAATTAACGCCGGGGATGGAACCCACGAGCATCCCACCCAGGCTCTTTTAGATATGTTTACCGTACGGGAAAAAAAGGGAGAACTGGCCGGGCTTACTGTGGCCATTATCGGTGATATTTTACACAGCCGGGTGGCTCGCTCCAACATCTGGGGTTTTACCAAAATGGGCGCACGGGTACGGGTCTGTGGTCCCGCTACCATGATGCCCCCGGAAATAGAGGTCACCGGTGCCCAGGTATGTTTGAGTATAGAAGAGGCCCTGACCGGCGCCGATGTGGTCATGATGCTGCGCATACAGCTGGAAAGGCAGCAGCAGGGTCTTTTTCCCAGTATCAGGGAGTACGCCCGTTTATTCGGGCTCAACCGTGAAAGACTGTCCCTGGCCCGGCCCGATGCCCTGGTCATGCACCCCGGCCCAATGAACCGGGGGGTGGAAATCTCCCCGGAGGTGGCCGACGGGGTCAATTCAGTAATAAATGAACAGGTCACCAATGGTGTGGCCGTGCGCATGGCTCTACTATACCTGCTGAGTGGAGGGGGGATGCCGGATGCATAAACTGCTGCTCAAAGGTGGCCGTGTGATTGACCCAAAGGCGGGGGAAATGTTTACTGCGGATATTTTGATTGTGGAAGGGAAGGTTGCAGCCATCGGCCCCGCTCTGGAAGCAGGGGAAGGGGCGGTAATGGATGTTACCGGCAAGCTGGTTGCCCCCGGATTAATCGATATGCACGTTCATTTCAGGGAACCCGGTTTCGAAGCCAAAGAAACCATTGCCTCGGGCAGCCGGGCGGCGGCCCGGGGGGGTTTTACTGCCGTGGTCTGTATGCCTAATACCGATCCGGTAGCCGATAACCGGGCGGTTATTTCCTGCATTAAGGCCCGGGCTCAAGAAACAGGCCTGGTAAAAGTTTACCCTGTCGGGGCTATCACCCGGGGCATCCGGGGGGAAGAGTTGACGGAGATGGCCGATTTAAAAGAAGCCGGTGCGGTAGCCCTCTCCGATGACGGCCGCCCGGTGGCCAGTGCGGCGGTGATGCGCCGGGCCATGCAGTACGCCCGCATGGTGGGACTGCCCATTATTTCTCACTGCGAGGAACCAGCTCTGTCTGCCGGCGGGGTAATGCATGAAGGCTATATGTCCACCGTTCTAGGGCTGCCGGGTATCCCGGCGGCGGCGGAGGAAATTATGGTCGCCCGGGACATTATTTTGTCCGAGTATACCGGTTGCCCCCTGCACATTGCCCACGTCAGCACCGCCGGTTCAGTGCGCCTGATCCGGGAGGCCAAGGCCCGGGGAGTGCCCGTAACGGCTGAGGTTGCTCCCCATCATTTTACCCTTACCCACCGGGCGGTGGCCAACTACGATACCAGCACCAAGGTCAACCCTCCCCTGCGTACGGAGGATGATGTGGCGGCGTTGAAAGAAGCCCTGGCTGACGGTACCATTGACGTCATTGCCACCGATCACGCCCCTCACACCCTGGAAGAAAAGGATGTGGAATACCAGCTGGCTCCCTTTGGCCTGGTGGGCCTGGAAACCGCCCTGGGACTGGTCTGGACAGAACTGGTGATACCGGGTGTCTTAAGCCCGGTGGAGGCCATCCGCAAGCTAACGGTAAACCCCGCCCGCATCCTGGGCCTTCCGGAAGGGGTGCTCAAAGTCGGAGGGGATGCAGATATAACCATCATTGATCCGGAACTGGTCGAAGTGGTTGATCCGGCTACCTTTGCCAGCAAGGGACGGAACACTCCCTTTGCCGGTAGACGTTTACAGGGCCTCCCCGTGGCCACCATCGTCAAAGGGCAGGTAGTTTATAACCGTAATCTGGCGGTGATTTGGTGAACATGGTATAACCGGTTACTGAATACTGTTGCATAACTACATCGGGCAGTTTAAAGATGGTTGGGCAGCAGTAGTGACAATGACAATCCGCTCAAGGGCGGCCCAAAGCGAGCCGTGGTGCGCATCTTACGCGAAGCCAGGGAGAGACCGGGACCCAGCACTCACTGGAACACTAGCTCTTCCCAAAACCTGATTTGTCAATTAAACCTGAAACACCGGGAGCAGAGTCATATTGTGGTGAGTGCTGGACCGCGCCTGAAGGGGCAAACTGGACCCCTAGAACGACCCATGGACCAACCACCAGAATGCGAGGTGTTACGATGATGCAGGCCATACTAGCTCTCGAAGACGGAACCGTGTTTACCGGCCGGGCCTTTGGGGCCAGAGGGGAAAGATGGGGAGAGGTGGTCTTCAATACCGCCATGACCGGTTACCAGGAAATCCTCACCGACCCTTCCTACTGCGGCCAGATTGTGGTGATGACCTATCCCTTGATTGGCAACTACGGCATCAACCGGGAGGATTTCGAATCGAAAAAGCCCTATGTACGGGGCTTTGTGGTGCGGGAGGAGTGCGACCGTCCCAGCAACTGGCGGGCCAGCTACCGCCTGTCTGATTTCCTGGCCCGGGAAGGGGTGGTGGGCATTTCCGGTATCGATACCCGCGCCTTAACCCGCCACCTGCGCAACCAGGGGACCATGCGGGGAGTCCTGAGCACCGAATGCAACGATCCCGCCCTCCTGGTGGAAAAGGCCAAACAATGCCCCCACCTGACCGGGCAGGAGCTGGTGCCCGAGGTGGCCACAAAAGAGATCTATACTCTGGAGGGTAATGGTTACCGGGTGATCTTGATCGACCTTGGTTCCAAGCTGAACATCATCCGGCATTTACGGGAGCGGGACTGTGAGGTGGTGGTGGTACCCCCCACCACTAAGGCGTCGGAAATTCTGGCCCTGAATCCCGACGGCATCCTGCTATCCAACGGCCCCGGCGACCCGGTGGATGTTCCCTACGCCATCCAGGCCACCAGGGAGCTGATCGGAAAGCGCCCCATGTTTGGCATTTGCCTGGGTCACCAGGTGATTGCCCTGGCCCTGGGGGCCAAAACTTATAAGATGAAATTTGGCCACCGGGGAGCCAACCACCCGGTAAAGGACCTGGCTACGGGCAAGGTGTACATCACCTCCCAGAACCACGGGTTTGCGGTGGATGCCGATTCCCTGGCCGGTTTGCCCGTGGAAGTCTGCCATCGGAACCTGAACGACGGTACGGTGGAGGGTATCCGGCACAAGCACCTGCCGCTTTTCTCGGTACAGTATCACCCCGAGGCCTCCCCGGGACCGCGGGAATCAGCCTATCTGTTCGACCAGTTTATTGACTTAATGCAGCGGAGGAAGTGAGAACATGCCGTTGAAAAAGGGACTGCGCAAGGTAATGGTTATTGGCTCCGGGCCCATTGTCATCGGCCAGGCGGCGGAGTTTGACTACGCCGGTACCCAGGCCTGCCGCGCCTTGCGGGAAGAGGGGCTGGAAGTGGTGCTGGTAAACAGCAACCCGGCCACCATCATGACCGATGCCAACATGGCCGACCGGGTATATATCGAACCTTTGACGCCTGAGTTTGTTGCCCGGGTCATCCGCAAGGAAAAACCGGACGGCCTTTTGCCCAGCCTGGGCGGCCAGGTGGGACTGAACATGGCCCTGCAACTGGCGAACGCCGGGGTGCTGGAGGCTGAAGGGGTACAGCTTTTGGGCACGCCCCTGGAAGCCATCCGCCGGGCCGAGGACCGGGAAGAATTTAAGCTCACCATGGAACGCATTGGCGAGCCCATTCCCGAAAGCACTATTGTCAGCAGCGTTAATGAAGCGGTAGCCTTCGCCCGGGAAATCGGCTTTCCCCTGGTGGTTCGCCCGGCCTACACCCTGGGAGGTACCGGCGGGGGTATGGTCTATGACATGGATGAACTAAAAGCTACCGTCACCCGTGGTTTAAAGGCCAGCATTATTCACCAGGTGCTCGTGGAGAGGGGCCTGGTGGGCTGGAAGGAAATCGAGTTTGAGGTGATGCGGGACAGCGCCGACAACTGCATCATTATCTGCAGCATGGAAAATATCGACCCCATGGGCATTCATACCGGGGACAGCATTGTGGTTGCTCCCGTACAAACTTTGAGTGACAAGGAATTCCAGATGCTGCGCACCGCCTCCCTGAACATCATTCGGGCTTTGGGGGTGGAGGGGGGCTGCAATGTGCAGTTTGCTCTGGATCCCAACAGCTACAAATATTATGTAATTGAGGTCAACCCCCGGGTGTCCCGTTCCTCGGCCCTGGCCTCCAAGGCCACCGGCTACCCCATCGCCAAGGTGTCCAGCAAGATTGCCGTGGGGTTGACCCTGGACGAAATTAAAAACGCGGTTACCGGTAAAACCTATGCCTGCTTTGAACCTTCCATAGACTACGTGGTGTTGAAATTCCCCCGCTGGCCCTTTGACAAATTTGCCCTGGCCGATCGCACCCTGGGTACCCAGATGAAGGCCACCGGGGAAGTTATGGCCATAGACCGGACCCTGGAAGGCGCCCTGTTAAAAGCGGTACGCTCCCTGGAAATCGGCCTGGCGGGTCTTCTGGTCCCGGAGATGGAACAGTTGAGCGATGAAGAGATTGAAACCAAGCTGTCCCGGGCCGAAGATATGCGCCTGTTTGTGGTGGCCGAAGCTTTGCGCCGGGGGATGCTTGTGGACAGGGTCCGGGCCTTAACGGGCATTGACCGCTTTTTCCTGGACAAGATCCAAAACATTGTGCAACTGGAGCAGAAGATCCGCCGCCAGGGACCGGCGGCTTTAACGCCGGACCTTTTGCGCCGGGCCAAGGAAATGGGCTTTGCCGACGCCTATCTGGCCCAAATCACCGGCCAGGACGAAACCAGGGTGCGTGCCCTGCGGGAGGATTACGATATCAAGCCCGTTTATAAAATGGTGGACACCTGTGCCGCGGAATTTGAAGCCGCTACCCCCTATTACTACTCCTGTTATGACAAAGAAGATGAGGCGGAAAACACCAGTATGCGCAAGGTGGTAGTCCTGGGATCGGGACCCATCCGCATCGGGCAGGGTATCGAGTTCGACTACTGCTCGGTTCACTCGGTGTGGGCCCTGCGGGAGGAGGGCGTAAAGGCAATCATCATTAACAACAACCCGGAGACGGTCAGCACCGACTTTGATACCGCCGACCGGCTCTATTTTGAGCCCCTTGTTTTGGAAGACGTCTTGAACATTCTGAGGAAGGAACGCCCCGAGGGGGTAATTGTCCAGTTTGGCGGCCAGACGGCCATCAACCTGGCCGTTCCCCTGGCCAGAGCCGGCATCCCCATTTTAGGTACGGCGGTGGAGGATATCGACCGGGCGGAAGACCGGGAGCGTTTCGATCAACTGCTCGTGGAACTGGGTATTCCAAAACCGCCGGGGAGGACAGCTTTTTCCGTGGGTGAAGCAGTGGACATCGCCCGGGAAATAGGTTTCCCTGTCCTGGTCAGGCCCTCCTATGTGCTAGGTGGTCGGGCCATGGAGATTGTCTATAATCATGAAGAACTGCTCAACTACATGGCCAATGCGGTCAGGGTTACCCCCGAGCACCCGGTGCTGGTGGATAAGTACCTGCAGGGCGAGGAGCTGGAAGTAGATGCCATAGCCGACGGGGAGACGGTGCTTATTCCGGGGATCATGAAGCATATCGAGCGGGCCGGCGTTCATTCCGGGGATAGCATAGCCGTCTACCCGGCCAACAAGATCACCCCGGAGGTAAAGGCTCAGCTGGTGGACTATACCACCCGTCTGGCGCGGGCTTTAAATGTACGGGGCATGATCAACATCCAGTACGTGCTCTATAACGGACAGGTCTACGTGCTGGAAGTCAACCCGCGGGCCAGCCGCACGGTGCCCTACATGAGCAAAATCACCGGCATTCCCATGGTCAACCTGGCCACTAAAGTAATTCTGGGCCGCAAATTAAAGGAGCTGGGTTACAGCGGCGGACTTTACCCGGAAAGCCGGTATTTCGGCGTCAAGGCTCCCGTATTCAGCTTTGCCAAACTGCTCCAGGTAGATATCTCCCTGGGGCCGGAAATGAAATCCACCGGGGAGGTTATGGGGGTGGACAGCAGTTATCCAGCGGCTCTTTATAAGGCCCTGGTGGCCGCCGGTTACCACATCCCCCGGAACGGTACCATCCTGGCCACCATTGCCGATAAAGACAAAAAAGAGGCCCTGCCCCTTTTAAAGAGCCTGGCCGGTCTGGGCTACACCATTTGTGCCACCGCCGGGACGGCGGCCTTCTTGCGGGAGAACGGTATGGCAGTGGAGCGGGTGAACAAGGTGCGGGAAGGCTCCCCCCATATCGTGGATCTCATCCGGGCAGGGAAGATCCACCTGGTCATCAACACCCTCACCCGGGGCAGGGCCCCGGAGCGGGACGGTTTCCGCATCCGCCGGGCAGCGGTGGAACACGGCGTCCCCTGCCTGACCTCCCTGGATACCGCCCGGGCCATCCTGGAAGCGCTTGTTTCAATCAGAGAGGGGGATGTCATGGACCTGATCCCCATCCAGGAGGTGGCGGTTTAGCAATTAACCCCGGGCGTGCTACCCGGGGTTTTTCTCCGTATTAATAAGGAGTTTACCTGATTTCAAAGCGTGTGGAGGGCTACAAAAGTTGGATTAAACAGAGCCGGGTGAAGGGGCGCAAGGGCCAGACACCACTGTTGGGCCGAAGTGAGCAAAGAATACTTTTCGATATTGCGGATCAGAATTTCAGGAGTGATGTCCGGGCTGCCCGCATTGATGCGCCTGATAGAACCATCGGTGATGCGGGGGTCGTTCAAACCCTTGCGGATATAATAGAGGTATTTATAGCCCAGGGAACGGGCAATCCTGGCGGCGGTGGGACTGTCTGCTCCATAAGGCCAGCAAAACTGGTCTACAGGTCGACCCAGCTCCCTTTCCATTACCTCTTTGGCCTTGAGCAGATCTGCCTTCACCCGGGCTTCATATTCCGCTTCTGTTTCCCGGCGGTTTAACTTGCTGAGCCAGATGGGTCCCGACAGGGCCGGTCGTATATGCCGGGCGGCGGGCAGGCCCGGGGAAAACCTGGCCAGGTAGTGGCTGTCATAGGAATGGGGGTAAAAACTCATGCCGTGGGCCTGCATTTCCCGCATTTGTTCCCAGGTGAGCTTGGGTATTTTTTCCGTCGGGTCACCCACTTTTTTCACAATAACAAAGCAGGTAGCCGGCATTTTTCTTTTTTTTAATTCCGGGTAGGCGTAAGTATAAAAGGACTCATACCCGTCATCAAAGGTAATAACCACTGCTTTAGGAGGGATAGTATCCTTCCCGGACAGGAACCGGGACAGTTTTTCCGCGGAGATAACCTGGTATCCTTCCCTTTGCAAGATGTCCAGGTGTTCCTGGAACAAACGGGGAGTGATTACCGCCGGACCCCGGTCGGTTTCGCTGATGTGGTGGTACATGAGTACGGCCACCCGGTTTTGATAGCCCGTGTGGGAACTGACGGTGGTGAAATGGGTTGAAAAGGAAACTGACCATGGTACAAAGAAAAAGAGTAATAGTCTGGTCACCCCTAAGAGGTTCATGTGTCGCCTCTCCTGTTTTGTCTTCTCCCATGATCGGGGTTAGCTCCCGGGAGAACTTTTTCACCTTGGGACAAAGCTGAGAGTAAAATATTCGCTAGCAGGGAGAAAATTCCCTGTTTGCTGTATCCCATATACGAAAAAATTTTAGTTAAAACACCAACGGGAGGCAACATGGTATGGCTGTTGATATACCTGCCGAAGTGGTGCAGCAGGAGCAGGTGGGGCCGGGGCTTTACCGGTTAAGCCTTTATGCCCCTCAGATAACCCGCTCGGCTGTTCCCGGTCAGTTCGTCTACATACGTTGTACAGACAACCTGGACCCTTTGCTGCGCCGTCCGATAAGTATTCACGGGGTAAACCGGGGAAGGGGAGAGCTGTTCCTTCTTTACCAGGTGGTGGGAAAGGGCACCGCTTTGCTGGCTGGGAAGAGAAAGGGGGAGCGGCTTGGAGTAATGGGTCCCCTGGGCCGTGGTTTCACCCTGCCGGCGCCGGGGCAGCGGGTGGTTCTGGTAGGAGGCGGCATTGGTGTGGCTCCCCTTGTTTTTTTGGGGCAGGAATTGGTACAAAGAAACAACCAGGTTTGTTTACTGGTGGGCGCCCGTAGTGCCCACCAGTTGCCGGTGGGAAAGGAGGGATATACCGCCCCGTTTGAGCTGGCTGTGGCCACTGATGACGGTTCTTGCGGCCACCATGGTCCGGTGACGGACCTGCTGGAAAAAATACTGGCCGGCGAAGGGGCAGACATGGTTTACGCCTGCGGTCCCCGGGGTATGCTGCGCCAAACAGCTTCGCTTTTAGCCAGGTATGATGTGCCCGGGGAATTTTCCCTGGAGGAGCGCATGGGCTGCGGGGTGGGAGCCTGCCTTTCCTGCGTGTGTAAAACCGCCGGCAAAGGCGGCGAACCCTTGCAGTATCGGCGGGTATGCGTGGAAGGACCGGTTTTCCCGGCGGAGCAGCTGGTCTGGGACTAGAGAGGGGATGTTTTATGATCAAACCGAACCTTGCCGTAGACGTTGCCGGTATACGGATGAAAAATCCTGTGACCACTGCCTCGGGCACCTTTGGCTTCGGCTCCGAGTATGCCCCCTTTGTTGATTTAAACCGCCTGGGGGCCATTGTGGTCAAAGGCACCACCCTTTTGCCCCGCCGGGGAAACCCTCCACCGCGCATTGTGGAAACACCGGCAGGTATCCTGAACGCCATTGGTTTGCAAAATCCCGGTGTGGATCACTTCATCGAAGTAGCCCTGCCTTACCTGAGGCAGTTTGACCTGCCGGTAATTGTGAACATTGCCGGGGATACGGTGGAGGATTACGCCGCCCTGGCGGCCAGGCTGGACGGGGTGCCGGGCGTGGCGGGACTGGAGGTGAATATTTCTTGCCCAAATGTCAAAAAGGGGGGGCTGGCCTTTGGTGCCGATCCCGATTCGGCTGCGGCCGTGGTGCGGGCAGTAAAGGGGGCTACCCGACTTCCAGTGGTGGTTAAGCTTTCTCCCAATGTGACCAGTATTGTCCGGCTGGCGGAAGCGGTGGTGGAGGCGGGGGCCGATGCCCTGTCCATGATTAACACCCTGCTGGGAATGGCCATAGACATTCGCCGCCGCCGTCCGGCCCTGGCCAACGTCATGGGCGGTCTATCCGGCCCGGCCATCAGGCCGGTGGCTGTAAGAGCGGTGTGGCAGGTTTACCAGGCCTTAAAGGTTCCCATTGTGGGCATGGGGGGCATCGTTACAGCCGAGGATGCCCTGGAATTCATCATGGCCGGGGCCACCGCCGTAGCTGTGGGGACGGCCAATTTCATCAACCCCCGGGCCACCACGGATATTATTGAGGGGATTGAAAGGTTTCTGGTGGAAGAAGGGGTATCGGACATTCAAGAGTTAATCGGGGCGGCCCACATGTCGTAGGGGATGGTCTGGTTCCTGGCGAGCGGCCTACCAAGCACACCAGGCTTGGCGGGGATCAGCGCACCGTCCCGTTAAGGAGGGTTTTTGTGAACTTCGATCAGGCCAGGGAAAAGTTAATTGTTGCTCTGGATGTGGACTCTACGGAACAGGCCCTTGATCTTGTGGAACGGCTCAAGCCCTGGGCGGGCATGTTCAAGATCGGCATGCGGCTGTTTTACAGCCAGGGGCCGGCGGTAGTGGAGGGATTGTGCCGGCGGGGAGTGAAAGTGTTTTTAGACTTAAAACTTCACGATATCCCCAATACCGTGGCCCAGGCAGTCCGGGTTCTTGCCAGGCTGGGGGTGGCCATGTTCAACGTCCATGCCGCCGGCGGATCGGCCATGATGCGGGCTGCGGTGGAGTCCTGCGTGGAACAGTCGACCGCCCTGGGCATCCCCCGCCCGCTGGTCATTGCCGTTACCGTGCTTACCAGCATCGATCAGCCGGTTTTTAACCGGGAACTGGGTTTTTCCGGGCCTATTTTGGACCGTGTGATAGCCTGGGCCTTGCTGGCCAAAGAGTGCGGCCTGGACGGTGTAGTGGCTTCGGCCCAGGAAGCGGCGGCCATCCGGCAGTCCTGCGGACCCGACTTTTTAATCGTTACCCCCGGTATCCGCCCCGCCGGTGCAGTCAGCGGCGACCAGAAACGAATTGTAACCCCTGCCGGTGCTCTGGCTGCCGGCGTCAGTCATCTGGTGGTGGGCCGCCCCATTATTGCCGCCCCGGACCCGGTAGAAGCCGCCAGAGCTGTACTGGGTGAAATGGGGGCGAGTGTATGAAAAGGGGGGCGCTTCTATTCAAAAAGCGCACCCCCTGCCGCTATTGTCCCTGCATCATCGCCCGCTCAGCCCTTTCGATGGCCAGTCGGACCAGGTTACCGCAGTTCCGCGAGGAAACGCTGCCCCAGCCCTCCCTGCACACCAGGTCGGCTACTCCCAGTTCTTGGGCTAATTCGTACTTCAGCCTGTCGGACATCAATCCTCCACGCCGTCTACCCATTAGCCTGCCTCCTTTTGGCGGGCGGGACAACGCGGCATTATTATTATGTGATTTATGCCCGTGGGGCATTCCTTAAGCGAACGAACTGGTATAATATTCTTTAAATCGACATTTGAGGTGAGTTAGCTTTGCTCAGCCGTGAAGAAATTCTTTTCATCTTTGAAAAAACCGGTGCCATGCTCACCGGTCATTTTGTACTTACTTCCGGTCGCCATAGCGACCGTTACTTCCAGTGCGCCCGGGTGCTGGAACACCCCCGGTATTGCGAGTTGTTGTGCCGGGAACTGGCCCGGGGATGGATAGCTGAAGGACCTAAAAACGTGGATACTGTTATCGGCCCGGCCCTGGGCGGCATTCTGGTGTCCTATGAAGTAGCCCGGGCACTGGAAGCCAGAAGTCTTTTTACCGAAAGGGAAAACGGGGTAATGACCCTGCGGCGGGGCTTTGTGTTGTCTCCCGGGGAACGGGTGCTGGTGGTGGAGGATGTGATTACCACGGGCGGGTCGGTGCGGGAAGTGATTGACGTGGCCCGGGAAGCCGGGGCGCAGGTTGTGGGAGTCGCCGCACTGGTCGACCGCAGCAATGGGACGGTTGATCTGGGTGTGCCCCTCCGGGCACTGTTAACCGTTCCGGCGGTTAGCTACAGCCCGGAAGAATGCCCCCTGTGCCGGCAGGGTATCCCCGCGGTCAAACCCGGGAGCCGTCACCTCTCCGGCGCTGGCGGAACTCCGAAGGGGTAGCCCCCTCCCGTTTTTTAAATACCGCGGTAAAATAGCTGTTGTTGACAAATCCCACTGCGCTGGCAATCTGGTCGATGTTTTTTCCCCGGCCAGCAGGAGGGCCCTGGCTTCGTTAAGCCGGACCTCGGTAAGGTAATCGATAAAGCTCTGGCCCGTGCGCTGTTTGAACAGGCGGCTTAAATAGGCCGGGCTTAAATGAGCCTGACGGGCCACCTGGGTAAGGGTAATCGGTTTGGTTAAATTTCTTTAAGATTGGTATTCCAGCTGCCGCCGGCATTATTAACTTTGTGGTCATGACCGCGGCGCTATCCTCCTGCAACAGCAGCCTGTATAGCACCGGGCGCATGCTTTATAATCTGGCTCTGCTGAAAAACGCACCGGCGGTCTTTGGGAAACTCTCCCGCCACGGCATTCCTTACGTGGGCATACTGGTTTCCTCAGCTTTCCTGCTGGTGGGTGTGGTTTTAAATTACCTGGTGCCGGCTAAGGTTTTCATTTACATCACCAGCGTGGTCACCATAAAGCTGTGAGCAGGATACGATAACTTCAAAAGTTGAAAAAGGGGGGTACAGCAAATGATTGTTGGAGTACCAAAGGAAATAAAGGATAATGAGAACCGGGTTGGTATCACCCCCTCCGGTGTAGAAGCCCTGGTTAAAGCGGGACACCAGGTGGTCATTGAAAACGGGGCCGGTCTGGGCAGCGGCATCACCGATGAGGAGTATGTGGCTGCCGGCGCCCGCATGTTGCCCACCAAGGCGGATGTTTACGAGCAGGCCGACATGATCATGAAGGTTAAAGAACCCCTGCCGGAAGAATACGATTTGTTTAAAGAGGGTCAGTTACTCTTCACCTATCTGCACCTGGCTCCCGAGCCGGAACTTACCAGGGCCCTGCTGGCCAAAAAGATTACGGGCATTGCCTACGAAACCATTCAAACTAACCGGGGTACCCTGCCCCTGCTCATGCCCATGAGCGAGGTGGCCGGTCGGATGTCCGTCCAGGTTGGTGCCCAGTTCCTGGAAAAACCCTACGGTGGTCGCGGGGTGCTCCTGGGCGGGGTTCCCGGCGTGCCTCCGGCTAAAGTGGTCATTATTGGCGGGGGTACCGTGGGTACCAATGCGGCCAAAATTGCCGTGGGCATGGGGGCAGACGTAACCATTATTGATAAGAATGCCGATCGCTTACGCTATCTTGACGATATTTTCGGTCCCCGGATCAAAACCCTCATGTCCACCAGTTATAACATCAAGGAGGCCGTTAAAGAAGCTGACCTGGTCATTGGTGCGGTACTCATTCCTGGAGCCAGAGCTCCCAAGCTGGTTACTGAAGATATGGTTAAAGCCATGCAACCCGGATCCGTTATAGTAGACGTGGCCATTGACCAGGGTGGCTGCGTGGAAACTGCCGACCGGGTAACCACTCACTCCAATCCAATCTATGTCAAGCATGGGGTCATTCACTATGCCGTGGCCAACATGCCCGGTGCGGTTGCCCGGACTTCCACCTATGCCCTGACCAATGTCACCCTGCCCTACGCCCTGGAGCTGGCCATTAAAGGTCTGGCCCAGGCGGTCAAGGACGACATTGCTCTGGCCCGGGGCGTGAACGTAATGGACGGTAAGGTAACGTACAAAGCCGTGGCCGAAGCCCTGAATCTGGAGTATACCCCGCTGCATGAACTGATGGATGTACCGGTGGATTTAATGCGCATTGCTTAACGCCGTGCTTGCCTGGTGGTTCACGGAGAAGTAAAATAAAAAGGGGCCTCTCACAGGGGAGGCCCCCCGTTTTAAAAAGCATATGCCGTTTAATAAGAAAGAACCTGGCGGACGTCTGGTTGGACACCGGTGTGAAAGGGAAGACTGCCGCTTCAGGTTTAGCAATGGCATCAAAAAAGGAGTCCTGATATGATTGCCGGAAGTTGCAGTAACGGCCGTCCTGTTTGGGCAGAGGTAAACCTGGGGGCCGTTGCCCATAACGTGCGGGAGATCCGCAAATTGCTTCAACCGGATACAAAGCTGATGGCCGTGGTCAAGGCCGATGCTTACGGTCACGGGGCGCTGCCCGTGGCCCGGGTAGCCCTGGCCAGCGGTGCCGAGCGCCTGGCCGTGGCTATCTTGGATGAAGCCCTAGCCCTGCGCCGGGGAGGTATAACCGCCCCCATCCTGATCCTGGGTTATACCCCCCCGGAACAGGCACCCCTTGTGGTGGAGCATGATCTGACCCAGACCGTTTTTTCCCTGGAAGTAATCCAGGCCATTTCTGCTGCTGCCGCAGCTGCGGGGAAAACCGCCCGGGTACACATAAAGGTGGACACGGGTATGGGCCGTATTGGAGTCTTTCCTTCTGAGGCACCGGATTTTGCTGAGGCTGTATCCCGGCTGCCTGGCATCTTTATCGAAGGGGTCTATACCCACATGGCCTGCGCCGATGAACAGGACAAAGCTTACACCCGCTGGCAGTTTGACCGCTTTAAAGAAGCACTGGCCGGCATTAAAGCCCGGGGCGTAGCCATACCGCTTAAACACGTGGCCAACAGTGCCACCACCCTGGATTTACCGGAAATGCATCTGGACATGGTACGGACGGGTATTATTTTGTACGGTCTGTGGCCTTCCCCCGAGGTGCGGCGGGTGATTGACTTAAAACCGGCCATGCAGTTAAAGGCCCGGGTGGCTTATGTTAAGAAAGTTCCGCCAGGAACTTCTATCAGTTACGGTCGCCAATTTACCACCAGCAGCCCTTCGGTTATTGCTACTCTCCCCCTCGGCTATGCCGACGGCTGGTCCCGGCTGTTGTCCAATAAGGCTGCAGTACTAATTCGCGGGCAGCGGGCTCCAGTGGTCGGCCGGGTGTGCATGGACCAGTGCATGGTGGACGTGACCCATATCCCGGGGGTAAAGCCCGGAGACGAGGCTGTTCTCTTTGGAGTACAGGGAGGCGAGTTTTTACCTGTTGAGGAAGTGGCCTCCCATATGGGTACAATTAATTATGAGATGGTTTGCCTGATCAGTAAGCGGGTACCGCGTATTTATCTTAATGATTAAACGGGTTGGGTTAAGCCCGGCCCAATTTGCTGTTTTGCGGGCGACGTTTGCCTGGCCCAAACAGTGCCCCCAGAAGAACTGCCTCCCAGGAATAAAGCAATTTTAGTTGACTTTGAGGAAAGGTTTTTGTATATTATTTGTTAACCATATATTTATCAATGGTTAACGATAGGAGGGATAGAGTTTTGCGGCTGTCGGTAAAAGAAATGGTTCTGGTGTCCATGTTTGCCGCCCTGACGGCAGTGGGAGCTTTCATTAAAGTTCCCATTCCCTATGTACCTTTTACCCTGCAGTTTCTCTTTGTCCTCTTTGCCGGACTTTTGCTGGGCAAGCGGCTGGCTTTTTTAAGCCAGGTGGTCTATCTGGTTCTGGGATTGGCCGGACTGCCCATTTTCACCCAGGGTGGCGGGCCGGCCTATGTGTTGCAGCCGACCTTTGGTTACCTGGTCGGATTTGCCCTGGGTGCTTATGTTATTGGTGCCGTTGTGGAAAAAGTGAGGGAAAAGGGCGTGCCGGGCTACTTTCTGGCCAGCCTGGCCGGGTTGGCGGTGGTTTATGTCCTGGGAGTAGTCCACCTGTACATAATTTTAAATTACGTAGTGCATAAACCCTTTACCCTGGCCCAGGCAGTATGGTTTGGCGCAATTATCTGTTCACCGGGTGATCTATTGTTGTCGCTGGTAGCTTCCCTGGTTGGCAGCAAGGTATATAAAACCCTGCAAGCGATCAATCCGGTCCACCGGGAGGTGTTTTAGTGGGCAGGGGATATCTGGTTACCGGTACTGATACCGGTGTGGGCAAGACAGTCATCACCGCCGCCCTGGTGGGGGTCTGGCGGAGCAGGGGTATTGATGCCGTAGCCATAAAGCCGGTACAGAGCGGGGCAATAGCCGAAAACGGGCGGTTGATCCCTGAAGATGCGGCCTTTTACCGTCAGGTGGCCGGCCTGCCCCAGACCATAGATGAGCTGAACCTTTATCGTTTTACCCCTGCAGTTTCCCCTCACCTGGCCGCAAAGCTTTCGGGGGAAAGAATTGAACCGTCACGGGTGGTGGATTTTTGCCGGGAAGTGCTTCAACGCCACGAACTGGTCCTGGTGGAGGGGGCCGGGGGGTTGTGTGTGCCCCTTTCCGGTCCCGACTTTACCGTGGCCGACATGGCCCGGGAGCTTTCCCTGCCCCTGCTGGTAGTGGCCCGCCCGGGGCTGGGCACCATAAACCATACCGTGCTGACCGTAGCTTATGCCAGAAATGCGGGTCTTACTGTGGCCGGGATAATTATTAACGGCTTGAAACCAGAGGAGAGCGGACCCGCGGAAAAGGACAATCCCGGGGTTATTGCAGCCATGACCGGCGTGCCCGTGCTGGGGATAGTACCCTATCTGCCGGGGGTGAGTGTGGAAAAGGGTATTGCTGACGGGTTGGTGGACACAGTGGAAAAACAGGTGGCCTGGCAGCATTTAGTTCCCGGGGAAGTGTAGATGCACTACCGTTCGTCTTTCATTTTCAGGTGCGATTTCGTTCTAAAAAATTATGGTTAATTGGAGGTGCTCAACTTGACCCAATATGACCCGGCCCTGCTGGAACATTGGGACAAGCAGTATGTCTGGCATCCCTTTACCCAGATGCAGCAGTTTGTCCGGGAGAAACCCCTGATTATTGCCCGGGGTGAGGGTAGCTACCTCATTGATGTAGAAGGAAACCGCTATCTGGATGGAGTTTCCTCCCTCTGGGTGAATGTACATGGTCACTGTCACCCCGCACTGAATCGGGCCATCAAAGAACAGCTGGATGCAATAGCCCATTCCACCCTGTTGGGTTTGGCCAACATCCCCTCGATCCTCCTGGCCAAAAAGCTGGTGGAGATCACTCCCCCGGGGCTCAATAAAGTTTTTTATTCCGATGCCGGGGCTACCGCAGTAGAAATTGCCCTGAAAATGGCCTTTCAATACTGGCAGCAAAAGGAGGGGGGACGCTTTCGCAGCAAAACCAAATTCATCTCCCTGGTCGAGGCCTACCACGGGGACACAATCGGCTCGGTAAGCGTGGGCGGGATGCCCCTTTTTCACGGCATCTTTAAGCCCCTGCTTTTTGAATGCCTGCACGCTCCCGCTCCCTATTGTTACCGCTGCCCGCTGGAAAGAGAAAGGGAAAGCTGCGGGATGGCCTGTGCGGACCGGCTGGAAGAGCTGCTTCAGAAGCATCACCAGGAAATTGCAGCCGTAATCATTGAACCGCTGGTTCAGGGGGCTGCCGGGATGATCACCGCACCGGACGGTTTTCTCCGCCGGGTGCGGGAACTATGCACCAGGTATAATGTTCTGCTGATTGCCGATGAAGTGGCGGTGGGTTTCGGCCGGACAGGGCGACTCTTTGCCTGCGAACACGAAGGAGTTTCCCCTGATTTGATGTGCCTGGCCAAGGGTATTACCGGGGGTTATCTTCCCCTTGCCGCCACCCTGACTACCGATGAGGTTTACAGCGCCTTTTTGGGTGAACCCCAGGAATGCAAAACCTTTTACCACGGTCACACCTATACGGGCAACCCCGTAGCCTGTGCTGCCGCCCTGGCCAGCATAGAAATTTTCGAGAAGGAAAATTTGCTGGCCGCCCTGCAGCCCAAAATTGAACTTTTGCGCCGGAAGCTGGAGCACTTCTGGCAACTGCCCCATGTTGGAGATATCCGCCAGCGGGGCATGATGGTGGGCATTGAACTGGTGGTCGATAAAAGGACCAAACAACCTTACCCGTTGGAGGAGCAGGTGGGCCACCGGGTGATCCTGGAGGCCCGCCGGCGGGGGCTGGTCATCCGCCCCCTGGGTAATGTGATTGTGCTCATGCCCGTACTGGCCATGTCGGAAGAGGAGTTAAACCAGGTCCTGGAGATCACCTATGAATCCATATCCGTGGTCACGGGTGAGTAAAAAAGTCATCTAATCCCATTTTCGTAGTAAAGAAACGCTATCTGCTGAAGGTGACGCGGTGCCGCTTGATAAACAGGGGAAAAGTCTTTGTCCCAACCCCCAAAAGGGTGCACCCCATGCCTGGATAATTAGTTGAGAATCTTTGGGGGGTTTTAGCTTATGTGGCAGGAGATGAAAAATAAAGTCCTGGAAGGAAAGGGCTTAACCCGGGAAGAAGCATTTGCTCTGGCCGGTTGGCCGCCGAAAAAGCTGGCGGAACTGCTGGCCCTGGCCAGGCAGGTACGGGAGCATTTCGTGGGCAATGAAGTGGAGCTCTGTTCCATTATCAATGCACGCTCGGGGCTATGCAGTGAAGACTGCCGCTTCTGCGCCCAATCCTCCCGTTACAAGACCGGGGCGGAAAGTTACCCCCTGATTGGCCCGGAAAAGGCCCTGGAAAAGGCTCGTCGTGTGGAAGCTGCCGGAGCGAGGCGTTTTGCCCTGGTAACCAGCGGGCGAAGCATTGGGGGACGGGATTTTGAGCGGGTGCTGGAAATTTACCGGGTACTGCGGGCTGAAACCCGCCTGGAACTTTGCGCCTCTTTGGGGATTATTGATCAGGACAAGGCCCAGCGGTTAAGGGAGGTTGGGGTGACCACATATCATCATAATTTGGAAACCAGCCGGAGTTATTTCCCCAACATTTGCACCACCCATACTTTTGCGGAGAGGGTGGCCACCATCCGGGCCGCTCAATCCGCCGGATTGGAGGTTTGTTCCGGCGGTATCATCGGCCTGGGGGAAACCATGGCCGACCGGCTGGAAATGGTCCTGGAACTACGGGAGCTGGGGGTAAACTCGATCCCGGTGAACATCTTGAACCCCATTCCCGGCACGCCCCTTGCCGGGCAAAAGCCCCTGCCAGTGGAAGAGATTTTAAAAACCCTTGCCCTCTTCCGCCTGATCATGCCCGGGGCTATTATACGCCTGTGTGGGGGACGGGAGCCCGCTTTGGGGGAAAGGCAGCGGGAAGCACTGGAGGTAGCCATTAACGGGCTGATGATCGGCAACTATCTCACCACCCGGGGCAACGAAATCCAAAAGGACCTGGACATGATTGCCGCCGCGGGGTTAAGGCTGGCTGCCGGGGGCTGATCCCCAAAAAGGTGCGATTCCGGCGGTTACGCCTTGAGCCTTTCTACCAGTTCCTGATCGGGATTAACGGTGAGGGTGCGCTGTCCGGTATAAATAACGTAGCCGGGACGGGCTCCCCGGGGTTTGTGTACGTTTCGGCACAGGGTATAATCCACCGGCACGTTTTGTGATTCCCTGGCCCGGCTGAAGTAAGCGGCCAGGGAGGCAGCTTCGGCCAGAGTGGTTTCCGGTACTGTCCGTCCGCCGGTGCGAATGAGCACGTGGGAACCGGGGATGTCCCTGGTGTGCAGCCAGACGTCTTCACCTTTGGCCAGGCGCAGGGTGAGGTAGTCGTTTTGCTTGTTGTTCCGTCCCACTAAAATGGTAAAACCATCGCTGGAAGTAAAAACAAGGGGCCGGGGTTTTTCCGGTTCCCTTTTCTTTTCCCTGTTTGCCGGCTTCAAGTAGCCCTGCTCCTCCAGTTCTTCCCTGATTTCCACCAGTTCTGGTACGGTTGTGGCCTGGGTAATGGCCGTTTCTACGCTTTTTAAATATTCCAGCTCCCTTTGGGTTTGCTCGATCCGGTTCCCGGTTTCCTCCCTGGTTTGTTTGGCCTTGGTATATTTTTTAAAGTATGCCTGGGCATTTTGCACCGGGCTCAACCGGGGATCGAGAGAGATGGTTACCATCTTTTTTTCCGGATCGTAGAAATTTTCCAGGGTAACCTCGCTAAGACCTTTTTTCAGGCAGTACAGGTTGACCATGAGCAGTTCCCCAAGGATTCTATATTCTTCCGCCCGTTCGGCTTTGCCCAGGCTTTCCTCCTGCAGGGAAAGCTTTTGGGATAGGCGACCCATCTCCCGCCGCACCACGGTAAGCAGGGATTGTTTTTTACTTTGATAATCATGATCTTCTTCCCTGGCCGTATAAAAGAGATCGACTAAAGCATTCATGTTGCCCTGCCGGCGGGTGAAAGCGTGAAAATGGGTTAAATCAAAGGCGGCAAATTCCCTGGGCCTGCCCTGTTCGTCCAGCACCAGGGAAGGTTGGAATTCTCCCCGGGCAATGGCACCGGCCATTTGTTGAATTGCCTGCCACAAAACCACTAGTTCATGTTCCCCGCAATGATCCAGAATAAGGTCTTGCGCCAGCCCGGCCCGGTAAAGGATCTCCCGGGCCATTACCTGGCTGATCCCATCCAGGATACGCTGCAAGACAGCGGCTACGGGGGTTTCCAGGGGAGCTTCGAGCAACGCCTGGCGGAATTCCTCTTCTTTCAGTTCAAGGGGATTTAGTTTATGCTGTTCCGGCGGGGGTATATATTCCCGCCCGGGCAAAACCTCCCGGTGGCGGCTGACGGCGTAGGTATAGCGTTTGATGGCGTCAATAATTTGCTTTGTATCGGGGTTGACCAGAATAATGTTGCTGTGCCGGCCCATGATTTCACAAATCAATTCTTTGAGGCAGGGTTCTCCCAGATCGTTGTAACCCTGAATCTGCAAAACCAGGATCCTGTCCAGCCCCAGCTGGTGTATTCCCCGGATCCGGCCTCCTTCCAGATGTTTGCGCAAGACCATGCAAAATACCGGTGGGGAAGGGGGGTTCTCCCGTATCTGCCCGGTGAGATGTACCCGGGCGTTTTCGGGATGGGCCGAGAGCAAAAGGCGGAACCGGGTGCCCGCACGGTGGATGAGCAAATTTATCTCCAGGGGAGAAGGCTGGTAGATCCGGTCAATGCGGCCATCGAGCAATTCCCTTTCCAGTTCATGGCGTATAGCTGCCAGTACCAGTCCATCAAAGGGCATAGAAGACTTCCTTTCCAGGTGAAGTGCTAACAAAAAGTTTATCACTTCCCGTCGGCGACCCGCAAGAGTAGCCAGAGGGGAGAAGGGGACATCTTGTGGGTGAGGTTATTTTTGTCAGTCACTCCGCATATCTTTAAGTGGGACAAACTGCAAGGGTAGGAGTGATGGCCGATGCCGGAACAATGGTATTCCTTAACTGGCGAAGAAGTGGCCGCGGTGCTTCAGTCCGATCCGCACCGGGGGCTGGATGAGCGGGAGGTCAGGGAAAGGACGGCCCGTTTTGGTCCCAATGAACTGGCCAGGACACCGCGGGTGCCTTTATGGCGAATGTTTTTGGAGCAGTTTAAAGACTTCATGGTGTTAATTTTGCTGGCGGCTACGGTCATCTCTGGCTTTTTAGGTGAGTATGTCGATGCCGCCACCATTATGGTGATTGTGATCATCAATGCCATCCTGGGCTGTGTTCAGGAATACCGGGCCGAGCGCTCCATGGAGGCTTTAAAAGAGCTCACCGCACCCGAAGCCCGGGTGATCCGGGGAGGGTTGGAACATAAGATCCCTGCCGCGGGGCTGGTTCCCGGTGATGTGGTGTTGCTGGAGGCGGGAGATCGGGTACCGGCCGACCTTCGTCTTTTGCAGGCCATGCATCTGGAATTAGAGGAATCTGCCCTTACCGGTGAGTCCGTTCCAGTAAAAAAACAGGTAGAGGCTATTTCAGGTAAGGTTACCCCGGAAGATGCCCGTAACATGGCCTTTCTGGGGACAGTGGTAACGCGCGGCCGGGGCCGGGGGATAGTGGTGGCCACGGGAATGGCCACGGAAATGGGCCGGATTGCCGGATTAATTCAAGAGGCAGGGAGCGAGGAAACCCCACTGCAGCGCCGCCTTGCCCAGTTGGGACGCGGGCTGGTGGCTTTTTGCCTGCTGGTTTGTGCGCTGGTAGTGGCGGTGGGCATTTACCGGGGTGAACCGGCTTACCAGATGTTCCTGGCCGGAGTTAGCCTGGCTGTGGCGGCTATTCCCGAAGGCCTGCCAGCTATTGTCACCGTGGCCCTGGCCATTGGAGTACAGCGCATGATCCGGCGCCGGGCCATTATTCGCAAGTTGCCGGCGGTAGAAACCCTGGGCTGCGCCACGGTGATCTGTTCTGACAAAACCGGCACTCTGACTCAAAATGAAATGACGGTGCGTCGGGCCGTGGTGGGCCAGGCTCCGCTGGAAATTACCGGGGAAGGATATGATCCGAAAGGGGAAATCATTACCTCCCTGTCCCTTCGTTCCGAGGAGTTGCAGCTATTTTTTAAGATTGCCGCCCTGTGTAATAACGCGGTGCTGACTCGCAGCGGGATTACCATTGGGGGGTTATTTCGCAGTTTGGTCCGCCGGGAGTCTCCCGTCTGGTCCATTAACGGAGATCCCACGGAGGGGGCTTTACTGGTAATGGCAGCCAAGGGAGGGTTCTGGCGGGAAGAACTGGAACGCCAGGAAAAGAGGGTAATGGAGTTTCCCTTTGATTCAGAGCGCAAACGCATGTCCGTGGTGTACAAGCAAGCCGACGGCACCCTGGTGGCCTATATCAAGGGAGCGCCCGATGTGGTGCTGGAGCTCTGTTCCCATCATTACCGTCAGGGCCGGATGGTTCCTTTAACCCCCCGCCAGAGGGAAGAAATTTTGCGGCAGAATGCCGCCATGGCTTCTGATGCCCTGCGGGTGCTGGCCCTGGCCTGGCGCAGGCTTGGGCCACGCACCGAAGGAGATTTGACAGAAGCGGAAGTCGAACAAAACCTCATTTTTGTCGGTCTCGCGGGAATGATCGACCCACCCCGGCCGGCGGCAGTGGTTGCCGTGCAGCGCTGTCGCCGGGCAGGAATCAAGGTGGTAATGATTACCGGCGATCACCGCCTCACTGCCGGGGCCGTGGCTAAGGAGTTGGGTCTTCTGGGAAGCCAGGGTCACATTTTAACCGGAAGCGAACTGGATCAGCTGGACGATGAACGGTTGGGAAGGGTTGCCGGGGAAGTGGCGGTATATGCCCGGGTGTCACCGCGGCATAAACTGCGCATTGTGCGGGCACTAAAACAGGCCGGACATGTGGTGGCCATGACCGGGGACGGGATCAATGATGCCCCGGCCATTAAGGAAGCCGATATTGGTATTGCCATGGGTATAACTGGAACCGACGTAACCAAGGAGGCCTCCTCCATGGTTTTAGCCGATGATAATTTTACCACGATTGTGGCCGCTGTGGAGGAGGGACGGGGCATTTATGATAATATCCGCAAATTTATCCGCTACTTATTGTCCTGCAATGTAGGGGAAGTGATGGTCATGCTTTTTGCTGTGCTGGCCGGCCTGCCCTTGCCCCTTTTACCTATTCAAATATTATGGATGAACTTAATTACCGATGGATTGCCGGCTATGGCCCTGGGGGTAGATCCGCCGGACCCCGATATCATGTACAGGCCGCCCCGTCACCCCCGGGAGAGTATTTTTGCCCACGGTCTGGCCTGGCGTATCCTGGGCAGTGGCCTGGTCATCAGCCTGGGGACCTTATTGGTCTTTGCCGGTGTTTACTCCCTGGGCCACGTCCATTTGGATCTAGCCCGAACCATGGCTTTTAACACTCTGGTGTTTTCCCAGCTATTTTTTGTCTTTACCTGTCGTTCCGAACGCCATACCATCTGGGAAGTTGGGTTATTCTCCAACCCCCATCTGCTGGCGGCTGTATGTTGTTCCATCCTGTTACAGCTGGCAGTTACTTATGTACCCTGTTTGCAACCGGTTTTTCATACCGTACCTCTAGACGCTTCACACTGGCTGATCGTTATTCTGGTCTCCCTGACTCCGCCGCTGTTTAATACCGCCTTCCGGCATTTACAGTTGCGGGCCAGGGAAAAAATCATGTATATTAAAGTGTGAGCCCGAATTTTGGATCTTTTGCAGGAAAAATGCCGGACAGGGCGAAGTATTAATTTTGTCCCTACGGGCTGAAGGAAATAATAGGAGCAAGGGGGTTTTTATCTAGTTGCAATTCTTTAAAGTACACGGTTTGGGAAACGATTTTATCCTGGTCGATCTTGTAAAACAAGAATGGCCGGGCGGGGAGGAGGATTTACCCGGCGCTGCCCGCCGGCTCTGTCATCGCCAGTTTGGCATCGGAGCCGATGGTCTGGTGCTGGTCCGCACGAGCCAAAAGGCCGATGTTTTCATGCAGATCATCAATGCCGATGGCAGCGAAGCAGAAATGTGCGGCAACGCCATACGCTGTGTGGCGAAATACCTCTATGAGCGCGGCGGTATAAAAAAAGAAGTGATGCATATTGAAACCAGGGCTGGCGTGATGGTGCCCCGGCTGGTGCTGGAAAAGGGGCGGGTGAGGGCGGTGCGGGTGGATATGGGTGCTCCCCGTTTGGAACGGCAGGACATTCCCATGATTGGCTCCCCCGGACGGGTGGTCAGTGAGCCACTGGTTGTGGAAGGGCAAACATTCCATGTTACTGCCGTTTCCATGGGCAACCCCCACTGTGTGCTTTTTGTTCCTGAAGTGGATCAGGTTGACCTGAGTGTGCTGGGCCCAAAGCTGGAAAAACACCCCCTTTTCCCCCGAAAAACTAACGTGGAATTTGTGCAAGTTTTGAGCAGGGACGAGGTAAAGGTACGGGTTTGGGAGCGGGGAGCAGGGCCCACCCTGGCCTGCGGCACCGGCGCCTGTGCCACAGTGGTAGCGGGTGTTATGAACAATTACACGGGCCGTGTGGTGAAGGTTCACCTGCCCGGGGGAACCCTGCACATTGAATGGATGGAAGACGATCATTTATACATGACCGGGCCCGCCGAGGAGGTCTTCTGCGGCCAAATCCCCTGTCCAGAATAGATTTCGAAGAGATCGAACGGGGGCACTGCGCTCTTTGTAGCGCCGCCGGGTCGATTCAAAGCGAGCCGGGGTACGCATCTTAAGCGGAACAGTGGGGTGAGCAGGGTTCCAGCGCACCGCCCTTTCCAATGTGTGATTTCTATTGATAAATTATGGCCTTCGAGGAGGTTTTGGCTTTGCAGTTCGAACAGGCACAACGCATTAAAAACTTACCCCCCTATCTCTTTGCCCGCATTGAACGGCTTATAGAGGAAAAACGGGCTGCCGGGGTGGACATCATCAGCCTGGGAATCGGCGATCCGGATCAGCCCACCCCGGAACACATTATCGAGGAACTAATCAAAGAAGCCCGCAACCCGGCCAATCATCAATATCCTTCTTCCGCAGGCATGCTCAGCTACCGCGAGACAGTGGCCAGCTGGTATGCCAGGCGTTTTGGAGTCCAGCTGGATCCCAAAACCGAGGTGGTAACCCTGATTGGTTCCAAGGAAGGCATCGCCCATATATCCTGGTGTTATCTCAATCCCGGGGATACAGTGCTGGTACCTGACCCGGGTTATCCTGTTTATGCAGGGGGAGCTATCTTAGCCGGGGCGGAGCCTTACTACATGCCCTTAAAGGCCGGGAGGGGATACCTTCCCGACCTGGCCGCCGTTCCTACTGCAGTGGCCAGGCAGGCCAAAATGATGTTTATTAATTACCCCAACAACCCTACGGGAGCGGTGGCCAGTGAGTCCTTCTTTGCCGAAGTGGTGGCCTTTGCCCGAGAGTTTAACGTCCTGGTCTGCCACGATGCCGCTTACTCTGAAGTGGCCTTTGATGGTTACCGGCCGCCGAGTTTTTTGCAAACCCCCGGTGCCAAAGAGGTAGGCATTGAGTTTAGCTCCGTTTCCAAGCCTTTTAATATGACCGGCTGGCGAATTGGCTGGGCCGCCGGTTGCGCCGAAGTCATCGAAGCCCTCGGTCGTCTGAAATCAAATCTGGATTCCGGGCAGTTCCAGGCCATCCAGTATGCGGCCATGGCAGGATTAAACGGGCCACGGGAGGTTATTGACCGGGTTAACGCCCTTTATCGGGAACGCCGGGACATCCTGGTTGACGGTTTAAACTCTCTGGGATGGAAACTGGAAAAACCAAAGGCTACCTTTTATGTCTGGGCTCCCGTTCCGGCCGGACACACCAGCGAATCCTTTACCGAGCTGGTTTTGGAAAAAGCCGGGGTAGTGATTACACCGGGTACCGGCTACGGTGCCAATGGAGCCGGTTATTTCCGTATGTCCCTCACTGTGGATACCGACCGGCTCAAGGAAGCGGTGGAACGCATTAAGAAAAACGTCGGGCCAGTTAAATTCTAAAAACTCACTGCAGGGGTGATCAGTCATGAAACTTGCCGATAGGGTCAAAAACATCAGCCCTTCACCAACCCTGGCCATTGACGCCCGGGCAAAGAGAATGATTGCGGCCGGAGAAAAAGTGATCAATTTTGGTGCGGGGGAACCGGACTTTGATACCCCGGCTCATATTAAAGAAGCAGCCATTGCTGCCATCCAGAAAGGCATGACCAGATACACTCCCGTGGCTGGCACTGTGGAATTAAGAGAAGCCATAGTACAAAAGCTAAAGGCAGATAACGGATTGGAATATAAGCCGGAGCAAATTGTAGTTTCCGTAGGGGCCAAGCATTCCCTCTACAATGCCATGCAGGTACTCCTTCAACCTGGGGACGAGGTTATCTTACCGGCACCCTACTGGGTCACCTACCTGGAGCAGATCAAGCTGGCCGGGGCAGTGCCAGTAATCGTCCAGACCAGGCAGGAAAACGGGTTCAAGTTAACTGCCGAGGAACTGTTATCGGTAGTTAGCCCCCGTACCAAAATGGTTGTTATCAACACTCCCGGCAACCCCACCGGGGCAGTATACACCAAGGAAGAGCTGGTGGAGCTGGGGAAGGTAATTGAAGAACATGGGTTGGTCGTTATATCCGATGAAATCTACGAAAAATTGATCTATGACGGCTGCGAACATGTGAGCATAGCTTCCCTGAGCCCGGCCCTCAAGGAACAAACGGTAGTCATTAACGGAATGTCCAAGGCTTACGCCATGACGGGCTGGCGCATTGGCTATGCTGTTGCCCCCACGGAGGTGGCCAGGGCTATGGTCGATTTGCAGAGTCACTCCACCTCCAATCCCACCTCCATTGCCCAGGCGGCCAGTGTGGCAGCCCTGACTGGCACCCAGGAACCCTTGAAGCAGATGGTAGCGGAATTCTGGCGGCGGCGGGACTACATGCTCCAGCGCCTGAACGCTATACCAGGAATTTCCTGCAACAAGCCAAACGGCGCTTTTTATCTTTTCCCTTCCATTGCTGGTTATATTGGCCGGCAGTATAAGGGCAGGCGGATCAACGGAGCCAGCGATCTGGCCGGCCTTCTTTTGGATGAGGTCAAGGTGGCGGTGGTTCCGGGGGTGGCCTTTGGCGATGACCGCTGTTTCCGCCTTTCCTACGCCACTTCCATGGAAAACATTGTGGAAGGACTCAACCGCATTGAACAGTTTTTCTCGCAGATTGATTAAGGGGAACGAGGGCATATCGTTCCCCTTAATCTAAAAGAATCAGTACGTTTTCGGAAAGGAGCAGGATTTTTTGCTGAGGAGTATGACCGGCTTTGGCCGGGGTGAATCATGCGGGCAGGGCAAAAAATTTACGGTGGAACTTAAATCGGTCAATCACCGTTTTTGTGAGGTGGTCCTGCGCCTACCCCGGAATATGGTTTCTCTGGAAGAACCGGCCAGAAGGCTCATTCAATCCCGCATTTCCCGCGGTCGGATTGACGGTTATTTTTCCGCTGAGGAGTGTGGTGAGAAAAGTCCGGTTGTAAAAGTTGACAAAGCCCTGGCTACATCGTATTATAAGGCAATGGAGGA
The DNA here is from genome assembly GCA_020725525.1 of Desulfovirgula sp. GTDB lineage: Bacteria > Bacillota > Desulfotomaculia > Desulfotomaculales > Desulfovirgulaceae > Desulfofundulus. The sequence goes on from DYEX01000077.1 coordinate 73,153, forward strand.
ATTAAAGGCGACCCTCGGATTAAGAGACCCGGTTACCATACAACACCTGATCAATTTACCGGGGCTCCTGGTAGTGGACGAGCCTGACGAAGATGAAAAGACATGGTGGCCCCTGGTTGCGGAAGCTCTGGAGCAGGCCCTGGATGGGCTGGTGGAAATGCGCCTTGCCGAAGGCAGCCAGCTGGAGGCGGATTTGACTCGCCGCCTTGAACGGATTGCAGAACTGAACGAGCAAATAAAAACCAGGGCACCGCTGGTGGTAACGGAATATCATAATCGCCTGACCCAAAGGTTAAAGGAGTGGTTGCCCGATACTCCGCTGGATCAGGCCCGTCTCGCTGCAGAGGTGGCCATCTTTGCCGAGCGTTCCAGCATTACCGAGGAAGTGGTGCGCCTGGCCAGTCATTTGGTCCAGTTTCGGGAATGCCTGAAAAGCGATGGCCCCGTGGGCCGGAAGCTGGACTTTTTAATCCAGGAGATGAACCGGGAGATCAACACTATTGCTTCTAAAGCATCCGACCTGGAAATCAGCCGGGTGGTGGTGGAAGTAAAAAGCGAACTGGAGAAGATGCGGGAACAGGTACAGAATATCGAATAATCCTGTGGCAGGGGGGAAAATGATGGAGATCAGGTTGATTAATATCGGCTTTGGCAACATTGTTTCGGCAAACCGCATTGTTGCCATCGTGAGCCCCGAATCGGCGCCCATTAAGAGGATTATTAACGAGGCCCGGGACCAGGGCAAGCTGGTTGATGCTACCTACGGGCGGCGTACCCGTGCGGTGATTATTACCGACAGCGACCACGTAATTCTTTCGGCCGTACAGCCGGAAACGGTAGCCCATCGTTTGGTGAATAAGGAGAGCACTCCTGCCCAGGCGGAAGAGCCGGCCGGGTAAATGAAGATGAAAACAGCGGGAATATTGATGGTACTATCCGGTCCCTCTGGGGCCGGTAAGGGAACCGTTTGCCGTGCTTTGCTGGAAAAGCAACCGGGAATTCACCTTTCCATTTCCGCTACGACCAGAAAACCCCGGGCCGGGGAAGTGAACGGGGTAAATTACTTTTTTGTTTCCCGGGAGAAATTCCAGCAAATGATTAAGGCCGGGGAGTTGCTGGAGTGGGCGGAAGTTTACGGTAACTATTATGGTACACCGCTAAAAGCAGTAGAGGAGGCCCTGGCCAGGGGTGAAGATGTGCTCCTGGAAATTGACGTGCAGGGCGGCCTGCAGGTTAAAAAGAAGTTTCCATCAGCAGTGCTTGTTTTTCTCCTCCCCCCTTCCCGGACTGTGTTAGCCGAACGCCTTGCGGGTCGTGGTACTGATTCAGTCGAAGAGATTCAGAGACGGTTGCAGTGGGCAACCACGGAATTGCAGTTCCTTTCCCGCTATGATTATGTGGTCATTAACCGGCAGGTGGAGGAAGCGGTGGCTACCATTCAATCAATTCTTATTGCCGAAAAATGCCGTCCCCGGCGCATCAAAGTGGATGAGAGCTGGGGTAATTTAATCAATCTCAAAGAGAATTCCTGGTGAGTGCGGGGGGGCGCCATGAATCAACCATCTTTAGACGAACTAATGAAAAAAGTTGACAGCCGCTACACGCTGGTAGTGGTGGTGGCGAAGAGAGCCAGAATACTCACAGAAAAAAGTGAAGAAGAAGGAGACACCCCGGCAACCAAGCCGGTTACCCGGGCACTGCACGAGGTTGTCCGGGGCCAGATCCGCTACCGCCGGACCAAACATGGCGTCAAGTAGTGTAGGAGGCGGAAAAGAATGCTTGCGGGCAGGTCCATTATCCTGGGCGTAACCGGGGGAATTGCTGCTTATAAGGCTGCCGAACTGGCCAGTGCCCTCACCAGGGCCGGTGCCCTGGTGAACGTGGTCATGACGCAAGCGGCACAGGAATTCGTACAGCCCTTAACCTTTGCAGCCCTCACAGGGCGGCCGGTGCATACCACTCTTTTTGGCCCCCTTACCAGTGGCCCCATTCCCCATATTGAGCTGGCCGCCAGAGCGGATTTAGCCGTTATTGCTCCCGCTACGGCCAATATCCTGGCCAAACTGGCCCACGGCCTGGCGGATGATCTTTTAAGCTCTCTCCTTTTAGCGGTTACCTGCCCGGTGCTCCTCTGTCCGGCCATGAACGCCGCCATGTATGCTCACCCGGCGGTGCAGGCCAACTTGCACCGGCTTAAAGAAATGGGTTACCATATTGTAGAACCAGAGGTTGGCCGTCTGGCCTGCGGTGTGGAAGGTCGCGGCCGCATGCCTGCCCCCGAGGTGATTTTGGAACACATCAAAAGAATATTCTCTTTCCCTGGCGACCTGAGCGGACTAAAGGTACTGGTTACTGCCGGAGGAACCAGGGAGCCCCTGGACCCGGTACGCTACATCTCCAACCGCAGTTCGGGCAAAATGGGCTATGCCCTGGCTGCGGCAGCGGTAGAGCGGGGGGCAGTGGTTACCCTGGTATCCGCTCCCACCAGCCTGTCCCCACCCGCCGGCGTGGAGCTGGTTTCCGTGGAAACTGCCCGGCAAATGTACCAGGCCGTAATAGAACGCTTTTCCCGGTATGATGTGGTCATTAAAGCAGCCGCAGTAGCCGACTACCGTCCAAAGCTGGTATCCGGGCAGAAAATAAAAAAGACGGAGGGCAGCCTTATCCTGGAACTGGAAAAGAATCCGGATATTCTTTATGAGCTAGGACAGCGAAAAACCTCACATCAAACTCTGGTGGGCTTTGCTGCCGAAACAGAAGATTTAGAGGCCAATGCCCTCCAAAAGCTGAGCAAGAAAAACCTGGATCTGCTGGTGGCCAATGATGTCACCCAGCCCGGTGCCGGGTTTGGTGCCGACACAAACATTGTGAAACTGTTCTTTGCCGATGGGCGTATCCAGTCCCTGCCCATCATGGACAAAAAGACCCTGGCCCACCGGATCCTGGACGCGGTCCTGGAGCTGCGTTCCGAAAGAAATCAGAAGTAATAACCACAAAAGAACAACCATGCGCAAAAATTTTTTACCACAACGTAAGGAAGATCTGGTTTTCTTCTTTGGTGGCCCTGACCAGTTCGCAGTGGCGTAAAACAGCAAATTGTTTTTCCAGTTCCCACTGGGGCAGATCAAAGGTACTGGCCACTTCCTCTTTGGTTACCTTTCCTCTTTCTTTAATATATTCATAAATTCTCTTTTGTAATGGGGTAAGACCGTCGGTACCTGTCTGTCCCAGTTGTTTTCTGGTGGCTTTAGCGCTGGCTACTGCTGCCGGGTCGCAGGGTTTAGGAGGTTGCAGGGCAACAACGTAACAATCCTCGCATAAAGTTTGCCCGTAATAGTCGTAGCTATCTTGAGGTAATACTTCCTCCTGACATCTGGCGCACTTCAAAGCGATCAACCTCCTTAAATTAATTGTTAAATTTCCGCCCATTTGCAACCGGCGGCTTCAAGTACTTTTTACAATTTATCCAGGCCCTGTTGCAGTTTAACTAAAAGACCGATGAGGGTTTCCTTTTCTTCCCTGTTTAAGCAGGATGTGGCCCGTTTGATCAGGTCGTTGTGCAGGGGTAAGACACCGTGGAGGAGCTGGACGGCCCGGGGAGTGATTTGAGCCCGGATTACACGCCGATCTTTCGGATCAACAACACGGACCACCAGCCCATCCCTTTCCAGCCGGTCTACCAGGCCGGTAATGTTGGCCCGGCTAACCAGCATCCGCTGCCCCAATTCGGAAAGGGCAAGGCCCTGTTCTCCGGCATGATATAGCTCCATCAAGGCATTAAATTTGGGCTGGGAAAGATTGAAATGCGCAAAGTGCCTGGACAGAATGTCGTCCAGCAGGTCCATGGTACGGGTAAGCTCAATCACAGTGCGTACGGCCAGGTAACCTTCCCCTTGGGTTTGGTCTTTTTGTGGAGGCAAGTGCATTCCTCCCAGGTTATTCATGTACTTTAATTGTAAACATATTAAGTACTTCCGTCAACGGTTAATACCCGTCCTATAGTGCTTGCAGGAACCGGACCATGAATATTTGAGTGCCCAAAGGCTTAAATGTATCCTTTTAGCACCACACACAGTAAAATATACCAGGGGGGTGAGCACCATGTTCTTTCATCCCTGGTTATGGCCTCCTCAATGTCCGGAGCGGCATAAGTGGCGCCAGGTTGATAAATTAGATGTCCGGATTGGGGAAGTAACCATGCGTATGAGCCGTCGCAGCAAACTGAATGTGCCGGCGGAATTTGCAGCCTTTATTCCCCGGGCTGAAATACGCCGGCGATATTACAGCAGTGGAGAGCTGACCCGGGAAGAGGAACTGATTTTAAACAGCATTACCATTACCCACTCACCCCGCTATCCTTCATCAGGGGAAGGGCGGGTACCAGTGCTGCCGCCGGGTTTACTGGAGGCGACTGATAAAGATGCGGCCACGGAAAAACCGGCTTTTTCCATAGATTACCGGTCTAAAAGACCGAAAAAAGAACCCCTGCCGGAAATTTCTGCCCCGCCACCCCGGAGTTATGCACCCCGCCTGAAGTTTGGTAGCAGGGAGAGATAAAGTTGCACGCGGAAGTGCTGGTGTCCCTGGCTCTCCGCCAGGTGGACAAGGTTTTTCACTATAACGTACCTCCCTCCCTGGCGGGTAAGGTGCAGTTCGGCAGCCGGGTACTGGTACCCTTCGGTCGCCGTAAAATAGAAGGGTATGTAGTTGGTTTTAGTCAGGCTCCCAACGCCACCGATTTAAAGGACGTGGCTGCCCTTTTGGACGCCGGGCCCCTGTTTACACCCCACCAGCTGGCATTGGCCCGCTGGATGGCTGCTTATTACCTTTGCCCGACAGTAAAAGCATTGCGGGCCATGGTCTGGCCCCTTTTACAGGTGAAGGGGCCGAAAAAGGTACGGGGGTTGTGGCCGGCAGCTTGCTGTGAGATTCCCGATCCCCGGCGAGCACCAAAGAGTGCTGCGGTGTGGCAGGTTATTCAGGCCCGACCCGGTCTGTCCAGGAAGGAACTGGCACAGGCAGCCGGGGTTTCTCCCCGGGTGGTGGATAGTCTGGTGGCCAGGGGACTTTTGCGTAACGAGGAACGCATTGAACCCCGGGATCCCTGCCAAAAGGTACCTGAAGTAAGGACAAAACCGCCTGTTCTCCATGAGGAACAGGCCCGGGCGGTAAGCAAAATTGTTGAGGCTCTGGACAAAAAGGGTGAGCGACAGGTTTTTCTGCTCCATGGGGTAACTGGTAGCGGTAAAACCGAGGTTTACTTGCACGCTATTGCCGCGGCACTGGCCCGGGGAAAACAGGCCATGATGCTGGTACCGGAAATTGCCCTTACCCCCCAGATGATCGATATCTTCCTGGGCCGTTTTGGCCGCCAGGTGGCCGTACTACATAGCCGCCTTTCCGACGGGGAAAGATATGATGAATTTCAGCGCCTGCGTACCGGTGAGGCCAGGGTGGTGCTGGGTGCCCGTTCGGCTGTTTTTGCCCCCCTGGAGCATGTCGGCTTGATTATTCTGGATGAGGAACACGAACCCTCCTACAAACAGGAGGAAAGTCCCCGCTATCATGCCCGGACTGTGGCCCTGCGTCTGGCCGGGTATAACGGGGCAGTGGTAGTTCTGGGCAGTGCTACTCCCTCTCTGGAATCATATTGCCAGGCCGTTGGTGGAGGATCGTACCATTTGCTGGAAATGACCCGGCGGGTGGGCGGACTCCCTTTACCTCCCGTGCGCATTGTAGACCTGCGCCGGGAGTTACAGGAGGGTAATAAAAGTATCTTTTCCCGTGAGCTCCAGGAGGCCATTGCCCGGCGGCTGTCCCGCCACGAACAGGTGATCCTCTTTTTAAACCGGCGGGGTTATTCTACGCTGGTGGTTTGTCGGGAGTGTGGGCTGGTGCTGAAATGCCCTCACTGCGACATTTCCCTCACCTATCATACCAGCGGGCGGCTGCGCTGTCATTACTGCAACTATAGTGTGCTGGCTCCTTCCTTGTGCCCCGGTTGCGGTAGCAGGCATGTGGCCTATTTAGGTACGGGCACACAAAAGGTAGAGCAGGAAATTCGGCGGTTGTTTCCTGCAGCCGGCGTCCTGCGGCTGGATAGCGATACCGTAGGCCGGCGGGGTGCCCACCGGGAAATAGTAGATGGATTTCGTCAGGGCGAAGCGGACATCCTCATTGGCACCCAGATGGTAGCCAAAGGGTTGGATATTCCCGGCGTAACCCTGGTAGGAGTGATTAATGCCGATATTTCCCTGCACATGCCTGATTTTCGGGCCAGCGAACGGACTTTTCAGTTGCTCACCCAGGTGGCCGGTCGCTCGGGTCGGGGAGAACAGGGGGGAGAGGTGCTCATTCAGACCTATTCCCCCAATCACTATGCCGTGACCTGTGCTCAGAACCACGATTACAAGGGGTTTTACCGCCAGGAAATGGCCCTAAGGAGGGCCCTGGGCTACCCTCCTTATACCCACCTCGCCCGGGTGCTGGTCACCGGGAGGGCGGAAAAGGAGGTCCAGGAGGCGGCAGACTTCCTGGCACAGGCAGTCCATGCTGCCGGCGTGCCGGTTGAACTGCTGGGGCCGGCCCCTGCTCCCCTCACCCGCATTAAGGATCGCTACCGCTGGCACCTGGTATTGAAAGCTTCGGCTCAGGGCATTCTGCGGGAAGCGGTAACGGCTGCCCTGGGTAGTTTTTCCGGGACGGGCCGGTACCGCCGGGTTCAGGTTTCCGTGGACATTGCCCCTCAGAGTATGATGTAATTGAGGAGGTTTAAGGGGTGGCAGTTTTTAAAATTGTACTTTATGGAGATGAAATATTGCGGGAAAAGGCCAGGCCAGTAACCAAAATCACCCCCAACATTCTGAAGTTGCTGGACAATATGCGGGATACTATGTATAACGCCCGGGGGGTAGGGTTGGCCGCACCCCAGATCGGTGTGTCCAAGCGCGTGATTGTGGTGGATACGGGAGAAGGGTTAATTGAGTTAATCAATCCTGAAATTGTAGAGGCCCGGGGAAAAGAGACAGATACCGAGGGATGTTTGAGCCTGCCCAATGTGGTAGGGGAAGTGCCCCGGGCTGCTGAAATAAGGGTGAAAGGGCTGGATCGCCGCGGTCAACCGGTGGAGCATTGTGCCAGGGGCTTTTTGGCCAGGGCATTACAGCATGAAATTGATCACCTGGATGGCATACTATTTATCGACCGTGCGGTGCGCATCCGGCACGTCAAGCCCGGAGCCTGATTGGGAGCGAGGATTATGCGTGTGGTTTTTATGGGTACCCCCGATTTTGCCGTACCTGCCCTGGAGGCGCTGGTAAGTGCCGGATACCAGGTAGTGGGAGTGGTTACCCAGCCCGATCGCCCCAAAGGAAGGGGCAACAAAATACAACCTTCGCCGGTGAAAAAAGCTGCCCTGCATCTGGGTCTACCGGTATACCAGCCCGTTAGAGTACGGGAAGCTACCTTTATTGAGCGACTGCAGCAGTTGAAGCCGGAAATAATTGTGGTAGCGGCCTTCGGACAGATTTTACCGCCCTCCATTTTGTACCTGCCTCCCCGGGGATGTATTAATATTCATGCCTCGTTATTGCCCCGTTACCGGGGAGCAGCCCCTATTCACCGGGCGATCATGAATGGGGAAAGGGAAACGGGTGTAACCATCATGTTCATGGATGAGGGCCTGGATACAGGCGATATCCTGCTGCAGCAGGCCATATCCATTGACGAAGAGGATAATGCCGGAACGGTTCACGATCGGCTGGCCAGGCTGGGGGCGGACCTTTTGCTGAAAACCCTGCACCTTCTAAAAGAGGGGCGTGTTCAAGGGCGTCCCCAGCAAGATAGCCTGGCCACCTATGCCCCCCCCTTAACCCGGGAGGATGAAATAATTGACTGGGAGAGACCTGCCCGGGATCTATACAACCAGGTACGGGGGCTGGACCCCTGGCCCGGTGCCCGGACCTGGTGGGGGGAACAGGTGCTCAAGATCTGGCGGGCGGGGCTGAAGGAGGAAGCTATATCAAAAGGAGCCAAGGCCGGTCAGGTAATATCCGCCGGTGAAGAAGTGGTGGTGGCCACGGGCAGGGGTTGCCTTTCTTTGCGGGAAGTGCAGTTGCAGGGGGGCCGGCGTTTGCCCGTAGCCGAGTTTTTGCGTGGTCATCCCCTGGTTCCGGGAACGGTTCTGGGCCGGGCAAAGGATGGTTGCCATTCATGAACACTCCCAAGCGGCTTTTCTTAGGGCTTTTAGGGGCCAGTCTGGTGATCGTGGCCTTGCTGGTGGTGGGTACCTGGTATTTGATTTTTAATCCTGCCCGTTCAGTGGCCTACCAGGTGATCCTTTTTACCATGGTTTCCCTGCTGGTGGGGATCATGTTCTTGGCTTTTGGGGGCCTGGCTGGTATTGTCATTACCCTTTTAGCAGCCCGTACCTTTGAACCCCTGCAGGGGCCCATTCGGGTGGCCGTAAACCTGTTTTTTCCGGTGGCCCTGGTACTCGGGCGCCTGCTGCACATTGATCCGGATCGGATCAAAAGATCCTTTATTGAAGTAAACAACCAGCTGGTACACGCCCGGCATTTGAAGGTTCAGCCCAAAGAATTGCTCGTGCTGGTACCCCACTGTTTGCAGTACAGTGAGTGTCCCCATAAAATTACGGTTCATGTGGATAACTGCCGCCGCTGTGGGAGATGTTCTGTCAGCAGTTTGCTGGAACTAAAGGATAAATACGGTTTTAATTTGGGTTTGGCGACGGGGGGTACCCTGGCCCGCAAATATGTGCGGGAATATCATCCCCGGGCGATTGTTGCCGTTGCCTGTGAACGGGATTTGACCAGCGGCATTCTGGACAGCAACCCTATTCCCGTTCTGGGGGTAACCAACGAGCGCCCCTGTGGCCCCTGTTTCAATACCTGCGTATCCCTACCTTTGGTGGAGGGAGCCATTCGCTACTTTTACGGGTTGGATAAGGAGTGACTTACTTTGGCCCGGATCAATGCCCGGGAACTGGCTTTGAAAGTTTTACACGCCGTAGATGAGGAAGAGGCATACGCCAACCTGGTTCTGGACCGGATTCTGGAACGCTACCGGCCTGATAAGCTGGACCGGGCTTTTGCGACTGAGCTGGCTTATGGTGTCCTGCGCCATTTAAATACTCTGGACTGGCTCCTGGGACACTTCTTACGCCAACCCCTGGCCTCCCAGAACCCGTGGATCCGGAACATCCTTCGCCTGGGAGCTTATCAAATCATGTATATGGATCGGGTACCTGACTCAGCGGCGGTCAATGAGTCTGCTGAACTGGCCCGCCGTTACGGCCATCCCGGGATGGTGGGTTTTGTGAACGGGGTGCTGCGTAACCTGGCCCGGCGGGGCAGGCAGATACCTTTTCCCGATCTAAATGACGACCCGGTTGCCCACATTTCCCTGCGTTACTCCCATCCAGCCTGGCTGGTCCGGCGCTGGCTTAAGGAATATGGACTAAAGGAAACGATAGCCCTCTGCCAGGCCAACAACGGGCCGGCTCCCAACACCATACGTACCAATACACTGAAGGTCAGCCGGGAGGAGTTAATGGAACGCTTAAGGGATGAGGGTGTGACGGCGGAGCCCACCTCCTTTGCTCCGGAAGGGTTGAAGGTAGCCGGTTTTCCTTCCCTGCACGGCTTTCCACCCTTTGAAGAGGGCCTGTTCTTCGTCCAGGACGAAAGCTCCATGCTGGTGGGGCATGCCCTGGCCCCTTTTCCAGGGACACGGGTACTGGATACTGCTGCTGCTCCGGGCAGCAAGACCACTCACCTGGCCCAGTTGATGGGAGACAGGGGGGAAATAATTGCCCTGGACATCCACCCGCATAAGCTGACATTAATTGCAGCTAACTGCCGCCGGCTGGGTATCACCTGTATCCAACCCGTGAAGGGGGATGCCCGTCAACTCGGCCACCGCATGTGCGGGTGGGCCGATTTCGTCTTACTGGATGCTCCCTGTTCCGGCCTGGGGGTGCTCCGCCGGCGACCTGATGCCCGCTGGCGCAAAAAAGAGGCCTCCATTGCGGAAATGGCAGCCCTGCAAAAGGAGATGCTGGACGGGGTGGCACCCTGCCTGAAACCCGGCGGGGTGCTGGTATACAGCACCTGTACCATAACCCGGGAAGAAAATCTGGGTCAGGTGGAAGACTTTGTAACCCGCCATCCTGAGTTTGTATTGGAAGATCTTTCTGCCCTGCTGCCTGCCGGTCTGGACGACCAGGGAACCCTGTCCCGGGGTTATATCCAGCTTCTACCGCACCGGCACGGGATGGACGGCTTTTTCATCGCCCGCCTGCGCAAAAGGGTCTAAACCCAAAACCATTGTCGCCATAACCAACGATGGGCAAGGGGTAAAGGCGGTAGTATTTGTAAGGTTTTAGCCTCAAGTATGATATAATATTTTATGGTAGGTAATGTCGACGAAAGATGGGGAACACGGCCATGATTAATTTAAAGGACTTCACCCTTGATCAGATAAAAGATCTTTTAGACCGGTTGGGGGAGCCACCTTACCGGGCCATACAGCTGGCCCGCTGGCTTTTTCAGCGGGGTTGCCTATCCTGGGACGAGATGAGCGATTTGCCCAAAGATTTGCGGGCAAGGCTAAAAGAGTTTACCCATTTGCAAGGGCTGACGATAGTCCAAAAACGGGTTTCCCACCGGGGGGATACCATTAAATACCTCTTTGGCCTGGCTGACGGGCAGGCCGTGGAAAGTGTGTTCATGCGACACCTGTACGGACGTTCCGCCTGCATTTCCACCCAGGTGGGTTGCCGCATGGGTTGCCGTTTTTGTGCGTCCACCATCGGCGGGCTCATTCGCAACCTCTCGCCGGGGGAAATGTACGATCAGGTTTTGGCCATGCAGTCCGATGTGGGGGAAAGGATAAGCCATGTGGTGCTCATGGGTTCCGGGGAACCCCTGGATAACTTTGACCATACCATGGTTTTTCTCGAACACCTTACTGCACCTTACGGTTTGCATATCGGATACCGGCATATTACCCTCTCTACCTGCGGAGTAGTACCGGGGATTTTAAAACTGGCCCGTCGGCGCCTGCCCCTTACCCTGGCCGTTTCCCTGCACGCCCCCAACGATGAACTGCGTAACCGGCTGGTACCCATCAACCGGCGCCATCCCCTGGAGGAACTTATACCAGCCTGCCAGGAGTACACAAAATTGACAGGCCGGCGCATTACCTTTGAATACGCTCTTCTGTCCGGAGTAAACGATAGTTCCCGCTGTGCCCTGCAGCTGACCCGGCTGGTGAGGGGGTTGCTTTGCCATATTAATCTCATTCCGGCCAATCCGGTAACCGGAAGGGATTTTTCTCGCACACCTCCGGCACGGGTACACCGCTTCAAAAAGATACTGGAAAAGGCCGGGCTTTCGGTAACGGTGCGGCGGGAACTGGGCAGTGATATTGACGCCGCGTGCGGACAACTGCGGCGCCGGGTCATCGCACTGAATGGATAGGGAGGAAGACCTGATGGGACTCTTTTCCGGCCTAGAAGGCAGTTTGGAAAAATATATTGAGGGGTTCTTCCGGGATAAATTTAAAGGCCGGGTGCAACCGTTGGAAATGGCCAAACGACTGGCCCGGGAAATGCGGGACCGCAAGCGGGTGAGCATCAGCCGGGTTTATGCACCCAACGAGTATACTATTTATTTGCACCCGGAGGATTACCGCGCGGTTTCTTCCATTGCTCCGCTTCTGGCCGGAGAGTTGCAGGACTACCTCATCCAGAAGGCACGGGAAAAAAATTTTACCCTGGTGGCACCTCCCCGGGTAGAAATCCAGGAAGATGCCGCTGTGGTTGAAGGACAAATGCGCATCGAGGGGCGCTTTGGGGAAGCCGTTTGCACAACTGGCGAAGAAGGAGATCGCCCGGTCATTGCCAGGGAAGGGGAGTTTGAGGATACCCTGGAATATCAACCGGCCCGGCACACTGCCCCGGTACCGGTGGTCCCCCCGGGACCCAGGGCCCGCCTGGTGGTGACAGCCGGTCCGCAGGAAGGAAAGGTTTTCCCCCTGCAAACCACCACCATGGTCATCGGGCGCCGGGATACCTGCGACGTGGTCTTAAGCGATAGCAGTGTTTCCCGCCGCCACGCCCAGCTGGAATACCGGGGAGGAGAGTATGTACTTACAGATCTGGGCAGTACCAATGGTGTTTATGTTAATGGAGTACGGGTGCATGCAAAGGTTTTAGCACCGGGGGATACCATTAAAATGGGTGCCACCCTGTGTGTTTTTGAGGTGGAATGATGCTGGATCTTGTCCTGACCTTCCTGCGCTATTTTTTCCTTTTTTTGCTCTATGCTTTTCTGTTTGCGGTAGTCCGCCAGATGTTCCGGGGGTTGCGGGGAAACCCGGTAATGGCTACCTCCGCTGGCGGGGGGATCTCCAGCAGTGAAAAAAAATCCTTTCCCAGTCTACGGGAAGCCAGCATCCCCAAGCCCGGCGCGCGGCTGGTGGTCATAGCCAGTCCTGATCCCCGGCTGGAAAAGGGGATGACCTTTTACCTGAGGGAAAGGATTACCCTGGGCCGGGGGGAAAACAACGACCTGGTTATTGCCGATCCTTTTTCCTCACAGGAGCATGCGGTCATTTTTTCGCGGGATGACCAGTACTGGGTACAGGATCTGGGCAGTCTAAACGGTACCTATCTTAATGAGGTGCGCCTGGAACGGCCCACCGTTCTGGCCGATGGCGACCGTTTACGTATCGGCGGTGTTACCTTTCAGTTTGTGAGGTGGGCTTATGAAGTGGAGTCAAGCCAGTGATGCAGGCCTGGTACGGCGAGTAAATGAAGATTGCCTGTGTATTGAACCCGGTTTAGGTTTGTTTGCCGTGGCCGATGGTATGGGCGGCCATCAGGCCGGCGAAATTGCCAGCCGGATGGCCACAGCTGAGCTGGTGCGCTTCCTTAAGTCTCACTTCTCCCATCGTGCTGATCCGGGAAAAATACTGGTACAGGGCGTCCAGGCAGCCAACCGGATGGTTTATCAGTTATCCTGCAGCCACGCCAGTTACCGGGGCATGGGCACCACATTGACCGCGGTGTTGGTCAGGAAAGAAAATCTTTACCTGGCCCATGTGGGGGATAGCCGCATATACCTGTTGCGCAGGGGCAAAATGCAGCAACTTACCCAAGATCATTCTCTGGTACAGGAGTTGGTCCGCCTGGGAGGTTTGAGTGAAGAACAGGCCCGTCATCATCCCCAGCGCAATGTACTGACCAGGGCTCTGGGTATCGAACCCAGAGTGGAGGTAGACTGCGGGCAGGTGAGACTCCAGGAAGGGGATCGGGTGCTCCTGTGTACCGACGGCCTGACGGTACATTTATCTCCTGAAGAAATAGGCATGCTGGTAGAGCAAATCCCCGACCTGGACCGGGCCGTAAGTGTGCTGGTGCAGACTGCCCTGGAGCGGGGTGGCAGTGATAACATTACCGTGATATTGATGGCGGTGGAATGATTATGAAAATGTTTTCCCCGAGGGTGCACCACTTGCGGGCCGTCGAAGGAAAGTTGCTCTTCCTGGCCGGAGCTTATTTGTTGGCCGGGGCGGGAGTACTTTATTTCCTGAAACCTGCTCCGTCCACCGCGGTGGTACTGGTGGGGGCGCTGATCACCATCGCGGTCTTCTGGGGTCTCCACCTTTTCTGGCTGCGGACCGGCTTTGCCGGGGATCCCTTTTTACTCCCGCTGGTAGCCGTATTTTCTTCGACCAGCCTGGTTTTTCTTTATCGTTTAAATCCGGCTTACGCGATTCGCCAGTTTGTCTGGTTAATGGTCGGCCTGGTTACCCTTTTGTTGATTACCCGATTGCCTCTTCGTTACCGGGTACTGGCCGATTATAAGTATCTTTATACCCTGACCGGAGTAATCGGCCTTTTACTACCCATCTTTTTTGGCGTGGAGCAGGGGGGAGCAAAAAGCTGGCTGGACCTGGGATTGTTTCAAGTGCAGCCCTCGGAGTTCGTGAAAATCCTGCTGGTGCTTTTTATGGCTGCCTTTCTGGCCGAAAACCGCCTGGCCCTTGCTGAAGGCAGCCGGACAGTAATGGGCATAGCGCTACCGGCCCCACAGGAATGGGGCCCTTTACTGGTCATGTGGGGCATTTCCCTTTTGCTGCTCATCTTTCAAAAGGACCTGGGAGCGGCGTTGATTTATTTTAGCACCTTTTTAGCCATGGTTTACGCCAGCACCGCCCGGATTGCCTATGTATGCCTGGGTGGAGCACTCTTTTTAGCCGGGGCGGCAGGCAGTTATGCCCTCTTTGAGCACGTGCGGATGCGGGTGGAAGTATGGCTCAATCCCTGGCAGTACGTGGAAACTGCCGGTTACCAGGTAGTGCAATCCCTCTTTGCCCTTGCTGCCGGTGGTCTCTCCGGGTCTGGACTGGGAGCCGGTTTGCCCCTGTTTATACCTGCAGTGCATACGGACTTTATTTTTTCGGCTATCACGGAGGAATTGGGACTGGCGGGCGGTCTTGCCCTATTGATCATTTACATGCTTTTTGTCTACCGGGGATTTGTGATTGCCCTGGGTGCAAGGGATGATTTTGCTTCCCTGCTGGCAGCAGGGTTTACCGCCTTAATGGGACTGCAGACCTTTATCATTATTGCCGGAGTGACTAAACTGTTGCCTTTAACTGGCGTCACTTTGCCCTTTGTCAGCTATGGCGGTAGTTCCCTGGTGGCCAATTTCATCATCCTTGGCCTGTTGTTAAATATATCCCACGAGACACAGCTAGTTAATAATACTTCAGGACCAATAGACTTTTCAAGTAACTATTGGCGGGGTAGAAGATGAAAACGAACATCCGTCGGTTAAGTTACTTAATCCTCGGGTCCTTTGTTCTGCTGGGTTTCTATATTGGTTACGTGAATGTGTTCCTCGGTCCGGTCCTGGCCACCGATCCCCATAACCGGCGGCTGGCGGTTTACGAGTCCAAGGTGCACCGTGGTACTATTTATGATCGCCGGGGAACGGTACTGGCACAAACCGACGGCGGAAGGCGCATCTACCCTCTGGGGCAGGATGCCGCCCA
Organism: Desulfovirgula sp.; assembly: GCA_020725525.1. GTDB lineage: Bacteria > Bacillota > Desulfotomaculia > Desulfotomaculales > Desulfovirgulaceae > Desulfofundulus. The sequence continues at coordinate 88,237 of DYEX01000077.1, forward strand.
GGTAGTTGGTTTTATCTCCCAGCGCTACGGGCGGGTTGGGCTGGAATCGGCCTATGACCGTTATCTTTTGGGTATGACCGAAAAAGACAAAATCGAAGTTATAATGGACCGCTTGCTCGGACGCCCCCGGGTGGGGAACGATGTGGTAGTGACCCTGGATGCCCGGCTGCAGCAACTGGCCATGCAGCTTTTAGGCAAGCGGCAGGGAGCAGTAGTGGCGCTGGATCCCCGGAACGGGGCCATTTTAGTCCTGGCCAGCAGTCCCAGCTTTAATCCTAACACTATCGATCACCCAGCCGGGCGCTCCTCCAGCGGTAAAGTTCTCACCCGTTACGATTTATTGCAACAGGACAAAGGAGCCCCGCTGCTGAACCGGGCTACCCAGGGGGCATATCCCCCCGGTTCAACCTTTAAATTAATCACCGCTGCCGGTGCCCTGACGACAAATCCAGAGGTAGCGAAACGTATTTTTAATTGTCAGGGCAGCCTAATAATCGACGGCTTTCGACTCACCGATACTGCTGCCCATGGGTCGGTGGATTTTAACCGTGCTTTGGCTGTTTCCTGCAATACTACATTTGCCCGGTTGGGCCTGGAAGTGGGAGCAGAAAGGTTTTATCGGACCGCCCGGGCCTTTGGTTTGACTGGAGATCCCTGGACGGGCAATCCCCCTGAGGTTGCTTACCGGCCTGGGACCCTTACCCTTCCGGAGAAGATGAATAAACCTCAGCTGGCTTCCAGTGCCATCGGCCAGGGGGAGGTGCTGGTCAACCCGTTGCAAATGGCCCTGGTGGCCGCAGCCATTGCCAACAACGGGGTAATCATGCGTCCCCACCTTTTAGCCCGGGTGCAGGATCCCCGGGAAGGGGTACTCTTACAGACGGTGCCCAGGCCCTGGCTTACGGCGGTCAGTCCGGAAGTTGCCGGAATCATCAAAGAGGCCATGGTGGCCGTAGTGAGAGAGGGAACAGGTAAGGAGGCGGCCCTACCGGATATAACCGTAGCCGGCAAAACAGGCTCGGCCCAGAATCCAAAAGGCGATACCCATGCCTGGTTCGTCGGTTTTGCCCCGGCCGAGAGGCCCTCGGTGGTAGTAGTGGTAATTATCGAAAACGGTGGTGCCGGCGGGGCGGTGGCCGCCCCCGTGGCCCGGGAAATGATCCGGGCGGTACTGACTGCCGGCCCGTAGTTTAGAATAAAATGGAATCGGAAAACCTAAACTACCCAACCAAAACTTGAGGTGAACAAGTAATGATTGGGAGGCAGTTGGGAAACCGGTACGAAATCCTGGAACAACTGGGCGGCGGGGGAATGGCCATTGTTTATAAGGGCCGGGATACTTTTTTAAACCGCCTGGTTACCATTAAAGTTTTACGCCCGGAATTTTCCTCGGATAAGGAATTTACCCGCCGTTTTCGCCGGGAAGCCCAGGCAGTGGCCAGCCTTTCCCACCCCAATATCGTTTCTATTTATGATGTCGGGCAGGAGGATGGTATCCAGTACCTGGTAATGGAGTATGTGGACGGCGAGGATTTAAAAACCGTCATCCGCCGGGAAGGGGCCCTGCCTCCCGATAAGGCGGTGCAAATTGCCTGCCAGGTTCTGGAGGCCCTGGAGCACGCTCACGAAAACAACATCGTGCACCGGGACATTAAGCCCCATAATATCCTGATTACTAAAAGCGGCCGCGCCAAATTGACTGATTTCGGCATTGCCCGGGAGGCCACGGCAGCAACCGTGACCCAGGCCGATACCATTGTGGGCTCGGTACACTACCTTTCGCCGGAGCAGGCCCGGGGGGAGGTGGCCGCTCCCCAATCGGATATTTATTCCCTGGGCGTGGTCCTGTATGAAATGCTTACCGGCAGTGTACCTTTCACCGGGGACAATCCTATTTCCGTAGCCATCAAACATATCCAGGAAGAACCGGAGCCTCCCTCCAGGCGAAACCCTGCTGTTCCCCCGGCCCTGGAGCAGGTGGTGCTGCGGGCCATGCAAAAAAATTCCCATTTGCGCTTTGCTACTGCCCGGGAGATGGCCCGTCATCTGGAAGATCTTTTGTTCCAGGACGGGGAGGAAGCCACCCGTTTTATTCCCCTGGATGATATGGCTACCCGGGTGCTTAAACCGGCAGAGTGGTCTGGGGAAAAAGGGATGCGCCGGCGTAAGCTACGTCCCGCAGGGTGGGTAGCTCTGGCCGTTCTCCTGATGGCCCTTTTGGCAGGGGGGGCCCTTGCCCTGAACAGTTACCTTAAAGGGCCACCGGCAGTAAATGTGCCACTGGTGGTGAATATGAAGTTGTCGGACGCCCAGGCCTTGCTGGCTCAGTATGGATTACAGACGGCGGTACGTAAGGAGCACCATCCCCAGGTCCCGGAGGGATATGTAATTGCCCAGGATATTGGCCCTCAGGATGCGCCGGTAAAACCTCCCCGGGTCATCACCCTGACGGTCAGCCTGGGGCCGGACCTGAGAGTCGTACCCGATTTGTACCGCCTTTCCCTGGAAGAAGCACGTATACGCCTGACCGAAAAGGGTCTGGTCCTGGCCGAAACAGTGCAGAAAGGTTACGATGATAACGTTCCTCCGAACCTGATCTTTCAACAATCTCCTGCCGCCGGGGAAAGGGTTGCTCCTAACAGCCGGGTAACGGTTTATCTTTCCCTGGGGCCAAAGCCCAGGCAATCGGAGGTGCCCGATCTGACCGGGCTGACCCGGGAACAGGCCCGGGCCAGGCTGGCTGAAAGCAACCTCAGCCTGGATGAAAATGTTCAGTGGGTCGAGAGTACCGATTACTTCCAGAATCAGGTAGTCAGCCAGGATCCTCCTGGCGGTACTATGGTTAATCAGGGTACGTCTGTAAAGGTAACTTTAAGCAAAGGACCGGGACCAATACCCAAGGAAGCCCGGGTAAAGGTGCCTGTTCCCAATGATGGACAGGTCCACCAGATCAAAATTGTGGTTACCGATGTCCGGGGAACCAGTGTAGCCTACGTAAATAGCCATGAGCCAGGGGATACGGTGGAAACTACGGTGCGGTATTATGGCTCAGCCACTATACAGGTATACGTTGATAATAGGCTTGTTAAACAGAAATCTCTTCAAGAAGGAAAAAATGATGACGATAATTGAGTAGGGGGGAGCGAAATCGGCTAAAAAATGATACGCGAAGGAACTGTGGTCAAAGCTTACGGCGGACATTATTATGTCGCCAGTGACAAGGAAATCCACGATTGTTCCTTGAGAGGACGCTTTCGCCTGGAAAAGAAACAGGTGTTGGTGGGAGATCGGGTTACCTTTCGCCTCCAAAAGGACGGTCGGGGAGTAATTGAAGAGGTACATCCCCGCAGTACCGTGCTTGTCCGTCCGCCGGTGGCCAATGTAGACCGGGCACTGATTGTGTTTGCGGTGAAAGATCCCGACCCCAACACCTTTTTACTGGATCGGTTTCTCATCCAGGCCGAATATGCCGGGGTGGGGCCAGCGATTTGTTTTAACAAAGTGGACCTGGGAGCGAAGCTGATCCAGGATATGATCCAGACTTACCGTCAGGCAGGTTATCCGGTTGTTTGCACCAGCGTCCTGGATGGCAGCGGCCTTGATGAATTGCGTAGCCTGCTCCAGGGGCATATTACCGTACTGGCCGGGCCTTCAGGGGTGGGGAAGTCCAGCCTTTTAAATGCCCTGGTTCCTGGTTTAAATTTGAAAACCGGGGAGATCAGCCGCAAGCTGGGCCGTGGCCGGCATACTACCAGGCATGTAGAGCTCCTGCGCTTACCGGGAGGCGGTCTGGTAGCCGACACCCCGGGATTCTCCAGCCTTTACCTGCCCGAAATGAAACGAGAGGAACTGGGGGAGCTTTATCCTGATTTTGTGGCCCGTCGCGCTGGCTGTCGTTTCACCAGTTGTCTGCATTTTCAAGAACCCGATTGTGCGGTGAAAAAGGCTGTTAAGGAAGGGGAAATTTCTGTTTTTCGTTATGAAAACTACTTGCAACTGCTGCAGGAAGTAATGGAACGGGAGAGGAGATATTAAGTGATCAAGATAGCACCTTCAATTCTCTCGGCTAACTTTGCCCGCCTTTTGGATGATGTCCAGCGGGTGGAGAGGGCCGGGGCAGACTACCTGCACATTGATGTCATGGACGGCCACTTTGTACCCAACATTACCATTGGCCCACTGGTGGTGGCGGCCTTGCGACCCCACAGCCGGCTGTTTTTTGATGTTCATTTGATGATCGAGAATCCTGACCGTTATATAGATGCGTTCATTGAGGCGGGGGCAGACTTGATTACGGTACATGTGGAAGCCTGCCGGCACCTGCACCGTACGCTGACCCGTATCCGGGAAAAAGGGGGCAGGGCAGGGGTGGCCTTGAATCCGGCTACTCCCCCTGAAGTGCTCCAATACCTGCCTGGACTTTTTGATCTGGTGCTGGTGATGACCGTCAACCCGGGCTTTGGTGGACAGGCCTTTATTCCGCAAACCCTGCCGAAAATCCAAAAACTCCAGCAGATGCTGGCTAATGCAGGGTTTGAAGCGGAAATAGAGGTGGACGGTGGTATCGGCCCGTCCACCGCCCCTCTGGTAGCCCGGGCCGGGGCTACTGTGCTGGTGGCCGGGTCGGCTGTTTTTGGTGCTCTGGATCCGGGAGCAGCTATACAGGAAATCAGGCAGGCAGCAAAAAAGGGGGGGTGAGTAGATGGCTGCTTGGAAATGTCAGGAATGCGGGAATGTAGTGGAAGCCCGCTGCAAGCCCGGCAAGTGCAAATCCTGCGGCGCACCAAAGGACAAGCTCATCAAGGAGGCCCAGCCCCAAAAGTAGCATGGTTAGAAATACCGTTTTAGAAATTTGTCCCGAAGACAGGCAGGAATTTCTTCCCTTTCGTCAAAACCTTCCTTAAGCTATGTAGCGGCTGTAACGAATGGCGCAATGGCCGCCCGATTCTTTCAGTTTCCAGAGTATGCAGGAAGGGGAATCAATAATGGGCGATGAGCAGCAAGTGGTAATCTTCCAACTAAACGATCAACAGTATGCCCTGCCCATCCAGGAAACCCAGGAGATTATTCGCATGACCGATATTACCCGGGTGCCTAACACTAAAAGTTACGTTGAGGGCATCATCAACCTCAGGGGTAGTATCGTGCCGGTAATTAACCTGAACAAGCGCCTGGACCTGCCTGTGCGGGATTACACCGATGCCACCCGGATTATTGTAGTAGAGTATGAAGGGCAAAAAGTGGGTATGATTGTGGATAATGTTCTGGAAGTGGGTCGCTACACTGCCGATGAAATGGAACCACCTGCGGTAGCGGGCGACAACATGGATTTCCTCCGGGGGGTAATTAAAAAGGGCGACCGCCTGTGGTTGTTGCTCAACCTGGGGCGGGTATTATAGCCACGGGTTTTGCCGTATTTGGGGGCCACACCGGTGGCCCTTTGTTGTGGATTTTGCTTCCTTTCGGGGGGCGTTCCTCGGCGTTTCCCCTTAGTATTTTGTATTGTAAATGTTCAGTGAACTCGCTTTGGTGCTGCCCAGCACTCACCACAATATGACTCTGCTCCTGATATTTCAGGTTCAATTGATACCTCTGGTTTTACGAAGACCTGGTATTCCAGTGAGTGCTGGGCAGCATTTTGCCTATATGGTAGTGATTTATTGAACACATTCTTTGTTATTTTACATAAATAAAGAGGTGTTTTGCTTGCCTAATCAGGAAGCACTGCGTTCCCACTTATTGGAAATAGACGGCCGTGGTTACGGTGCGTATAAATCCATAGCCGGCAGCTATACCTTTGGCCGTTTCACCCTCTTTATTGATCACGTACAAAGCGACCCCTTTGCCCCCCCCAGCCGCCTGCGGGTGCGGGTGGACCAGCGTTTGGCCGGCTTCCCCCCCGAACTTTATTCCACCACTCCCCGGAGAATTGCCCTGGAGGACTACCTGATGCGCCAGTTTGGCCGGGCAATCAGCCGCCATGCCCGGGGGTACCGGGGTACCGGTAAAAGCGGCCTGGTATCTGTGGACCATTGTGGCCAGGAAATTTTCGAACGTACCGGAGCAGTTGTCAATAAAGAGTATGTGGAGATTCGTTTTACCGTTGGCCTGCCTGCCTGGGGGCGTACCATTACCGGCCGGGAAGCAGTGCGCATCTTCTTTAAAGAGATCCCGGCAATCGTCAACGATTCCCTTTTTTATAAAAGTTTGGACGTTGCTGCTCTAAAACAACAGGTGGAACTGGTGGAAGACCAGGAATTTTTAAGGGCCCGGCTGGATGAACGGGGCCTGGTGGCCTTTGTGGCCAACGGGGCTATCCTGCCCAGGGAAAGCGGCGTCAGCGACCGTCCTCTAACCCGGGGACAGGTAATTCCCTTTCAATCTCCGCCGGAACTGGAGGTCGCCTTTACACTGCCCAACCGGGGCACGGTGACCGGAATGGGTATTCCCCGGGGAGTCACCCTCATTGTGGGAGGAGGCTACCACGGCAAATCTACCCTTTTGCGGGCCCTGGAACGGGGAGTATACAACCATATTCCCGGAGACGGGCGGGAACTGGTGATCACCGTGGGTGACGCGGTGAAAATCCGGGCTGAGGACGGTCGCAGCGTGGAAAAGGTGGATATCAGCGCTTTTATCACCAATCTGCCCCACGGCCAGGATACCCGGGCTTTTTCCACTGAAAACGCCAGTGGCAGCACCTCGCAGGCCGCCAACATCGTGGAGGCCCTGGAAATGGGCACCCGCTTGTTACTTCTTGACGAAGATACCAGTGCCACCAACTTTATGATCCGGGATGGGCGCATGCAGGAACTGGTGACCAGGGAATACGAACCCATCACCCCCTTTATCGACCGGGTGCGCCAGCTTTACGAGCACCTGGGGGTGTCCACCATCCTGGTGGTGGGCGGATCGGGGGATTATTTTGCGGTGGCCGACCGGGTCATCATGATGCAAAACTATATCCCCCTGGATGTAACCCGGCGGGCCAGGGAAATTGCTTCGCGCCACCGGGATGGTCGCCGGGTAGAGGCCGTCGGTACCTTTAGCCGGGTCACCCCTCGTATCCCTTTGCCTGCCTCCTTTACCCTCGAGGGACGGGGCAAGGTCAAAGCTCGGGGTACCGATGAAATTGTCTACGGACACATGGATATTGACTTGCAAGATGTGGAGCAACTGGTGGACCCCGCTCAATTACGGGCCATAGCTGAGATCATCAAATATGCGGCTAAACACTACATTAACGGGGAACGTACCCTGAGGGAAGTAGTCCTGGCGGTGCTGGCGGATATGGATAAAGAAGGCCTTGATGTTGTTTCCCCCTTTAAAGGCCAGCACCCGGGGGACTATGCTCGCCCCCGGGCGCAGGAAATTGCCGCCGCCATTAACCGCTACCGCCGTTTGCAGGTGCGCCAGCAGTTATAACTAGACCTCACAGCCGCAGCAGCAACTGCAGCCTCCATCGGAACAGGAATGCTGGCCGCCGGAAATGGCATCGCTAATGATCTGGTTGATTTCTTCCAGTAATTGTTCGAAGTTTTGCTGCGTACGGAAAAATTCCGTGATCAACGGGTTATCCAGCATGCGCTTTTCCAGATCTTCAACATCGGCCTTCTGGCTTTCCGTAAGTTCCAGGCCCCGGGTCTGGATCATTTGCAGGAGCCGCTGCTTTTGATGAAATTCGTCGATGATTTGCCTGGCGACGGGGTCTTGCAGCATGGCCTGCTGGGCCTGGATCATGGCCGCCAGCTCGTGAGAGCGGGCAATCTCCTCTCCCAGTTCCCGGGCTTTTGCAATTACCGACACATTACTCACCTCCCATCCGGGAAAATATTGTTCATACCGTTGCCGGCAATTGGCCTTCCAGGTGGGTCAGGCGGGCTCCGGTAACGGTCACATTCACCAGTTGCCCTATGAGGTCCCTGGGACCAGGGAAGATAACCAGCCGGTTGGTCCTGGTGCGGCCGCTCAGCATCGCAGGGTTGGTTTTGCTTTCGCCTTCCACCAGAATCTGCTCCACCCGGCCAACAAGGGCCTGATTGTGGGCCAGGGTGATCTCGTTTTGCCTTTCAATGAGTTTTTGGATCCTTTCGCTTTTTACTTTGTCGGGAACCTGTTCCGGCAGGCGTGCTGCCGGAGTGCCCGGGCGGGGGTTGTATACAAAGGTGAAGGCGCCGTCAAAGCGCACCCTCTCCACCAGATCCATGGTGTCAGCAAAATCCTCTTCCGTTTCCCCGGGGAAGCCCACCATGATATCGGTGGTGATGGCCACTCCGGGTATAGCCCGGCGAATGCGTTCCACCAGATCCAGGTAATATTCCCGGTTGTAACCCCGGTTCATCAGCTTCAGGATGCGATTGCTGCCTGCCTGCACAGGTAAATGAATGTGTTCGCAGACATGAGGACAACGGGCAATGGTATCAATCAGTTCCTGGATGAAGTCCCGGGGATGGGAGGTGGTGAAACGAATACGCCAAAGACCCGGGACCTGGTCCACTTTCGCCAGCAGGCGGGCAAAACTGGTGGGTTGGGGCAAATCCTTGCCGTAGGAGTTCACATTCTGTCCTAAAAGGGTGACTTCCCGGTAGCCTTCCTGTACCAGCTGGCGAACCTCGTTAAGAATATCTTCCGGCCGGCGGCTGCGCTCCCGCCCGCGCACATAGGGCACGATACAGTAAGTGCAAAAGTTATTACATCCGTAGGTGATATTTACCCAGGCCTTCACCTTTGAAGCCCGGCGGATGGGCAGGTTTTCCACGATCTCACCGGCCTGCTCCCATACCTCAATCACCCTTTTCCGGCATTCCCGGGCTTGCAAAAGAAGTTCAGGCAGGCGGTGCAAGTTGTGAGTACCCAGGATCAGATCCACCTGGGGAAAGCGGTTTTTGATCTTGCGGGCCACTTCCGGCCGCTGGGTCATGCATCCGGTTATGCCGATAATCAGGTCGCCCTTTTTATCCTTTAAGTGCGCCAGGCGTCCCAAAAGGCCGTAGATCTTGTTTTCGGCGGTTTCCCGCACGCAACAGGTGTTGACCAGAATAACATCGGCCTCATCGGTGCTGGCAGCCGGCTCATAACCCAGGGATTCCAGCATCCCGGCCATTACTTCCGAGTCGTGGTCATTCATCTGGCAGCCAAAGGTTATTACTTCATAGGTGGGTACTCTTTCTTTCATTGCCGATCCCTTCCCGTCACTCCTCGTATTATATCTTATTTGGGGCCTGGGCGCAAATTTATTTTCTTAAAAACTTCCAGCCTGGCCACCGTAACCGGGTTTCCCTTTTGTCCGGTAGCTCTTTGTGTTATAATGGTGCCCAGGAGGGGATTATTGGTGTCCTGTACCCCCATGATGAAGCAGTATTTGCAGATTAAACAGAATTATCAAGACGCCATACTCTTTTTCCGCCTGGGAGACTTCTACGAAATGTTTTTTGACGATGCCCTGGTAGCATCCCGGGAACTGGAAATTACCCTTACCGGGCGGGATGCCGGGGCAGCCGGCCGGGTACCCATGTGCGGGGTGCCCTATCATGCGGCGGAAACCTATATTGCCCGTTTAATCGAACGGGGTTACAAGGTGGCCATTTGCGAGCAGGTCGAGGATCCGGCTGATGCCAGGGGGATCGTACGGCGGGAAGTAACCCGGGTGGTTACCCCCGGCACAATCATGGACTGCCTGGAGGAAAGGAAGCATAATTTCCTTGTAGCTGTAGTGGAAAAGGGGGGTACTTACGGCCTGGCCGTGGCCGATGTAACCACGGGCCTGTTTATGGCCACCCAGATGGACAACCGGGATGTCCTGATGGATGAGCTTAGCCGGCTGGAGCCGGCCGAGGTGCTACTGCCCGATGTTCCGCCTTATCGGGAGCTGGCCGGGGCCATCAAGGTCCGGTTGCCCAAAGCGGTAGCTTCCTTTTGGACGCCTGCGGCCTTCGAGCGAAGGGAGGCGGTCCGTAGCTTGCATGAACAGCTGGGGCCGGGTTGGACCCGCTCCGGTTTAAACGGCCTGCCCCTGGCCATACTTTGTGCCGGAGGGCTACTGGCCTATATCAAGGCCACTCAAAAGCGGGAACTGACCCAGATCAACCGTGTGGAAATATACAGTGCCGGACAATACATGCACCTGGACGCAGTTACCCGGCGCAACCTGGAGTTGACCAGTTCGCTAAGGGATGGCTCCCGCTGGGGTACGCTTCTCTGGGTGCTGGATCATACGGTAACGGCGATGGGCGGGCGTTTGTTAAAGTCCTGGCTGGAGCGTCCCCTGCTGGATGTACAGGCCATTAATGCCCGTCAGGATGCGGTGGAGGAGCTGATAAATGATGGTTTTATCCGCCAGGAACTGCACGACCTTTTAAAGACAATTTACGATCTGGAAAGATTGTCCTCCCGGGTAGTTTACGGTACCGCTGGTCCCCGGGATTTGCTTGCCTTAAAGAATTCGCTGACCGTTTTGCCCCAGGTGAAAGAAAAGCTGGCCAACAGAAAGGCTCCCCTCTGGCAGGAGATTACCGGGGAACTGGACTGCCTGGAAGATATGGTGCAGCTTCTGGAGGCAGCCATTGCCGAAGATGCCCCTGCTGGCCCCAGGGAAGGGGGGGTCATCCGGGAGGGTTACCATCCCGAAGTGGACCGCCTGCGACAGGCCAGCCGGGAGGGGAAAAACTGGCTGGCGCAGCTGGAAGCCCGGGAAAAGGAGCGTACTGGTATCCGCTCCCTGAAGGTGGGCTTTAATAAGGTGTTTGGTTATTACCTGGAGGTGACCCGCCCCAATCTGGATCTGGTCCCCAGCGACTACATACGCAAGCAAACCCTGGCCGGGGCAGAGCGTTTTATCACTCCCGAGCTAAAGGAGCTGGAAGAACAAATCCTGGGAGCGGAAGAAAGGCTGGTGCAGCTGGAATACCGCTTGTTTACCGAAATCCGGGAAAAAGTGGCTGCCCAGGTAAGGCGCATTCAAAAGGCAGCGGGGGCGGTGGCCCGTACCGACGCCCTTCTTTCACTGGCCGAGGCAGCGGTAAAGGGCAATTATGTCCGTCCCCGGGTAAACGATGGTTCCCGCATTACCATCCGGGAAGGGCGTCACCCGGTAGTAGAGCAGGTGCTGGAGCCGGGGGAATTTGTGCCCAACGATGTGGAATTGGGGGGCGATACCCGTCTCATCCTGCTCACAGGACCCAATATGGCCGGGAAGAGCACCTACATGCGCCAGGTAGCCCTTTTGGTTTTAATGGCCCAGGTGGGCAGCTTCATTCCTGCTGCCGACGGGGAAGTAGGCATTGTAGACCGCATTTTTACCCGGGTGGGGGCCAGCGACGACCTGGCCGCGGGGCAAAGCACCTTTATGGTGGAAATGAGCGAGTGCCAGGTAATTGTCAGCGCGGCCACATCCCGGAGTTTGATTATTATGGATGAGGTGGGGCGGGGCACCAGCACCTACGACGGCATCAGCATTGCCAGAGCACTGGTGGAATATATCGTACGCCGTATCGGGGCCCGCACTCTCTTTTCCACCCATTATCACGAATTGACTGAACTGGATGTTTTGCCAGGGGTGAAAAACTTCACCGTTGCCGTGGAAGAAAGGGGAGAAGAAGTTGTTTTCCTGCGCCGGGTACGCCCCGGGCGGGCCGACCGCAGCTACGGTATCCAGGTGGCCCGCCTGGCTGGCCTGCCCGCGGAGATCCTCCGGAGGGCCGAGGAAATACTGTACGAACTGGAGTACCGCCGGGATGCGGGAAGGGTGACCCCAAAGGAACTGCCAGTACGCAGGGAAGAGAAAGTTCCGGTGCCCCAGCACCCTATCCTGGAGGAACTGGTTAAACTGGATCTGTGGCAAATGACACCTCTGGAGGCTTTGAATACCCTGGCCGCCTGGCAGCGAAGCTTGAAGCAGGGTATACGGCAGGCAGTTGCCCACGGTAGCTAGCATGGTCATTCCTTGGATAAAAGAGATTTCGGTAGGGGGTGAAACCTTCCCGTGTATATAGGCATAGATGTCGGAGGTACCTGTACTGACGCGGTTCTCCTGGATCAGGGGCTGATCCGGGCCATGGCCAAGGTACCTACCCGGGAGGATCTTTTATCAACCCTTCTGGAGGCCCTGGACACCATTATGCAGGGAGTAGATGGGGAACTGGTGGAACGGGTGGTCTTCAGCACCACCATGATTACTAATTTAATTGCGGAAAAGAAGTACGATCCCGTAGGCTTGATCCTCATGCCCGGACCTGGCTTGAACCCCAGCCTCTACCGTTTCCCTACCGACACGCATATCATCCAGGGAGCCATTGACTACCGGGGGCGCGAAATTATCCCGTTGCGATTGACCGAGGTAGATCAGGCGGCCGCAGACCTGACCGCCAGGGGTTATCGTAAAGTGGCCGTGGTGGGCAAGTTTTCTTCCCGTAACAACCGTCATGAAAAGGAAGTGGCTGCCCGGGTACGCTGGAATTACCCCGACTGCCATGTAGAGCTGGGCCACCAGGTGGCCGGACAATTGAACTTTCCTCGCCGGGTGGTTTCCACTTATCTCACCTGTGCTACCCGGGAAAAGTACCAGTTCTTTGTGCACTCCGTCCAGGAGGCCATCACACAGCGGGGGATTAAAGGGGCAATCTTTATCCTCAAGGCCGATGGCGGTACCCTGCCCCTGGAAAGTTCCCTGGACGTGCCCGTGGAAACCATTTTTAGCGGGCCAGCAGCCAGTACCCTGGGGGTACTGGCGTTGACGCCCCCGGGGGAAACAGCGGTGGTGGTGGATATCGGCGGTACCACCACCGACCTGGCCCTGATCCTGAGCGGGCAGCCCCTGCTGGCTTCCCGGGGAGCCCGGGTGGATGACATGCTCACTCACGTGCGGGCGCTGGCGGTCAAATCGGTACCCGTAGGGGGAGATAGCGTGGTGGAACGGGTGGGTAAGGACATTATCCTTTACTCGGAACGATTGGGAGCCCCCTACTGCCTGGGCGGCCCCATGCCCACCCCCACCGATGCCTTAAGGGTGCTGGGGCTGACCAGGCTGGGAGACGTGGATCGTGCCCGGGAAGCCATGCGGATGCTGGGTACCCCTCTGGGCCTTTCTGCTGAAGAAGTGGCCAACCGCATAACCACCCGGGTGATTGAAACCGTTGCCCGGGAAATCGAGGGAATGTTTTCCCAATGGGAGCAGGAGCCGGCTTACCGGGTGTGGGAAGTACTGCAGAAGAAGAAGGTGCGCCCCAGTACCGTGGTGGGTGTGGGCGGTGGGGCGGCTGGTTTTGTTTCCCAGATTGCGGCCCGTTTGGGTTGTTATCCGGTGATCCCGCCCTACGCTCCGGTGGCCAACGCCATCGGAGCGGCGGTAGCCCGGCCCACGCTGCAGGTAACCTTAAGGGCCGACACGGAGCAGGGCATCTACATCATCCAGGAGGAAGGCTACCAGGGCAAAATCACCGAACGTTCCTTTAATGAGGAAAAGGCTTTAGAACTGGCTAAACAATGGCTGGCCAAGCGGGCGGCCCGTCACGGCCTGGAAAACTGCCTGGAGGGGCTGGAGGTTACCAGGCGGGAAGTCTTCAACATGGTGCGGGACTGGGTGACGGTGGGCCGCTTAATTGATGTCACTGTACAGACGCGACGGGGGATTTTGTATCACGTGGGAGTGGGGAGGGACCAGTGATGAAAAATAAAAAAACCGGCCTGGTATTTTTCCCGGCCTTTGACTGGGCCATTTCGCCCACCCACCCGGAACGGGAAGAACGCCTTTTGTACACCCGGGACCAGATTTTTGAGGAAGGGGTTTTAGATCTGCCCGAAATAGAGGAATATGCCCCCCGCCTGGCCACCATCCACGACATCGCCCGGGTGCACTTCTGTGTTCCCCGGGTGCAGAGCCAGGTTACTGAAGCCCATCTCATTGCCGCCGGTTCGGCCACCCTGCTGGCCGATGCCATTGTGTATGGAGAGCTGAAAAACGGCTTTGCCCTGGTGCGCCCCCCGGGGCACCATGCCATGCGGGTGGTCCATGGTAACCGGGGTTTTTGTAACATAAATAATGAAGCCATTCTGGTGGAATACCTGCGCCGCCATCACGGGATTAAACGCATTGCCATTGTGGATTCCGACGTACACCACGGAGATGGAACCCAGGACATTTTCTATCACGATCCCGATGTCCTGTTTATTTCCTTTCACCAGGACGGGCGCACCATATATCCCGGAACGGGATTTCCCAGTGAACTGGGTGGCCCCGGGGCCTATGCCCGGACCATTAATATTCCCCTGCCGCCGGGACTGGGAGACGAGACCTTTCATTATGTGGTAGATAATTTGATTTTACCTATCTTAAAGGATTTTGAGCCGGAATTTATTGTTAATTCGGCAGGTCAGGACAATCACTTTACCGATCCCCTCGGCAGCATGCGCTTTACTGCCAGAGGCTACGCGGAGTTTACCCGCAAGCTTAACCCCCACCTGGCAGTGCTGGAGGGCGGATATGCCATTGAAACGGCCCTGCCCTACGTCAACCTGGCCATCCTGCTGGCCCTGGCCGGCCATGACTATTCTTATGTGCGCGAGCCCGAGTGGCCCGGTTCCATGCCGGAAAACCCGGAACAGGTGTCCCGGATGCAGCGCCTGGTAGAACAACTGCGGAGCATTTGGGAAAACAGGAACCGGGTGGATTTGGATAAAATTTTCGGCACGGGGCCATTTTTCCAGAGACGCAAACATATCTACTATGATACAGATTATATTGAAGAGGAACAGCTGGAAAGGGTACGCCGCTGCCCCAGCTGTCCCGGCTATATTACCATTGATTCCCGGGCAGATCATGGTTACGGTCATCCCATCCGGGTGTTCTGCGTATCCATACCCTTTAGTGCCTGTGGAGCCTGTCAGACGGAGGCCTACGATGCCTACGACCAGGCTAAAGGGCTTACCCAGTACCAGTTTGTCTACCTGCAGGATAAATCCACCGATACCTGCCTGGCCTTTGACCGGGATAAGGGCCAGGAATGGGTTTCCGAAGGTCCAAAGGTGGGGGAATAATTGCCGAACATCGCGATCCTTGATGAAGCCACGGCCAACCAGATTGCCGCCGGTGAGGTGGTGGAAAGACCGGCCTCGGTAGTCAAGGAACTGGTGGAAAATTCCCTGGATGCCGGGGCCACGACCATCTCAGTGGAGATCGAACAGGGGGGCCTGACCCGCATTGTGGTCAGGGACAACGGCTGCGGGATGGATGAGGAGGACGCGCAGCTTGCCCTTTTGCGTCATGCTACCAGTAAAATCCGCGGGCCGGCGGACCTTTCCCGCATTACCACCCTGGGCTTTCGTGGGGAGGCGCTGCCCAGCATAGCCGCGGTAAGCAAAATGACCCTGAAAACCCGCCCCGCTTCTGCCGACCGGGGGACTTTTTTGGAGATAGAAGGGGGGAAGGTGATCAACAGCGGCCCCGCGGCCATGGCTCCGGGGACCATCGTCATCGTGGAAAACCTTTTTTATAACACTCCGGCCAGGAAAAAATATATGAAATCCCCCGGTACCGAAGGAGGCGTGGTGGGGGACTACATTTTCCGCCTGGCACTGGCCCGGCCGGAGGTAGCCATACGCTTTACCCATAACCGGCGCCGGATCTTCACCTCACCGGGAACCGGTAAACTTTTGGAAGTCATTGCTGCCGTTTACGGTTCCGAGCTGGCCCGGGAAATGCTGCCGGTAGGGGATGAATCCCGGGATTGGCTGCAGATCCGGGGCTATACCGGGCGGCCCGGCCTGCACCGCAGCAACCGCCGCCAGATCACCGTGTTGATCAACGGCCGTTACGTATACAGCTCCCTGGTTACCATGGCTGTGTGTGACGCCTACCACACCCTTTTACCGGCCGGCCGTTATCCGGTGGCGGTAATTTCCCTCACCGTTACTCCAGAACTGCTGGATGTCAACGTTCACCCGGCCAAGCTGGAGGTACGGCTGGCCCGGGAAAGGGAAGTGGTGGAGGCCGTTACCCGAGCCGTTCGGGAGGCGCTGGTGGGCAGCCGGTTGGTCATCCCGGGGGCAGTACCCCCGGGGCATGATGCAGGCATACGGCGTGAGAAGGCTTTGCCAGGGGCACCCCGTTTTTTCCTGCAAGAGGCAGGACATCAAAGGGCTTTGGTTTCCGGCCGCCTCCCATGCAACCTTCCCCCGGCCAGGAAAGAGGGCTCCGTGGCCGAATCGTCCCCGTCATATGATTATACTGCGACCGATTATGCCTCGAGCCCCTTTCCTGCAGTGGAGTATGTGGGCCAGCTCATGCCTACCTATCTATTGGCTACGGGGCCTCAAGGCCTGTATATTATTGACCAGCACGCGGCTCACGAGCGGGTACTGTATGAAAAATATCTGGCCGCGCTGGCGGGCCCGGGAGCGGCTACCCAGATGCTTGTGCTACCGGTGAATGTCTTTCTTACCCACCGGGAAGCCCATCTTTTAGAAGCACACGGCGAATTCCTTGCTTCCCTGGGATTTATATTTGATTTCTTCAGCCAGGATACGGTGGTGTTACGCGGGGTACCCCTGGATTTTCCCCCGGGAGAAGGTGAATCCTACTTGAGAGACATACTGGCTTACCTGGATGAAGCCGGGCGATCCCCATCCCGGGAGGACCTGGTACATCACCTGGCGGCCCAGGCTGCCTGCCGGGCAGCCATCAAGGCGGGGGAAGGACTTTCTGCCATGGCGGCCAGGGCCCTTTTGGAGCAACTGGCGGCAACCGGGAATCCCTTTACCTGTCCCCACGGCAGGCCCACCATAATCCATCTTTCACACCAGGAACTGGCTCAACGCTTTAAACGCTGCTGACCGGAGGTGGTGTCTTTGTCAGCCGTGTGCGTGGTCACTACGGGTCATCGGGCCGGTGCCCCGGAGTTAAAGCTGGCCGCCTGGTTTAGCGCACGGCTGGGAGTACCCCTGGTACCGCGGGCCGGTCTTTCCCTTCCTGCCCTGGTTAGAAGGTACGGTGTATCCGGTGTGCTGGTGGTGTCGGCCCGACGGGCTTCCTATTTTTGTAATGGTGAAGAGCTTTTTTTCCATCCCAGCCTGGCCAAATTACGTATAAGTGAAATCAAAGCTGGGAAAACTGACTGGATGATTAAGGCAATGGCTTTGCAACCAGGGGATTGGGTTTTGGACTGTACCCTGGGTCTGGGGGTGGATGCTACTGTAGCCTCCTTTGTGGCCGGTAACCGGGGCCGGGTGGTAGGGGTGGAATCCTCCCCAGTACTGGCGGCCCTTGTGGAGCACGGGCTAAAGACCTATAGCGACCACGCATCCCGGGAGTTGATTGAAGCCATGGCCCGCATTGAGGTAATTTGTGCCGATCATTTGTCTTATTTAAAAGAATTGCCTGCAGAAAGTTTTGATGTGGTTTATTTTGATCCCATGTTCCGAAAACCACTGCCAAAATCTGCGGCCATCAACCCCTTACGCTTCGTGGCTAACCCCGCTCCCCTGTCTGTTCAGGCAGTGCAGGAAGCCTTGAGGGTAGCCCGGCGACGGGTGGTAATGAAGGAAACCCGGGACAGTGGTGAATTTTCACGGCTGGGATTTACCAGGATAGAGGGGGGCAAATTTTCCCCCGTAGCTTACGGGATTATAAAAAAAAGAGGGGGTAACGGTTGATGGAAGCACCGATACCCCTTCTGGCGATAGTTGGTCCTACTGCCGTGGGTAAAACGGCTGTTTCGGTAGAGGTAGCCCAGAGGCTGGGGGGAGAGATTGTCTCAGCCGACTCTATGCTGGTCTACCGCTACATGGACATTGGAACGGCCAAACCTACTATGGAAGAACGGCGGGGCATCCCCCATTACATGATAGACATCATCGATCCCGATGAACAGTACAGTGTGGCCCTTTACCAGACCCAGGCCCGGCGGCACATCAGTGAAATATGGCAGCGAGGGAAGCTGCCCCTTCTGGTTGGAGGTACCGGGCTGTATGTGCGTGCAGTAATTGAGCCCTATCATTTTACCGGTGCCGGCGTGGATGAAGATTTTCGCCGGCAAATGCTCAGGGAGGCAGCAGAAAAGGGGGCGCTGGCAGTTTACCAGCGCCTTGTCCAGGTGGACCCGGAGACAGCAGCCTGCGTTCATCCAAACAATTTAAAACGGGTCATCCGGGCACTGGAAGTTTATCACCTAACCGGACGACCCATGTCATGGGCCTTGCGGGAAGAAGGTAAAAGGCCCCCCTACCGCCTGCTTGTCTGCGGCTTAACCATGGACCGGCAAAAGCTGTACGAACGCATTGAGGCCCGGGTAGATAAGATGATGGAGATGGGTTTGGTGGGAGAAGTGCAGGGCCTGTTAGACCGGGGATACAGTCCCCGCTTAATCTCCATGCAGGGCCTTGGATACAAGGAAATTGCCGCCTATTTGCGGGGACTGTCTACTCTGGATGAGGCAATCTACCTGCTCAAGAGGAACACCCGCCGTTTTGCCAAACGACAGTTTACCTGGTTCAAGCGGGACCCGCGAATTAACTGGATAAATGTAGGACAATATACCACTTTGATGGAAGTTGCCCGAGAAATTGCGAGGCGAACAGAAGGAGTATTAATAGATACGTCGAAGAGCATGTTAGAAAAAAAATAACTACCAACGGAGGGACCTTCTCATGAGTAAGCCACAAATAAATTTGCAGGACGCTTTTTTAAACCAGGTGCGCAAGGAAAACATACCCGTGACTATCTTTCTGGTCAATGGTTTTCAGTTAAAGGGAGTAGTAAGGGGCTTTGACAATTTCACCGTCATCCTGGAAAGCGATGGGAAGCAGATGATGGTCTATAAGCACGCCATCTCCACCGTAAGCCCGATGCGTCCCATGAGCACCACCTTTTCGGAGCAAAAAAATTAAAAGGATCAGGGAACCGGTCTCTCCGTTGGAGGGGCCTTTTTGTTGGACTCATTTTCTATACCCGTCCCATTTTGTTCCTGGCGCATAAAATCCCAAAAGGCTCCGGCAGCGAAACTCCCCGGCCATTCCGACGAATGGATCAGGTACAGGTCACGGGTTAGATCCACATCTTGCAGGGACACCTGATGCACCCGCCCCAGGGCCAGGGGTTCGGCGGCGGCCAGGGCTGAGACTAGGCTCACCCCCAGGCCGGCCTGTACCGCGGTAATTACCGCCCGGGTGCTACCCAGTTCCATCACCACCCGCGCTCCTTCCAGAGAGTAGCCTGCCTGGGCCAGCTTTACCTCCAGGGAGCGGCGAGTACCCGAGCCTGGTTCTCTCAGGATCAGGGGCTGGGCCAGCAGTTCATCCGGGCTCACCGCCTTCCGTCCCACCCAGGGGTGTTCCGGTCCGACAATCAGCACCAGCCGGTCTTGATGCCAGGGCAGACATTCCAGCCCTTCCTCTTTGACGGGCGCGCCGGTTACCCCCAGATCGATTTCCCGTTCCCGCACCCAGCGAATGACCTCCCCGCTGCCGGCTATACGCAGGGTAACCTCTACTCCCGGGTAGTGGCGGTGGAAGCGGCCGATCAACAAAGGTAGCAGGTATTCACCGGGAATAGTGCTGGCGCCCAGATACAGGTGTCCTCTCTTCAGCCCTTTGAGCTCATCCAGCCCCGCCTTTATTTTTTGGTAATGACGCAGTATTTGCCGTGCTTCGGGATAGAGCAGGCGTCCGGCTTCGGTAAGCTCCACCTTTTTATCGCCGCGGTAAAATAGGGGGGCACCCAGGCTTTCCTCCAGCGATTTTATTTGAAAGCTCACTGCCGGCTGGCTCATGTAGAGCTGCCGGGCCGCTCGGGTGAAGCTCTGCAATTCGGCTACCCATAAAAAGGCTTCCAGTTGTTTCAAGTTCATGCTTGCTCCACCGCCAGTACTGCCCTGGCTGCCGCGAGCACGGCCAGCTGGACATATTCCTTGGACAACCCTCCCTGCATGTATACCGCGTAGGGTTCACGCATAGGAGCGTCGGCGCTCAACTCGATGGAGGAACCCTGGACAAAAGTGCCAGCAGCCATGACCACCGCCTCACCGTAGCCGGGCATGTCCACCGGTTGGGGACATACATGGGAGTCTACGGGAGAAGCCTGTTGCAGCCCCTGGCAGAAAGCAACTACCCGTTCTGGCGAGCCGAGCAAGATAGCCTGGACAATATCGGTGCGTTCTTCATCGGGTGCGGGGTGCACTTTAAAGCCCAGACGCTCAAAGAAACGGGCGGCAAAGATGGCGCCTTTTAAAGCTTCGGCCACCACATGGGGAGCCAGGAAAAGCCCCTGGAAGAGCAGGCGCTGGTAATCGGGGCTCGGTCCCACTTCGCTGCCCAGGCCCGGCGCCGTCAGGCGATTGGCAGCCATTTCAACGTAGGGCTGCCGCCCCACCACGTAACCGCCGCTGGGAGCCAGTCCCCCACCGGGGTTTTTGATCAACGACCCGGCCACCAGATCTGCCCCCACCGCCGGAGGTTCCAGGGTTTCCACAAATTCACCATAGCAGTTGTCTACAAAAACCACCACGTGGGGGTGTTTTTTCTTAATCCATTCGATGGCCCGGCCCATCCCGTCCAGGTTTAAAGACGGGCGCAAACTATAACCCCGGGAGCGTTGAAACATTACCATCCGGGTACGCTTGTTAATGGCCTGGGCAATGTCTTGTATATTCAGACTGCCATCGGGAAGCAGGTCTACCTGCCGGTAGGTGACGCCCAACTCCTTTAAAGACCCCGGGACATGTCCCCGAATGCCGATCATTTCCTGGAGGGTGTCGTACGGTGCTCCTTGTACGGCCAGCAGTTCATCCCCGGGGCGTAGCACGCCAAATAAGCACAGGGCAATGGCATGGGTGCCGCTAACAATTTGCCCGCGTACCAGAGCTGCCTCGGCTTGAAATACCCGGGCGTAGACCTTTTCCAGGGTTTCCCGTCCCTGATCACCGTAACCATAGCCGGTAGAACCCTTTAAATGATAATCGCTTACCCGGGCGTGGTGAAAGGCATCCAGTACCCGGGCGTGGTTTTTCCGGGCCACTGCTTCTACTTTCTGGTAATAAGGCTTTACTTCTTCTTCCACTTCTGCCGCCAACGTGGTTAAGTCTGTTGCAATCAAGCCAAGACTCCCCTTTGTGTGGTATAGATGGCATTCTTTAAACACTTTATCACGCAATTCACAGTCCGCGGTGCGTTGACCCCGGCTGCACGTGTTTGGTGTTCGTTTCCAGTGCTGGAACGCTCCTCCCGGGCGACGGCTCTGATCCATATTGACTGTGTTGCGTCAAATTCCCGGGCTGCTTTCGTGTGCCCGGAGCATATCTTCCCGGGTGATGGTCATTAATTCCTCCCGGCTGACCTGCCCCTTGCGTACCAAACGTACCGCCTGCTGGCGTATGGCCCGTTCAATAAGATTGCGCACCAGGCGGGCATTGCCGCTGTGCACGTGAACAGACCGGGTTTCTTCCAGGATTATACGCAGTTCGTCCCTGGCTCCCGGGGACAAATGGTACTGGCGCTTTTTTAGCATCAGGTCGGCTATGGCCAGGAGCTCTGCGGTGGAATAATCGGGAAAGGTGATGTGGATGGGAAAACGGGAGCGTAAGCCCGGGTTGCTTTCCATGAACCACTCCATTTCCTGGCGGTAACCGGCCAGGATGATAATCAGATTGTCCTTCTGGTCTTCCATCCCTTTGACCAGGGCATCAATGGCTTCCCGCCCAAAATCCTTTTCACCGCCCCGGGCCAGGGAATAGGCTTCATCAATAAAGAGAATGCCTCCCAGGGCCTTTTTAATCTGCTCCCTGGTTTTTTGAGCCGTGTGTCCGATGTATTCCCCCACCAGGTCGGCCCTTTCCACTTCTACCAGGTGGCCTTTGGGTAAAACACCCACCTCTTTGAAGAGGCGGCCGATGATGCGGGCCACGGTGGTTTTGCCCGTCCCCGGATTGCCCTTAAAGACCATGTGCAAAACCTGGGGTTCGGTGGCCAGCTTTTCCTTTTGCCGCCGGCGCTGGATTTCCACAAAGGCGTGGATTTCCCCCACCAGCTTTTTTACCCCCGCAAGACCCACCAAAGAGTCCAGTTCCTTCATGATTTCCCGGACGTTTTTCTGGCGCTGGTCTTCATCCGGTTGTCCCCCCGGTGAAAAAACAGGCAGGTTTCGGCGTTCAGTTTCCACAACCCGGTTCTGGTGACTGTGGTTTTGCCAGAGCCTGATTTTCACCAAAGGTGATCACCTCGCAGGCCAGGGCTTTAATTTAAATTATACGCCTGCCGGGGGTGATCATTGACCCTCTCTGGGAGTGCTTTACCTGTACGGTTATTATTCCCATCCACCCTTTTTCCTTTACTTTCCGTGCCGGTCCTTTTGTGCTCTCCCCTGTGTTGCGTCATAGATTTCGTACGCTCGAACTAACAAGAGCTATTTTTCTATGCCCCGATGGTTTCTCCTGCTATCGCACCGGCCTTTCTGCAAGACTCTCCAGGAGGGTTTGGTCCTTGGGTTATCGAATCATGTTAATAGTCCCAATGGCCATAATCTTCTGGGGGAGAGCTGGCTGCCTTGGACATTTATCGGCGTATTTTACCCCTGCGAACCAGGTTGGCCATTTTGTCCTTTGTTTCGGTGGTGCTGGCCATTTTGGTGGCCGTCCTGCTCATCGGGATTAAGGTGTCCCACCTGCTTGAAGAGGAAATGGGCATGCGCGCTTTGGCCATTGCCCGGACCCTGGCCCAGATGGAGGCCGTACAGAATAATGTGGGGCGTCCCGGCGGTGCCAGCGTCATTCAGCCCGTAGCCGAAAAAATAAGGCTGGCTACCGGGGTAGAGTACATTGTCGTGGTGGATATGAACCGGGTGCGTTACTCTCACCCGGTGGCCGAACGCATCGGAGGCAAATTTTCCGATCGGGATCTGGACCCGGCCCTGTCCGGCCGGGAGTATATCACCCGTACCGTCGGGGTGATGGGTCCAGCCGTCCGTGCCTATTCTCCCATCAAGGTGGATGAAGGCACGCGGCAGGTGGGAGTGGTGGTGGTGGGTATCATCACCCCTACCTTTGCCGAGCTCTTCCGGGCCATCCAGGCTCAACTCTACCCATCTCTGGCCATCGGTTTGCTGGCCGGTTTACTGGGTTCCCTCTATCTGGCCAGCAGGATTAAGGGAGCCATGTTCACTCTGGAGCCCGAGGAGATCGCCCGCATCCTGGAAGAACGCACGGCCATGCTGCAGGCCATGGGCGAGGGTATTATTGCTATCGACCGGAATATGCGTATTACCGTGATCAACGAAGAAGCCAAACGTTTGTTGGGTACGGATGACGAGGTGGTGGGCCGGTCCATTACCGAATTGCTCCCGGATAGTTTTTTACCCCGGGTGTTGCAAACGGGTCAACCGGAGTTTAACCAGGAACGGGTTTTAAATAACACCGTCATTATTGTTAATCTGGTACCAGTACGGGTGAAGGGGGAGATTGTTGGAGCGCTGGCTTCCTTTCGGGACCGTACCGAGGTGCATCGCCTGGCTGAGG
Source organism: Desulfovirgula sp. (assembly GCA_020725525.1). Taxonomy (GTDB): domain Bacteria; phylum Bacillota; class Desulfotomaculia; order Desulfotomaculales; family Desulfovirgulaceae; genus Desulfofundulus. The sequence goes on from DYEX01000077.1 coordinate 111,729, forward strand.
AATTAACCGGTGTAAAATCCTTTGTGGAAGCCCTCCGGGTGCAAAACCACGAGTATCTGAACCGTTTGCATACCATTGCCGGATTGCTCCAGTTGAACCGGGTACAGGAAGCCGTGGATTATATCTTTGCCGTTACTGAGGAACAACAGGAACTTACCCGCCTGCTCACCAAAAACATCTGCGATTACAGTATTGCCGGTTTGCTGCTGGGCAAATACAGCAGGGCTCGGGAGTTAAGGGTGGACCTGCGCATCGACCGTTCCTGCCGGCTTTCCCGGTTGCCGCCCCGTATGGATGCCGCCGCTCTGGGAGTGGTCCTGGGCAATCTTGTTGAAAACGCCCTGGATGCGGTGCGGGAGCTGGAACCCTCCAGGCGGCGGGTAGAATTTCAAATGTGGGATGACCCGGAGAGTCTTGTGGTGGTGGTACGGGATTGGGGAGTGGGTATACCGGTCCATATTCAGGAGCGGATTTGCGAGCAGGGATTTTCAACCAAGGGTACCGGACGGGGAATCGGTTTGTATCTGGTAAAAAAGCACATTGATACAGCTGGCGGAAAAATTACCGTGGAATCCCGGGAGGGGGAAGGGACCACTGTTACGGTGCACATTCCCTGCCTTTCATGAGTGGGTAGAGGTACGTCTTTTAAGAATACCTGTCAAGAGGGAACAACACTTGCCCGGAGGTAATTTACGGGGGTGAGGCTCGTGAGTATCATTGGTGTGCTTATTGTTGAGGATGATCCCATGGTGGTGGAGGTAAACCGTGGTTTTGTCAACGCCGTACCCGGCTTTAAGGTAGTGGGCGTGGCACGCACGGGGAAGGAAGCAGTGGAGATGGCTGCCTGCTTGAAGCCCGCCCTGACCCTTTTGGATGTTTACCTGCCGGATATGAGCGGTCTGGCTGCCCTGCAGGAGATTCGCCGCCGGGGTTTGCCGACTGATGTATTGCTGGTAACTGCGGCTCAAGATGCGGAGACCATTCAAAACGCCTTCCGTTACGGAGCGGTGGATTACATCATTAAACCCTTTAAATTCGGCCGTTTAAAGACTGCCCTGGAGGGCTTTGCCCATTTATACAGTCGTTTAAACAAAGATGGCCGGCTGGAGCAGGATGATATCGACCGCCTGGCCCTGGGACGAACTCCGGTAGTTGTTAACGAAGTCGGTAAAGCAGAGATGCCCAAGGGTTTAAATGAGATAACTTTAAAGCAGATTTTACTTTTCCTGATCAAAGATGGGGGTGCCCTGTCGGCCGAAGAGGTGGCTGCCGGCTTGGGGCTGGCCAGGGTGACCGCCCGTCGTTATTTAGAATACTTAAGCCAGCTGGGCAGGGTGACCCTGGAGATGCAATACGGTTCCGTAGGTCGTCCCATCAAAAGATATAAGATAGTTTAACCGCTGAACATAAAGACCAATATTAACTTTATGGCCGCAATATTGCGGATTGATGGCAAATGGGGGTAGAATTAGGGCAAGATATCAGAAAACTGGAGCAATTAACATATTACTGAATTGGGATTTGCTTCCCGGGGTCACTCCGTTAAGGAGGTTGCAGTGGTCGGCCATGATTGATCGGGCAAGAATATGGTTATTGATCTTTATGGCGGTGGTATTTATCACCACAGGATGTGACCGGCGGGAGCCCGACGGGGAACAGGTAGATCCCCGGGAAAAGATTGTAATCAAGTTTTCCCACGTGGTGGCCGAGGATACCCCTAAAGGGCAGGCGGCCCGGCGGTTTGCCCGGCTGGTGCAGGAACGGACCGGAGGGCGGGTGGAGGTGCAGGTTTTCCCCAATTCGGTACTCTATAAAGACGGGGAAGAAATAGAAGCCCTGCGGCAGGGTGCGGTCCAGATCATTGCCCCTACCACATCCAAGTTAAGCAGCCTGGCTCCCCAGTGGCAGTTGCTGGATTTACCATATCTTTTTGAGAACGAAGAACAGGTGCACAAGGCGCTCGATGGGGAAATAGGTAAAAAGCTTTTTGCCACCCTGGAACCCCATAATATTCATCCCCTGGCCTTCTGGGATAACGGATTTAAACAGATGACCAACAGCAAAAGACCCCTGGTGCATCCCCGGGATTTTGCCGGTTTAACTTTCCGGGTGATGATTAACAGCCAGGTGCTGGAAGAGCAGTTCCGTAGCCTGGGAGCAAATGCTACCCAGATGCCTTTTAGCGATGTTTACGGTGCCCTGTCCAGAAATCAGGTGGACGGCCAGGAAAACACCATGTCCAATATTTATTCCCAGCGTTTTTACCAGGTACAGCCCTATATGACGGTTAGCAATCATGGTTATATTGGTTATGTAGTGCTGACCAATGCCACCTTCTGGCGCTCTCTGCCTCCCGATATACGCGAGATTATTGAAAAGACCATGGCTGAGGTGACCCGGTGGGAGCGGGAGCAGGCGGCACGTTTAAATGACAAAAACTTCAGGCAAATTAAGGAGTCAGGAAAGGTCTATGTACATATACAGACTGAGGAAGAAAGGGCAGAGTGGCAGGCGGCTCTGGAACCCCTCTACCAGAAGTTCAGACCGATTATCGGTGCAGAACTGCTGGATGAAGCGTTCAGGTTAAAGGGTTCTCCTCCAGCAGGCTCTTGAGAGCTATGGTACTTTGCTTTATATAAATTGCTTTATATAAACTTCATATAAAATTTTATATATATAAATTAAAGAAGGGGGGCAAATTTATCATTGGGGGGTTAATGAACTGATAATTCAGAAGGTTCTAAGTTAACTGACTGTCAAAAAAGTTAAGGAGGTTTGATTAAAAAAATGAAAAAAGTAATCCAAATTTTCCTGGTAGCCCTCCTGGCCCTGGGCCTGATGCTCACCGCTTCCGGTTGCGGCGGGGAAAAGAAGGGCGCCCAGGAGACCGGGGAGAAGAAACCCATTGTGGTTAAGTTTTCCCACGTAGTGGCTGAAACCACACCCAAGGGACAGGCGGCCTTAAAATTCAAAGAATTACTGGAGACCAAATCCAACGGTGAGTTCAAGGTGGAGGTTTACCCTTCCTCCCAGCTTTACGGTGACAAGGAAGAGCTGGAGGCCTTAAGGGCCAACAACGTGCAGCTCATTGCTCCCTCGGCGACCAAGCTGGTGGGATTCAACCCGGCCTTCCAGCTGGTGGATATGCCCTTCTTGTTTGAGAGCGATGAAGCTGCCTACAAGTTCTACGACGGGGAATACGGCCAGAAGCTGCTGCGTTCCCTGGAGCCCCAGGGCATGCTGGGCCTGGCCTGGTGGCCCAACGGTTCCAAGCACTTTACCAACAGCAAGCGGCCTTTAAAGAGACCGGAAGACTTCAAGGGTTTAAAGTTCCGGACCCAGAGCGGCGGCGTGCTGGATGAGCAGTTTAAGGCTTTAGGTGCCGGTTCCCAGACCCTGGCCTTTGGTGAAGTGTACGTGGCCCTGCAAAATGGGACTGTGGACGGCCAGGAAAACACCTTCAACAACATAGAGACTCAGAAGTATCACGAGGTACAGAAATACATGACCGTCTCCGGCCATGGTCGTATTGACTACGTGGTTCTGACCAACACCACCTTCTGGAACAGCCTGACCGATGAACAGAAGAAGCTCTTTATGGAATGCATGAAAGAGGCTACCGACTTTGAGCGCCAGCTGGCCGATGAACTGAACCAGAAGAGCTTTGAGAACCTGAAGAACAGCGGCAAGCTGGAAATCTACACCCTTACCGATGCGGACCGCCAGGCCTTTATCGAAGCCATGAAACCGGTTTATGATAAGTATACCGATAAGATTGGCCGGGAGTACATTGAAGCGGCCCGGAACACTAAGTAAACAGCTTTTCACCGGGGGCGGGCCCCGGTATGGTTCACCAGCCCGTCCCCCTTTTTGCCCCTTGCTTCGCCAAATTGCGAAAAAATATGACATTCACCTGCCTTTTTGAGGGGGGTTTAGTGTGGAGCGATTCAAGAAAGCTTATGCGGCCTTTGAGGACTACTTTACTGGAGGTCTTTTGTTCACCGGGCTGACACTGGTCTTTGTCAACGTCCTGTTGCGTTATATCTGGGGGCGCCCCCAGTCCCTCCTGGATGAGTTTTCCGTTTATTTTGTGGTGTGGGGGACGTTATGCGGCATTGCCGTGGCTTTGAGAAATGACCACCACATCAAGGTGGATATGGTCTTCAGGTTGCTGCCCCTGGGCATTCGCTACCGGGTGAGTATTCTGGCCCATTTGATTGGGGTGGGTTTTGCCCTGTTTTACACCTTTTACGGGTACCAGCTGGTACATACTTACATCATTTCCGGGCAGCGTTCAACCGACAGCCAGTTTCCCTTATGGATTGTCAACCTGGTTATGCCCGTCAGTGGTGTAATGTTTACCGCCCGTTTTATAGAGAAACTTTTATTTCATTTTAAAAATGGCGGAAAAGACTGGTTAGCTGCCCAGAGTAGACGCCCAGACTAAAAAGAATGAAGGATAGAAAGGAGTGCCGCCGATGGAAACGGCGTTGCTGTTTTTTATATTCGTGCTGCTCTTCCTGATCAACGTGCCCGTTGCCATCAGTCTGGCCGTGGCTGCCCTCATTGTTTTAGCTACCACCACCGACTTTACCATGTACATGATTGTCCAGCGCATGTTTGCTTCCCTGCTGTCCCCGCCCCTCATGGCCATTCCGGCCTTTGTCTTTGCCGGAGTGCTCATGTCCCACGGGGGTATTGCCAGGTACCTCATTGCCGCCCTGCGCAGCTGGTTCGGCCACCTGCCTGGAGGTCTGTCGGTGGTTACCATTCTGGCCTGTGCCATCTTTGCCGCTATTTCCGGTTCCAGTCCGGCCACGGCTGCGGCCATCGGTGCCATCATGCTTCCGGCGATGATTGAAGGGGGTTACGATAAGCGTTACGCCATGGGCCTTATTGCCGCCTCGGGTACCCTGGGTATTCTCATCCCGCCCAGTGTGACCATGGTGGTTTACGGCATCGTGTCGGAAGAATCCATAGGCAAGCTGTTTATGGGGGGGCTTTTGCCCGGTCTTTTCCTGGCCGGCATGCTGGTTGTCTTTGCCATCATTTATGCCAGGATTAAGGGCTACGGGCGGGGAGAACCGGCCTCCTGGAGGGAGCGCTGGACGGCCACCGTCAAGGCCCTGCCCGGTGCCTTTTTGCCCTTCTTTATTTTGGGCAGCATCTACATGGGCATCGTTACCCCCACCGAGGCGGCGGTGCTTTCCGTGTTCTATACCATCATAGTTTCCGCTTTTATTTACCGGGAGTTAAAGCTGCCGGACATCCGCACAGTGTTCCGGGAGGCCATCAATATTTCTTCCATGATCTACCTGATTATTGCGGCGGCCATGGTCTTCGGCCTGTTCTTGACCGCCGAGCAGGTGCCCAATAGGGTGGCCGAGTGGATTGCGGAGAGCAACCTGAACCGTTACGCCTTTTTCTTTGCCACCAACCTGATGTTCTTCATCATGGGTACCTTCCTGGAGGCTGTTTCCATTACCCTGATTACCCTGCCCCTGCTGCTGCCCATCATCAAGGCGCTGAACATAGACCTGATCCAGTTTGCCGTGGTCATGACGGTGAATATGGAGCTGGCCATGATTACCCCGCCGGTGGGCCTGAACCTCTTTGTGGTTTCGGCCATGGCTAAAGAGCGGGTTGAAGAGGTAGTCAGGGGTGTGCTGCCCTTCATCTTACTTCTTATCCTGGGACTGGTTATCTTCATCTTCTGGCCCGGGATTTCCCTGTACATTCCGCGGGTACTCATGGAGCGTTAACCCCGGGAGGGGGGGAAGTATGGAAAGCTTATTCAACGCCCTTTATGGGGCTCTGGGCATGATTGCCCGGCTGGCCGGGGGCCATGCCACGGTCATTGATCTGCGCAGCGGCAACTGTAAAACCGTGGATGCGGCGGGGCAAGAGGTTTCCCATTACCCCCTTGAAAACTACGAGGGTTTACAGGAAGCCAGGGAATGCCTCCGTCCCCTCCTGGTTGCTTCCCGCCGGGAGGAAGGGGTGCTACACTTCTTCCTGCCCCTGGGGGATTGCCTGCTGGCCGTAAACAACGTGCTCCGGGCCCGCCGGGAGGCGGATTTAAAGGCCATCTTCCGGGAGGCCCTTCCCTTGATTGCCCGGGTGGCCGGGGGGGAGGCGGTGCTGTTTGATCGCCAGGGGATGCGCTTTTTCAGCGTGGGGTCGGATGGAAAGGAATCGGTCAGGGGGATGGGGGAATTTACCTACCTGGGCAGGCAGGCCATGGAACTGGGGCGGCCAGTAATCGGGCCGTCCCTGCTGGAGGAAGGGGCCATGGCCGTACGCATTCCGGTCACCGCGGAGTTTGGCATGGGTTTTAACAATGTCCTGGCGGTAAAACAAAAGAAAATGCTGGCTGCTTCCCACCGGCAGGGCTACCCCCGCTATACCTTTGCCCATATTATTGGTACCAGTCGGGCCATCCAGCAATGTATCCGGCAGGCCCGCCAGGTGGCTGTAACCAACTCCACGGTATTGCTCTACGGCGAAACGGGTACCGGAAAAGAACTCTTTGCCCAGTCCATTCACAATGCCAGCCAGCGGTCCGGCGGCCCCTTTGTGGCCATAAACTGTGGGGCCATTCCGGCCAGCCTGGTGGAGAGCCAGCTTTTTGGTTATGAAGCCGGGGCTTTTACCGGCGCCCGCAAGGAGGGCCAACCGGGGGTTTTTGAACAGGCTAACGGTGGTACCCTTTTCCTGGATGAGATCAGTGAAATGGAGCTGGAACTGCAGTCCCGTTTATTGAGGGTACTGCAGGAACGGGAAGTGGTGCGCATTGGGGGCAAGAAACCGGTTCCCGTGGATGTACGGGTAATTGCTTCCACCAATAAGGACCTGTGGCAAATGGTAGTCAGCGGTAAATTCCGGCAGGACCTGTTTTACCGCCTCAACGTGGTGGATCTGCGCATTCCCCCTCTGCGGGAAAGGGTGGAAGATATTCCCCTGCTGGTACGGCACTTTATCAAACAGTTCCGTGATACCTTCGGTACCTTTGTCCGGGACATCTCTGATGAGGCCCTGGCATGCCTCATGGGTTACGGCTGGCCGGGTAATGTAAGGGAATTGCAGAACTGCATTGAAAGAACCATGAACCTGGCCACCCATGAAGTGATTCAGCCGGCGGATCTTCCCGCCTTTATTCGCAACTGCTCCTGCCGGCTACCGGAAAACACGGCAACAGCTACCCAATCCGGACAAATCGTACCGTTATATTCTTTTGCAAAATTGAATTCCCAAGGGCATCTGCCAAAGATCGATCACGATGGATCTTTTTTTAAAACACCAAGTTTTTGCGTGTTGAAAGGAACTACCCAGGCCGTGGAACGGTCAACCATCCTGCGGGCACTGGAAGAAACGGGTTACAACCGCCGGCGAACTGCTGAGAAACTGGGTATCAGCACCACCACTTTGTGGCGCAAGATGAAGAGACTCGGGCTGCTGTCAGGGTCGACAACGGGTTCTTAAAAAACCCTTTTTCCCTTTGTGGCCATGGCCTGTGGAGCCGTGGCTTTTCATATTTGCAATGTTTGTTATTGCATAATCTCAAATGCCATTGCAAAAGTGAAACATTTAAAATAACCACCGGTCCGTCTTCTGCCTTCAGACCTGCACATATTGCTGCACTTCCGAGTCCTTTATGGTGTCTTCTTGCTTGGCAAGGAATTTGCTCCTCACTGGAAGCAGGAGGTGAGGTTGAATGGAAAAGCCGTTACGCAGTTTTCTCTTTGCTCCCGCCAGCGACTTGCGCAAGGTAGACAAGGCCTTGTCCCTTGATGCCGATGCGGTGATCCTGGACCTGGAAGATGCCGTGGCGGTGTCCGAAAAGGTACGGGCACGGAGCCTGGTGCTGGATGTTCTTGGACGTATGAACCGCGAGGGTATTTACGTGCGGGTGAACGGGGTCGACACCCGCTGGATTGTGGGTGACCTGATGGCGGTGGTGGGGGGCCGGCCGGCGGGCATCATGCTGCCCAAGGCTGAGGATGCCGAAGAAGTCAGGCGGGTGGACTGGCTCATTGGCCAGCTGGAAAGGGAATACGGTTTGCCGGCCGGCGAGATGGAACTCATTCCCCTGGTGGAAACGGCCCGGGGGGTGATGAATGCCTATGAGGTGGCCACCAGCTGCCCGCGGGTAAAGCGGCTGGCTTTCGGGGCCGTGGATTACACCCTGGACATCGGCATATCGCTGACCGGTCAGGGTACGGAGATCTTTTATGCCCGCTCCCATCTGGTGGTGGCCAGCCGGGCGGCCGGCATTGAAGGACCCATCGATACAGTTTACCCCAACATTAAAGATGAGGAAGGTCTGGCGGAGGAATGCCGCCTGGTGCGCAGTCTGGGCTTTGCCGGTAAGCTGGTGATCCACCCGGCGCAACTGGGACCCGTAAACGAAATCTTTTCTCCCACGCCCAGGGAAATTGATTATGCGGCTAAAGTGGCACAGGCCTTTGCACAGGCCGAAGCTGAAGGCATTGCGGCAGTGCAGCTGGAGGGTAAGTTTATTGATTACCCCGTGGCAGCCTGGGCCAGGCGGACGCTGGCCATTGCCCGGGCTTTAGGTCTGGCGGGGGAAAAAGGGTCGGAAGAACAAAGAGTTTGAGGGGGGAAAACAGTGGGTCGTCTGCTGGAACATCACAGCAAGCAGTTGTTCAAAGAGATGGGCATAGCGGTGCCCAGTTACGAGGTGGCCACCAGCGAAGACGAAGCTCAGGAGGCCGCCCGGCGTATAGGTAAACCCGTGGTCATTAAGGCGCTGGTGCCCGTGGGCAAACGGGGTAAGGCCGGAGCTATTAAATTTGCCGACACGCCACAGGAAGCGGCTTTAAGGGCCGGGGAGTTGCTGGGCATCACGGTGCGGCATTTCCCCGTGGAAAAGGTCCTGGTGGAAGAAAAACTGGACGTGGCCCAGGAATGGTACCTTTCCATTACCTACGATAAGAACAAACAGTTGCCGGTGATCATCGCCAGCACCAGGGGCGGGGTGGATGTGGAGGAATTGAGCCGTTCCTACCCGGCCGAGATGGTTATTCACCAGGTGGATCCCTTTGAAGGCCTGCCCGGCTTTCGGGCCAGAGAGATCTGGGCGGACCTTGGGGTAGGGGGCAAACTGCTGGGTGCCGCAGGGGCGCTATTAAGCAAACTCTATGCCACCTTTGACCGTTATGATGCCTATCTTTTGGAGGTCAACCCGCTGGTGGTAACCACCGGGGGAGAACTGGTAGCCGCGGCGGCGGTGATGAGCGTGGATGATAGCGCCATGTACCGCCAGCCCCGTCTTGCGGACATGGTCCAGCTGGGCAGTGAACGTGCCTGGCGTCCCCTTACGGAACTGGAAAAGAAAATGGTGGAAGTAAATGAATCCGACCCCTACCGGGGTACGGCCCGCTATACCGAGATGCCCGGCGGTGATATTGGATTCATGTGCGGGGGTGGTGGCGGCAGCCTCCTGTGCTTTGATACCCTGGTGTCCCTGGGGGGGCGGCCGGCCAATTATTCAGAAGTAGGGGGTAACCCGCCCGAAGCAAAGGTATACGGCCTGACCAAAGGAATCCTTTCCAAACCTGGAGTGAAAGGATTATTTGTCGCCCATAACATTACCAATAATACCCAGGTGGATGTGCTGGCCCGGGGGATAATCCGGGCATTAAAAGATCTAAACATTGATCCGGTTACCTTCCCGGTGGTGGTGCGGGAAGCCGGAGTCAATGATGCCGTAGCCCGGGAGCTCTTTACGGCAGCCGGGGTGGAGTATTACGGTGATGAGGTAACTCTCACCGAGGCATGTGCCCGGATGGTGGCCCGGATGAAGGAAGTTTACGGGGAAGGGGGACGGCCATAAATGGGCATTCTTATTGATCGCCATTCCCGCATTGTGATTCAGGGGATCACCGGCCGGGAGGCCAGTATGGTCACCAGGCACACCCTGGCCTACGGTACCCGTATTGTGGCCGGGGTGACACCGGGGAAGGGTGGGCAGGAGGTCCACGGCGTACCGGTGTACGATACCTTAAAGGCGGCTTGCCGGGAACATCAACCGGATACGTCCTTGATCTACGTCCCTCCTGCCTTTGTTTACGATGCCGTTGCTGAAGCGGTGGCCAACGGGATCAAGCTGATTCTTATTCCCACCGAAAACGTCCCGCAAAAGGATGCGGTGAAATTCTTAAATCTGGCCCGTCGGGCCGGGGTACGGGTGATCGGCCCCAATTCCGTGGGCATGATCAATCCCGGCGAACGGGTGAAACTGGGGGCCATTGGGGGAGATAATGTGGAGCGCTGCTTTGTGCCCGGCCCGGTGGGAGTGATCTCCAGAAGCGGTGGGATGACTGCCGAAACCTCCTGGATGATCAAGCGTGCCGGTTACGGGGTGAGCACCAGTGTTAGCATTGGCGGGGATGCCCTTATTGGCAGCACCATTAAAGACCTGCTGGCTCTTTTTGAAGCCGACCCACAGACTCGCGCCGTGGTCGTTTTTTCCGAACCGGGTACTTCCCAGGAGGAGGAAGCGGCAGCCTTCATCCAGGAAAGAGGATTTACCAAGCCGCTAATTGCTTACATTGCCGGCCGCTTTACGGAGGACATGCCCGAAGGGACTGTTTTTGGACACGCGGCAGCCCTGATTTCCGGCAATTACGGTCGTCCTTCCATCAAGGCTGCCAGGTTGAGGGAAGCCGGTGCCCATGTGCTGGATAATTTTGATGACCTGATTCCCACTCTAAAACAGATCCTGGGGTAAGGACGAGGGAATCTCAATGAAGAAAGTAAGGTGATTTTCCATGTTATCCCACCGGCTGGCCGACTTTATTGGCCAGATCCAATATGATATGCTTCCCGCGGCCACAGTGCATATGGCCAGGCTGGCTTTTCTGGACTGGCTGGGTTCGGCTGCGGCCGGCGGTCAGCAGGTGCCTGCTCAAAAGGTCCAGGCGGTTGTAAAGCAGCAGGGGGGCTCTCCCCAGGCCACCCTGCTGGCGACCGGGGAGAAGATCTCCTGCCTCAATGCGGCCCTGGCCAACGGCATTGCCTCCCATATCATGGAACTGGATGATGTGCACCGGGCCGCCATCATCCATGCCGGGGCGGCAGTGATACCGGCTGCCCTGGCCGTGGCGGAGATGATCAGGGCGAGCGGCCGCCAGTTGTTGGAGGCCATTGTGGTGGGTTATGAAGTGGCCATCCGGGTTGGCGAGGCCGTTACCCCGTCACACTATTACTTCTGGCACACCACCGGTACCTGCGGTACCTTTGGTGCGGCGGCTGCGGCCGGAAAGCTTTTGGGTTTAAATAAAGAACAGCTGGTCTGGGCCCTGGGCAATGCCGGTACCCAGGCTGCCGGATTGTGGGAATTTCTGGTCGACGGGGCCATGTCCAAACACCTCCACCCGGGTAAGGCCGCCCAGAATGGCGTGCTGGCCGCTTTGCTGGCCAGAGAAGGTTTTACTGGAGCCATGCGTATTCTAGAAGGGGAAAGGGGGTTCTGCCGGGCTACGGCTCCCCAGTTTGACCTGAGTAAGATTACCGCCGGCCTGGGCAAGCCTCCCTACAAGGTGGAAGAAAACTCCTTTAAAATCCACGCCTCCTGCCGTCATACCCATCCGGCGGTGGATGTAGCTCTGGAGCTGGCCACTCGCTATGGTCTTAAACCAGCTAATATAGCAACTATCACCGTCCGTACATACCGCACGGCCCTGGACATTACCGCCAATCACCAGCCGGCCACGGTTTATGCGGCCAAGTTCAGCCTGCCCTTCTGTGTGGCCCTGGCCCTGAAAAACGGACATTGTGGTCCAGAGGACTTTACCCCGGCCAATCTTTTTGATCCGGAAATCCGGGAATTGATGTCCCGGGTTAGCCTGGTGATGGACGAAGAGCTTGATGCCCTTCATCCGGCCCGCTGGCCGGCAATAGTGGAGATAAAAACCCATTCGGGTCAGGTATACCAGGGGCGCACGGATTTTCCCCGGGGCGATCCGGAAAATCCCGTCACTGACGGGGAACTGGCGGCCAAGTTCCATGCCCTGGCTGCCCCTGCCTGGGGAGAGCAAAGGGCACGGGAACTGGCAATAGCAATTCTGGAGCTGGAAAAGGTGAAGGATGTGGCCGCTTTGTTTTGAGAGAAACCCAACAAGGAGGGCCGGTATTTTATGGAAGGTTCCTTTGCCGAATTGCAAAACCGGGTTGTCCAGCGGGGTCTGTGTACAGCCTGCGGTACCTGTGCCGGGGTATGTCCGGAAGGAGCCATTGGCTGGGTCTATGAGGATGACGAACCTCTGCCGGAATTAACGGGGGATTGTGCCGGTTGCGGTATCTGCAGCGCCGTGTGCCCGGGAGAGGAAGTGAATATGCCTGCTCTGGAACAGTTTGTTTTTGGCCGTACGAGGGAAGAGAACATTCCCGACCTGGGCCTGTACCGGGACGCCCGGGCTGGTTGGGCTGTCGACAGGGCCATCAGGCAACATGGTGCCGGCGGGGGATTGGTCACGGCCCTGTTGGTTTATGCCCTGGAAAGGGGATTTATTGATTGTGCCCTGGTGGCCGGTTTCCGGCGGGATCAGCCCTGGCGAACCGAAGCAAAGCTGGCGGTGAACCGCCAACAGCTCCTGGCAGCAGCCCAGAGCAAATATGCCTGTGTACCGGTGAATACCCTTTTAAGCAGGGCCTTTGCAGAAGGCTACCGGCGTGTGGCGGTGGTGGGTTTACCCTGCCATATCCACGGCTTACGCAAGATGCAGTTTTGCGGCCAGCCTGCTTCCCTGGCCCGGGGGGTGGTACTGACGGTGGGCCTTTTCTGCGCTTCCCAGTTTTATTTTGAGGGTACCCGCCACCTGCTGGTAGAACGCCTGGGAGTGGACAATCTGGAGCTAATTGTTTCCCTGAGCTACCGGGGCGGCCATTGGCCGGGCCACCTGGTGGTGGAACTAAAGGACGGGCGGAGGCTGCTCCTGGACCGCCACGAGTATATGTACCACCATCTCATGCCTGCTTTCAAGCGGGATCGCTGCGAGATGTGCGTGGATTGGGCGGCGGAACTGGCGGACCTGTCGGTAGGGGACTTCTGGGACCCGCAGGTGCGCGCCGGGCAGGCTTTAGGAGCATCTTCCTGCCTGGTGCGCAGTCCGGCTGGTGAAGAGCTGCTGGATGGGGCCGTGAAAAACGGCTATGTGGAAACCATTCCCCTGGAAGCTGCCCGCCTGGCCGCCGGCATAGGATACGAGCTGAAAAAACACGCTGCAGCCTTCCGGTTAAGGCAACGGCGTCGTTTTGGCTGGCCCGTACCGGAATATCACCGCGTGATCCACTACATCCCCTTTGCCCGTGAGTTACATTTGGCGCCGGAAACTCAGCAAAAAACGCAAGAATGACTTTGAAGACCTTCTATGTCAATTAGGTTAATTAGGTTTATCTAAAATTTTAGGCAGCACAAATGTTCGTAGTCTTTAAAAAGGAGGTGTCCCTCATGCTAATTCACGAAGTGCTGGTGGTGGGGGGCGGGTTGGCCGGCCTGATGGCTGCGCTGGTGGCCTCGCAAAAGGCCGATGTGGCCGTTTTGAGCAAGATCTATCCCACCCGTTCCCACAGCGGAGCGGCACAGGGAGGGTTTAACGCCGCCCTGGGGGAAGACGATAGTATCGAGTCCCACATCTTTGACACGGTCAAGGGGAGCGATTACCTGGGGGATCAAGATGCCGTCGAGGTACTTTGCAGTGAGGGACCGGAAGTGATTTTAGAGCTGGAGAGGATGGGTGTGCCCTGGACCCGTACCCCCGAAGGCAGGGTGGCCCAGCGCTCCCTGGGTGGTGCCGGCTTTCCCCGGGCCTGCTTTGCCGCCGATTTCTCCGGCCATGTAGTCCTGCATACCCTTTTTGAACAGGTTCTCAGACGGGGAATTAAGATTTATCCAGAATGGCATCTGGTGGAATTACTGGTGGAAGACGGGCAGGTGGCCGGGGTGCTGGCCTATGACCTGGCCCGGGCCAGGTTGGAAGTAATCCGCAGCAAGGCGGTCATCCTGGCCACAGGTGGATACGGCCGGGCCTTTGCCAAAACCACCAATGCCCACGCTAACACGGGAGACGGGATGGCCATTGCTTACCGGGCAGGAGCAGTTCTTTCGGATATGGAGTTCGTCCAGTTCCATCCCACCACCTTGTACGGTACCAACATTCTTATTTCCGAAGCGGCCCGGGGAGAGGGCGGTTACCTGCGCAATTATGACGGTGAACGGTTTATGGTTCATTACGCACCTCAGAAGATGGAACTGGCTCCCCGGGATGTGGTTTCCCGGGCCATTTTCAAGGAGATTAAGGAGGGGCGCGGATTTGAGGGACAGTACGTGCATCTGGATCTAACCCACCTGGGAGAGGCCCTGGTGGCGGAACGCCTGCCCCAGGTGCGGGATCTGGCCATCCGGTATGCCGGGGTGGATCCCGCCAGGGCACCCATGCCCATCGAACCGGCCCAGCACTACAGTATGGGCGGGGTACGCACCGATGTTTGGGGTATGACCAGTTTGCCCGGCCTTCTGGCCGCAGGCGAGGTGGCCAACGTAAGCGTGCACGGGGCCAACCGGCTGGGGGGAAATTCCCTGCTGGAGACGGTGGTTTTTGGCCGGCGGGCTGGTCACCGGGCTGCCCAACTGGCCCGGCAGGAGCCCTGGCCAACCCTTTCTGCAGCAACCATAACCCGTGCTTATGAATCCTGGTCATCCCTGTTAGCCGGTCGGGGACAAGTGGTTCAGGAGGATAGCACTTTTGCCATCCGGCAGGAGATGACCAACCTGATGACCAACCAGGTTGGGGTATTCAGGGTGGGCAGTGAGCTGGAAGATGCGGTTAACCGGCTGGCTGTACTAAAAGAACGTTACCAAAGGCTTAAGGCCCCCGGTGGAATGCAACCCTTTAACTACGCCCTGATGGATTATCTTGAGGTAGGGTACCTTTTAGATTTGTGTGAAGTCATTGCCCGGGGGGCGTTGCGCCGCACCGAGAGCCGGGGAGCCCATTACCGGCTTGACTATCCGCAGCGGGATGATCAGAACTGGCTGTGCCATACTTTTGTGCGCCGCGGGGAGGACGGACCGGAGTTCAGTAACGGTCCGGTAACGATCACCCGTTATGCACCGCAGGAGAGGGGGTACTAGGAATGAACGTGGTGTTAAACATCTGCCGCTTTAATCCCGAAGTGGATGTAAAACCCTATTTTCAAGAATTTACCGTGTTGGTGGAAGAGCATAACACGGTGCTGGATGCCCTGCTGCAGGCCTGGCAGCAGGATCCCGGGTTATCCTTTCGCCGCTCCTGCCGCAGCGCCATTTGTGGTTCCTGTGCCCTTTGTATCAATGGGCGCCCCGGCCTGGCCTGCCAGACCCTGATTCGTAACGCCATAACTGAGGACGGACGCATTACCCTGGAGCCGCTACCCCATTTCAGGCAGCTGAAAGACCTGGTGGTGGATCTGGACCCCCTCTTTGAATCTCTTAAAGCAGTGGTTCCCTGGGTGGTTATCCGGGACAATCACGACAGTCACATGGCGCCGGAGGTGGCACGGAAACTGGAAAGCCCGGCTACCTGCATTCTCTGTGGAGTTTGTCACGCAGCCATGGACGATCCCGGAGAAGTAAAACCGGCGGCCCTGGTGAAGGGTTTGCGGCTGGCCCTGGATCCCCGGGATGTCCTGGGTGCCGCCCGCCTGCAGTTAATGAAGGTACCTCGTGACATTTTAAGGTTATTTATTAAAAATTTACCTGAGAAATGTCCTAAAGGAATCATGGTGCCTGAGGACGTATGCCACTTATAAATCAGACAAAGGAATGGCTATTAACGTGCCATTCCTTTGCGCTTGAGAAAGGAAGTGAACCATGATGAGCAGGTGTGCAGAATGTGGAATTTATGCTTGCTACACGGGGCAGACGGGGAAGGTTCCGGAGCACTGTCCCATGAAATCCGACGGCAGCGTTTATGAGGAAGCCAGAAGGGAATACCAGGAACCGGGCGTATTTAATCTAGCCCTTAACTCGGCCTTAACTGAATCTGCCGGTTACCGCAAATGGACCAGGCTGGAGGAAATCATCCAGTTCAGCCGCATGGCCGGCTTTACCAGATTGGGCCTGGCCTTTTGCGTTGGGTTGCGCAGGGAAGCAGCCGAGGTAGCAAAGATTTTCAAGCAGGCAGGATTTGTTGTCGAATCGGTAATGTGCAAGACCGGTTCTACGCCCAAAGAGTTTTTAGGTATACGGGACGAACAAAAGGTCCGCCCCGGTCAATTTGAACCCATGTGCAATCCTATCGCGCAGGCGCACATATTGAACCGGGCCGGGACGGAATTGAACGTTTTATTGGGCCTTTGTGTCGGGCATGATAGCTTATTTATCAAATATTCGGCAGCTCCGGTTACCGTACTGGCAGTCAAGGATCGGGTGCTGGCCCATAATCCCCTGGGTGCCGTTTACGCTGCCCATTACTATGCCACCAGGCTGGCCGCTCATAAAAAGCCGGATTAAAACCCTGCCGGCCGGAAAGCACCTATGGTTATTTAGAGCTTGCGCAGTAAACCCACTACCTTGCCCAGGATAATCGGATTTTGTACCCTGACGGGAGACATGGTCTTATTTTCCGGTTGCAGGCGAATATGGTCGGTTTCCCGGAAAAATCTCTTTACCGTGGCTTCATCCTCCAGAAGAGCCACCACAATGTCTCCGTTATCGGCGCTGGGCTGGCGCCGGACCACTACCAGATCTCCATCCAGGATGCCGGCCTCAACCATACTATCGCCCCGCACTCTAAGCATAAAGAATTCTCCCTCGCCGGTGAAGCTGGCGGGCAAAGGAAAAACATCTTCCTGGTTTTCCACGGCTAAAATGGGTTCGCCTGCCGCCACCCGCCCCAAAAGGGGGACCAGACGTACGGGCTGGTTTGGGGGCAGGGTACGCTCCAGCAGTTCCAGTGCCCGGGGTTTGGTGGGATCCCGGCGCAACAGTCCCTTCTCTTCTAACCGTTTTAAATAGCTATGTACCGTAGAGGTAGATTTTAGCCCGGCCATATGGCCGATCTCCCGCACTGAAGGAGGATACCCTTTAGAACGGATGTTATCCTTAATTACGTCCAAAATTAGCCTTTCCCGGGGGGTGAGTGCGTTGCTCATGTTCCACAACCTCCCTCTTTTTATCCCTTCCATTATACCACAAAACTTTGCTGAGAAAACGGTTGTTCGATGCTTGATTTTTTTATTTTTTAGAAGGGATCAGGCGTTGATCGTCGAAATAATCTTGTAAAACTTGGACCACATAGAAGGTGAGGCGGCATGTCCAGGTTAAAGGTGGCTATTATTGGCGGCAAGGAAGATGGCTATGCCATTTATCAGATGCTGAAGGTCGTGGGGAATGTGGAAATTTTGGGGGTGGCCGATCCCGATCCTCTGTCCCCGGGAATCAGGGCAGCGGCGGCAGATGGGATTTTTACCACTGACGATTATACCGAAATGGTTCGTTTGCCGGGTGTGGATGTGTTAATCGAGGCTACCGGCGATCCCGAGATCCAGACGCACCTGCACCGGGTAAAGCCACGGGGGACATCTATCATGGAAGCCCGGGCCCTGGACCTCATGCTGGCCGTGTTAAAGGAAAAAGAAAAATTGCTTGAGGCCCGGCGGATACAAGGGGAACTTGCCGCTATCCTGGATTCTGTTCAGGAGGCTATCGAAGTGGCTGATTCCCGCGGTATCATCAAATACGTCAATCCTGCCTTTACCCGGATTACCGGTATTAGTGAAAAGGAGCGTATTGGGCAGAATATTTTTGAAGCTTCCCCCGATGGAGCTCTGGCTACAGTGTTACGTACCGGTCGCAGTGTGGTAGGACATCGTACCACGGTAGGAGGAAGCAATGCTGAGGTCATCTCCAATGCAGCGCCCATTATTGTGGATGGGAAGATGGAAGGAGCGGTGGTGGTTTTTCAGCACTTTACCGATGTAATGAATTTAATGGAACAGCTACGCCAGAGTACCAGTATTATCGAGAATTTGTCAGATAAGTTCGGCCAGGTCACAACCAGTAAATATACTTTTGCCGATATCCTGGGAAATAGTGCGGAATTGCGCCGCTGTATCCAGGTGGCCGAGCGAGCAGCCCGTACCAACTCCACCGTGCTTTTACTGGGCGAAAGCGGTACGGGCAAAGAGCTTTTCGCCCATGCCATCCATCATGCCAGCTCCCGGCGGGATAAGCCGTTTATTAAGGTTAACTGTGCCGCTATACCGGACAGCCTTTTGGAGAGTGAATTTTTTGGTTACGCTAAGGGGGCCTTTACCGGAGCCATTAAATCCAAAATCGGTAAATTCGAGCTGGCTCACGGAGGGACCATTTTCCTGGATGAGATCGGTGATATGAACCTCAACCTGCAGGGCAAACTGCTGCGGGTTTTGCAGGAAATGGAGTTCGAGCGGGTTGGAGGAACCCAGACCATTAAAGTGGATGTACGGGTCATTGCGGCCACCAACCGCAACCTGCGGGAATTGATCCGCCAGGGGAGATTCCGCGAAGACCTTTATTACCGGCTGAATGTAGTAGAAATTACCATTCCGCCATTGCGGGTTCGCAAGGAAGATTTGCCCATTTTGATCAATAACTTGATTATCAAGTTAAATCGTAAACTGGGCAAAAAGGTTAAGGGTTTATCCAAAGACGCTGAGGAAATTCTTTATAGCTATGACTGGCCCGGCAATATACGAGAACTGGAAAACGTTTTTGAACGGGTAATGGTAACCATAGACGAAGAAATTTTTACTAAAAAGCATTTTATTCAGCACGTCAGTCAGTTTAAAACTTCCCCGGAGCGGGATATTGAGCTCATTCCCATTGATCAGATGGAACAAATGCTTATTAAAAAAGCGATCGCCAAGTTCGGCACCAGTGTAGAGGGTAAGCGGCGGGCTGCCCAGGCGCTCAATATATCCCTGGCCACACTGTATAATAAGCTTAAGAAGGGCCGCACTGAAGATTTTAGCAATTGACAACATTATAATTATTAGACTAATTCTAAAGGTTAGAAAAGAATCCCTGTGCCTTTTGCCCTTGAAATATGCAGTTTTTCGCAGCTCTTATTCTAAAGATTAGAAGCAAAGGGTGACACCCTTTAGATTTTAAGTTTTATAAAACAGCCTGTAGCTGGCAGTAAACACCCTTTTGTGGGCAGATTGGTTTGTCCTGTATTTGGTATAAAAATTGCACTTGTGAAATAATTGTTCATGCAAAAGTGGAGGGGGGTAAGGCCGTTTGCGGGTTATAGACACTGCTACCATTACTGCTACTGTTGCCGAATTGTGTCAGAAGGCCAACTACGAACTGGGTGAAGACGTACTGGTAGCATTTAAGCAAGCTCTGGATACCGAAATCTCCCTCACGGGGAAGGACATTTTGCAACAGCTGCTGGAAAATGCCCGTATTGCCCGGGAGGAAGCTGTCCCCATGTGCCAGGATACCGGGTTTGCCGTCGTTTTTCTGGAAATGGGGCAGGAAGTGGCTATTACCGGCGGGGACCTTTACGACGCTGTGAATGAAGGAGTGCGCCGGGGTTACTTAGAGGGTTATCTGCGTAAGTCCATAGTTGATCACCCTCTATTGCGAAGGAATACGGGAGATAATACACCGGCGGTGATTCATACCCGGATTGTTCCCGGCGATAAGCTCAAGATTATTGTTGCTCCCAAAGGTGGCGGCAGTGAGAACATGAGCGGCCTGCGCATGCTCAAGCCTGCTGAAGGGGTGGAGGGTGTTAGAAAATTTGTCCTGGAGCAGGTAAAAGCTGCCGGTCCCAATCCCTGTCCGCCTATTGTGGTGGGCGTGGGGATTGGCGGTACTTTTGAAAAGGCCGCATTGCTGGCCAAGGAAGCTCTCCTGCGCCCGTTGGGTCAGCCCAGTCCGGATCCAGAAATTGCCCGTTTAGAAAAGGAGCTTTTAGAGGCTATTAATAATCTGGGCATCGGACCCCAGGGCCTGGGCGGTCGTACTACTGCCCTGGCGGTACACATTGAAGTCTTTCCGTGTCATATTGCCAGCCTGCCGGTGGCCGTAAACATTAACTGTCATGCCAGCCGGCATAAAGAAGCAATACTCTAACGGGAGTACCTGGTAGGGGGGGTAGAAGAATTTGCCTCAAATCAGGCTGACTACTCCGCTTACCGATGATGTGGTGGAAAAACTGCGCATTGGTCAGCGGGTATTGCTTAACGGTGTGCTCTATACCGGCCGGGATGCGGCCCATAAGAAAATGGTGGAGCTGCTGGACCGGGGAGAAGAGCTACCCATTCCCGTCAAAGGACAGGTTATTTACTACGTGGGACCTTCTCCAGCCAAACCCGGTCGGGTTATTGGTTCTGCCGGTCCAACTACCAGCGGCCGGATGGATCCTTATGCGCCGCGCTTAATTGCCCTGGGTTTGAAGGGTATGATTGGGAAGGGGAAACGCTCTCCGGAAGTAATTAAGGCCATGAAGCAATACAAGGCCGTTTATTTTGCTGCCGTGGGAGGTGCAGCAGCATTGCTGGCCCGGGCCATTAAATCCTGCCGGGTGGTGGCTTATCCCGAACTGGGGCCCGAGGCCATCCATGAACTGGTGGTGGAAGACTTTCCCGTGATTGTCGTCAACGATATTCTGGGTGCGGATTTATACGAAGAAGGGGTTAAAATTTATGCCGGCCGGTAGCTGGCTGCTGGTTTTCCTTTTCTGAAAAAGCTGTATGAACAGATTAAAAGGGCTTTTGCCAAAGGGGGAAAAAAAGTGAAGCTATTTGAGTATATGGGCAAGGAGCTTTTTGCCCGTTATGGTCTGACCATACCGCGGGGTAAAATGGTCACCACGCCCGATGAGGCAGCGGCAGTGGCGGCAGAAATCGGTGCATCGGTGGTAATCAAGTCCCAGGTGCTATCGGGTAAGCGGGGTAAAGGGGGAGGCATTAAATTTGCCGATACCCCAGAACAGGCCCGGGAGGCGGCTACCCAGGTTTTGGGAATGACCGTACAGGGCTTGAAGGTGGAAATGGTTCTGGTAGAGGAAAAGCTGGCCATCGACCATGAGTTTTATGTGGCCATCACCGTAGACGGAGCGGCAAAACAGCCGGTTTTAATTGCCTCTGCCCGCGGCGGCATGGATATTGAGGAGGTACCCGATGAATTTATTGTCAAGGAACACCTGGATGTTTGTTTGGGTATTCAGCCGTATTTATGCCGGGAAATCTGCCGCCGTTTAGGTGTACAGGGAGCGGTGGCCAGGGAATTTGCCCGACTGCTGCCCACCCTTTACCGTATTTTCCGGGAAAAGGATGCCGAACTGGTGGAAATCAACCCGCTGGTGTTGAGTGGCGAAAAATTAATTGCTGCCGATGCCAAGGTAACCATTGATGACGAGGCTCTCTACCGGCAGAAGGATGTGCCCGTGGTGGACGACCGGACCGAGGCTGAACGGCAGGCCCATGCCCTGGGGCTTTCATACGTGCAGCTGGATGGAAACATTGCCGTGATGGCTAACGGTGCGGGAATTACCATGGGTACCCTGGATATCATTCAGCATTATGGTGGCGCACCGGCCAATTTCCTGGATGCCGGCGGCGGCACGGGGATGGAAGCTACGGCCAAAGCTCTGGAAATCCTCCTGTCCACCAACCCCCGGGTGATCTTCATTAACATCTTTGGGGGTATTACCAGGTGTGATGATGTGGCCAGGGCCCTGGTCAAGGTAAAGCAGGAGAAGGGCATTAATGTGCCGGTAGTCATCCGGTTAGTCGGCACCAATGAAGAAGAAGGTATGCGCATCCTCAGGGAAAATGGCATTGAGGCCTATAAAGTGATGCATGAGGCTGCGGCCAAGGCCGTGGAGCTGGCCAGGGCCCAGGGTTAAAAAACCCTCGAGAAGGAAGGAGCGGTCAGGAGTGGCCATTATAGTTGATGAAAAAACCAATGTTCTGGTTCAGGGGATAACGGGTAACCAGGGCACGTTTCATACCAAACAGATGCTGGCATACGGTACCCGGATTGTGGCCGGGGTTTCCCCGGGCAAGGGTGGCCAGAAGGTAGAAGGGGTCCCGGTATATGATACCGTGGCCGCAGCCATGGAAAATCACCAGATTGATGCCACCGTTCTCTTTATTCCCGCCCCTTTTGCCAAAGATGCTGCTTTTGAAGCCATTTCGGCAGGCGTCCGGGTGGTGGTTATTATCACCGAACATATTCCCGTCCATGACGAATTAGAAATCATCGCATTTGCCCGGCGGCGGGGTGCAATAGTGATCGGCCCCAATACATTTGGCATTGTTTCCTCGGGACGGTGCAAAATTGGCATTCCGCCAAACCAGTTTTTCGTGCCCGGTCATATTGGGGTAGTGGCCCGAAGCGGTACCCTTACCTATGAGATTGTAGCCAACCTTACGGCCAACGGCCTGGGACAGTCCACGGTGGTCGGACTGGGCGGAGACCGGGTGGTTGGTTTGTCCTTTGTGGATGTACTGGAGAAATTTGAAAAGGACCCGGAAACCAGGGCAGTGGTTCTGGTGGGCGAAATCGGAGGTAATGCGGAGGAAGAGGCTTCCCGGTTTATTAAGAAAATGAGCAAGCCCGTGGTGGCCTATATTGCCGGGAAGAGTGCCCCTCCCGGAAAGCGTATGGGCCATGCCGGGGCAATCATTGAGCGGGGGAAGGGTACCTTTGAGGGCAAGGTACAGGCACTGACGGCTGCTGGTGCCCGGGTGGCTACCCTGCCTTTCGAGGTGCCCGGGTTGATTAAGGAAGCTCTAGGTTGAATCTTTAAGGGGGGAGATGGATGTTCGAAAAGGAAAAGCTGGAAAGCATCCGGGTGTCGGCCAAGGAATACCGGGAACGGCTGGAAGCCCAGGTAAAAAAAAGACCGGAGAGGCAGTCCGGGTTTGTTACCGATTCGGGTATTGAAATCAAGACCCTGTATACTCCGGAGGATATAGCTGATCTTGATTACGAACGGGATCTCGGCTTTCCGGGTTCCTACCCCTTTACCCGGGGAGTGCAGCCCAACATGTACCGGGGCCGGTTGTGGACCATGCGCCAGTATGCCGGTTTCGGTACAGCCGAAGAAACCAACGCCCGTTTCCGCTACCTGTTAGAGCAGGGGCAGACGGGTTTGAGCGTGGCCTTTGACCTGCCCACCCAAATTGGATATGATTCCGATCATCCCCTGGCCAGGGGGGAAGTTGGCAAGGTGGGAGTAGCCATCGATTCCCTTGAGGATATGGAAACCCTGTTTGAGGGCATTCCTCTGGATAAGGTCAGCACTTCCATGACCATTAACTCTCCGGCAGCCATCCTGCTGGCCATGTATATTGCGGTAGCTGAAAAACAGGGAGTCACCCCCGACAAGCTGAACGGAACCATTCAAAACGATATTCTGAAGGAATACATAGCCCGGGGGACCTATATCTTCCCACCTGGTCCATCCATGCGTTTAATTACGGACATCTTTGCCTACTGCTCCAGGCATGTCCCCAACTGGAATACCATCAGCATCAGTGGTTACCACATCCGGGAGGCCGGTTCCACTGCCGTACAGGAGGTGGCCTTCACCCTGGCCGATGGTATTGCCTATGTCCAGGCGGCCATTGATGCCGGTTTAAATGTGGACGATTTTGCTCCCCGCCTGTCCTTCTTCTTTAATGCCCACCTGAACTTCTTCGAAGAAATTGCCAAGTTCCGGGCGGCCAGGCGGCTTTGGGCCAGGATCATGAAGGAACGATTTGGTGCCAAGAATCCCCGCTCATGGATGCTGCGCTTCCATACCCAAACTGCCGGTTGCAGCCTGACGGCCCAGCAGCCCATGGTAAACATCATGCGCACAGCCTTTGAGGCCCTGAGCGCGGTGCTGGGTGGTACCCAGTCCCTGCACACCAACTCTTACGACGAAGCCCTGGCCCTGCCCAGCGACGAGTCGGTGCTCATTGCCCTGCGCACCCAGCAGGTGATCGGTTATGAAATTGGCGTTGCCGATACGGTGGATCCCCTGGGTGGCTCATACTACATTGAAAGCCTGACCAATGAAATTGAAGAAAAGGCTATGGCTTATATTAAGAAGATTGACGAGCTTGGCGGTGCCCCCGAAGCAATTGAATTTATGCAGAAAGAAATTAAGGACAGCGCCTACCGCTATCAGATGGACATTGAAAGTGGCAAAAAGGTGGTTATCGGCATTAACAAGTTCCAGATGGAGTATGAAAAACCCAAGAATTTGTTAAAGGTCGACCCGGCGGTAGCGGAGCGTCAAACGGCTAAGCTACGGGCATTAAGGGAGCGGCGGGATAACCAGAAAGTGAAGCAGGTTCTGGTAAACCTGAGGGAAGCGGCATCCACCCGGGAAAACTTGATGCCCCTGTTCATTGACGCCGTAAAGGCGTATGCCACTTTGGGAGAAATTTGCGATACTCTACGGGAAGTCTTTGGTGAATACCGCCAGCAAATTGTTTTCTAGGGTAAGGAGGGGAGATAAATGAGTGAACGGCCCATTCGGGTCCTGGTGGCCAAACCGGGGCTGGACGGCCATGACCGGGGGGCCAAGGTTATTGCCCAGGCCCTGCGGGATGCTGGAATGGAAGTAATTTACACCGGCTTACGACAGACTCCCGAACAAATTGTGGAAGCGGCCCTCCAGGAGGATGTGCAGGTGGTTGGCCTGAGCATTCTCTCCGGCGCCCACATGCACCTCTTCCCGGCGGTGGTGGAGGGTTTGCGGGCTCAGGGAGCCGATGACATACTGGTGGTGGGCGGGGGGATCATCCCCGATGAGGATATCCCTCTCTTGAAGGAAGCGGGGATCGCGGAAATTTTTGGCCCCGGCACCCCCACAACGGAGATTATCCGCTTTATCCGGGAGGAAGTGGCGAAAAGGACCCAGAAAGAGGAGGGAAGACAATGATCGGGATCAAAAAAATCGATCACATTGGTATTGCCGTTAAGGACCTGGCCAGGGCCATTGAGTTTTACGAGGGCCTTTTAGGGTTGAAAGTAACAGGCACCGAAGTGGTGGAGGAGCAAAAGGTAAAGGTTGCCTTCTTGCCTACCGGAGACAGTGAAGTGGAGCTTCTGGAGTCCACTACCCCGGACGGGCCCATTGCCCGGTTTATTGAAAAAAATGGCGAGGGAATACAGCACATCGCCTTCCGGGTGGACAATCTGGAGCAGGCACTGGCGGAATTAAAAGCCAAAGGTGTGCGTCTCATTGATGAAAAACCCCGCCGGGGTGCCGGAGGGGCCAGGATTGCTTTTCTTCATCCCAAGTCCACCTTTGGCACGCTGGTGGAATTGTGCGAGCGTGACAATTAATATTAAAGGGAGGGAACGCCATTGGGTATGCAGGAAAAGCTGGAACAGCTAAGGCAGTTGCGCGAACAAATCCATGCGGGCGGCGGGCCAAAACGCATCGAAAAACAGCACGAGGCCGGCAAGAAAACCGCCCGGGAACGGATTGAAATGTTCTTTGATCCCGGTACCTTCGTGGAAATAAATACTTTTGCCGGTGACCCCGACATTTCCAGTCTCAAAAACCCCGGCGAAGGTGTGGTTACCGGTTACGGTAAAGTTGACGGGCGCAAGGTATACATCTTTGCCCAGGACTTTACGGTGGCAGGAGGTTCCCTGGGGCGCATCCATGCAGCTAAAATCTGCCATGTGCTCGATCTGGCCATGAAAACCGGTGCTCCCGTGGTTGGTCTAAATGATTCCGGCGGAGCGCGTATACAGGAGGGCGTGGATGCCCTTAACGGTTATGGTGAAATTTTCTTCCGGAACACCATTGCCTCCGGGGTGATCCCCCAGATTTCCGTGATCATGGGACCATGTGCGGGAGGAGCGGTGTACTCCCCGGCGTTGACTGACTTCATTTTTATGGTCCAGGGTACCAGCCAGATGTTTATTACGGGACCCCAGGTAATCAAGGCAGTTACCGGTGAAGAGGTGACCATGGAGGCCCTGGGTGGGGCGGCCACCCATAACCAGACCAGCGGCGTAGCCCACTTTATGGCCCCCGACGAAGAAACCTGCCTGCAGATGGTTCGCCTTTTGTTGAGTTACTTGCCTTCCAACAACCTGGAGGAGCCCCCCCTGTATGCTCCCCAGGAGCCGGAGGGAGATCCAGAAGAACTGTTGCAGATCATCCCCGATAACCCGAATATGTCCTACGACGTGCGCAAAATAATCAATCTCATTGTGGATGGGGGGCAGTTCTTTGAAGTGCAGCCCCTCTATGCCCGCAACGCGGTAATTGGTTTTGCCCGGATAAATGGCCAGGCGGTGGGGATAGTAGCCAACCAGCCCGACTATCTCGCCGGTTGTCTGGATATAAATGCTTCCGACAAGATCAGCCGCTTTGTTCGTTTCTGTGACTGCTTTAATCTTCCCCTGATTACCTTTATGGATGTGCCCGGTTTCCTGCCCGGAACGGCCCAGGAATATGGCGGGATTATCCGGCACGGGGCCAAGATGCTCTACGCATACTCCGAAGCCACCGTACCCAAGATCACCATTATTCTGAGAAAAGCTTACGGGGGAGCCTACCTGGCCATGTGCAGCAGTTCCCTGCGGGCCGATGCCGTTTTTGCCTGGCCCACTGCCGAAATAGCCGTGATGGGGCCCGAGGGAGCCGTCAATATCATCTACCGGAAGGAAATTGCCGAGGCAGAAAACCCCATGGAAATGCGTGCCAGGCTGACTGCCGAGTACCGGGAGAAGTTTGCCAATCCTTATGTAGCCAGTGCCAGGGGTTATATAGAGGATGTAATCGACCCCAGGGATACCCGGTCGCGCATTATCGTCACCCTGGAGTCGCTGGCCGGCAAGCGGGAAACGAGACCCCGGAAGAAGCACGGCAACATGCCGGTATAAAAGGGGGGCGGTTTGATGGCCTTGAACAAACCAGTAACGTCCTCCGGCGTGCGTCCCCAGGTGGTGGCGGCAATTACCGCCGCCCTGGCGGCCGCTGGCTATTTGAGCACTGGCAGCCAGATTACTTCCATTCGTCCCGTGAAGCGGACCAACGCCTGGAAAATGGCCGGTCTGCGTGAACTTATGCTCGGACGGGATCTAAGCAGTTATTAGTTTTTGGTTAGGTAAACAGGAGGGAAGGAAATGAGAAAATTTAAAGTGCTGGTGAACGGAGAACCCTTTGAAGTTCAGGTACAGGAAATTCAAGAGGCAACTGCTCCGCCAAGCGTTAAGCTGGTACAGAGTCGCCCGGCTGCTCCCCCGGACCCGCCGGCCCAGGCCGCATCTCCACCGGCAGCCACCACCCCCCCGGCCCAGGCGCCGGCACCGGCTGCTCCGGTCGCCCCGCCACCGGCTGCTCCGGCCGGGGCAGGAACGGTTACCGCTCCCATGCCCGGGAATATCAATGCGGTCAAGGTTAAAGTGGGGGACCAGGTCAAGGCGGGGGACCCCCTGGTGATCCTGGAAGCCATGAAGATGGAAAATGAGATTACAGCCCCGGTAGCCGGAACGGTGAAAGAGGTGCGGGTGAAACCGGGACAGACGGTAAATAACGGGGATATACTGGTTGTTATTGGTTAATATATAAGAAGAGTTTCCAGGGAGGGACCAGATTTTGAAGAGGAAAAAGATTACCATTGTTGGAGCCGGAAACGTAGGAGCTACGTGTGCCCACTGGGCGGCAGCCAAAGAACTGGGCGATATCGTGCTCATAGACGTGGTAGAGGGCATTCCCCAGGGTAAGGCCCTGGACCTGATGGAAGCGGCGCCGGTAGAAGGTTTTGATTCCTTCATCATCGGTACAAATAGCTATGAAGATACAAAGGATTCCGACGTGGTGGTCGTCACGGCCGGCGTTGCCCGCAAACCGGGTATGAGCCGGGATGACCTGCTGGCCACCAACTGTAAGATTGTCCAATCGGTTACCGAACAGGTGGTCAAGTATTCGCCCAATGCCTACATTATTGTAGTGACTAACCCCCTGGATGTAATGACTTATGTGGCTTTAAAAACCAGCGGCTTCCCGCCCAACCGGGTATTTGGCATGTCAGGCGTGCTGGATTCCGCCCGCTTCCGGACCTTTGTAGCGCTGGAACTGGGGATTTCCTTTGAGGATGTGACCACCTTTGTGATGGGCGGTCACGGGGATGACATGGTGCCCCTGGTACGGTATACCTACGCCGGCGGCATTCCCATTGAGAAACTGATTCCTGCAGAGCGCATTGCGGCCCTGGTAGAGCGTACCCGCAAGGGCGGCGCAGAAATTATCAACTATTTGAAGACCGGCAGTGCCTTTTACGCTCCCGGTGCCTCAGTGGTACAAATGGTGGAGGCTGTGTTAAAGGACAAAAAACGCATCCTGCCGGTGGCAGCCTATCTGCAGGGCGAGTACGGTTATCAGGATATTTATCTGGGTGTCCCGGCAATTATTGGCGGGGGTGGGGTGGAAAAGGTACTGGAGATCGAGCTTACGCCTGAAGAAAAGGCTGCTCTGGACAAATCGGCCAATTCCGTGCGCAAGTTGATGGAGGTACTGTCGCAACTGTAACACTACATCAGTTGAGGGGAGGATAGAAATGTCCGAAAAGCGCAAGGTTAAAATCACCGACACCACCCTGCGGGACGGTCACCAGTCCCTGCTGGCCACCCGCATGCGCATAGAACACATGTTGCCCATTTGCGAAAAAATAGATCAGGTTGGTTTTCATTCCCTGGAAGTCTGGGGTGGAGCCACCTTTGACGCGTGCATGCGCTTTCTCAATGAAGATCCCTGGGAGCGGCTGCGCATCCTGCGCCGCCATCTAAAGACTCCCTTGCAAATGCTCCTGCGGGGGCAAAACGTAGTGGGCTACAAGCATTATCCCGATGACGTGCTCACCGAGTTTATTAAAAAGACGGTCTATAATGGGCTGGATATCTTCCGCATCTTTGATGCCTTAAACGACGTGCGCAATATGCAAAAGGCTATCGAGGTGGTCAAGCAGGAGGGGGCCCATGCCCAGGCTACGGTGGTTTATACCATCAGCCCGGTACATGACCTCGAGTATTACGTGAAGACCGCTAAAATTCTGGAGGAGATGGGGGCTGATTCCATTTGCCTGAAGGATATGGCGGGTATTCTGGCCCCACAACCAGCCTACGAGATCATTAAAGAATGGAAGTCCGTGCTGAAGATACCGGTGCAACTCCACTGCCACTACACCAGCGGCATGGCCTCCATGGCGTACCTGCGTGCCATTGACGCAGGGGTAGATGTAATCGACTGTGCCATTTCCACTATGGCTTTGCAGACCTCCCAGCCGGCCACTGAAACCATGGTGGCTGCCCTGCAGGGTACGCCCTATGATACGGGGCTCGATCTCAAGTTGCTTTCAGAAATTGCCGAGTATTTCAAGGAAGTGCGCAAGCATTATAAGGAATTTGATGTGGCCTCACCGAGCGTGGATGTCAACGTCATGATTTATCAAATTCCCGGCGGCATGATGTCCAACTTTATTTCCCAGCTAAGCCAGCAAAACGCCCTCCACCGGTTGCCCGAGGTGCTGGAGGAACTGCCCCGGGTGCGGAAGGAGTTTGGCTACCCGCCCCTGGTGACCCCTTCCAGCCAGATTGTAGGTACCCAGGCCGTGCTCAACGTGTTGCTGGGCCGCTATAAACTGCCCACCAACGAAGTTAAACAATATATGCGGGGATACTATGGCCAGCCACCGGCGCCGGTAGATGAGGAAGTGCGCAAGATGATTATTGGCGACGAAAAGCCCATCACCTGCCGGCCGGCGGACTTGCTGGAACCCGGTTTGCCCGCGGCCAGGAAGGAAGCGGCTCCCTACATGCAAAAGGAAGAGGATGTCCTTTCAGTGGCCCTCTTCCCGCAGGTCGCCCCCCAGTTTCTGAAAGAACGCCTGGCCAAAAAGCTAAAAGTAGACCTGGAACTGGCCGCCCAGGGCAGCGAATTTTACCCTGCTTAAATGATTAATCATAGTGAAAAACTATCCTGGCGTCAGCAAAAAATGCTGGCGCTTTTTGTTTTCCGGTATTGGCTATCACATGAGCGTTACCTTGAAAAGAGGTGTTGTATTAACCCCTATTTAACAAAAAATTAACCTGCTGGTAACAGAGCTGTAATTGCGGTTTAACAGTTCTTGCCTACAATGTTCTTGTAGAAAATACTGCAGCCATGTGAGGCTGCTTGAGATATAAGTTTATTATTAAAAAAAGGGGGAAGAGATGTTGAATAAGCGCGTGAAGTGGATGCTGGCGCTGGCTGCCGCGCTGGTAGTGGTGGTGGCTCTGGCTGGTTGTGGGGGTCAGGGACAAAAGCAAGAAGGACAGCAGCCTTCTGGTGAACAAGCAGAGGAAATTTCCGGCAACCTTACCGCGGTTGGTTCTACTGCCATGCAGCCTCTGGTTGAGCAAGCAGCAACCCAGTTTATGGCTAAACATCCCAAGGCCCAAATCGTGGTCCAGGGCGGGGGTAGTGGTACCGGCCTGACCCAGGTGGCATCCGGTGCGGCGGATATCGGTAACTCCGATATTTTTGCTGAAGAAAAAAGCGGTATTGACGCCTCCCAACTAGTGGATCATAAGGTTTGCGTGGTGGGGATGGCCACCGTGGTGAACCCCGGCGTGACGGTGGATAACCTGACCAAACAGCAACTGGTGGATATCTTTACGGGCAAGATAACCAACTGGAAGGAAGTCGGCGGGCCGGATCAGAAGATTGTGGTGATCCACCGGCCCAAGGGTTCCGGTACTCGCGCTACCTTCAAGAAATTTGCCCTGGGCGGCGTTGAAGACACGGCCCCCGGGATGGAGCAGGATTCTTCCGGCACCGTGCGCAAGATGGTTGCCGAGACTCCCGGTGCCATTTCCTACCTGGCCCTGTCCTATGTGGATAACAGTATTAAGGCCCTCAAGCTCGATGGGGTGGAACCCACTGTAGAAAATATTGCCAGTGGCCAATATCCGGTGTGGGCTTACCAGCACATGTACACAAGGGGTGAACCTACCGGTTTAAAGAAAGCTTTCCTGGATTACATGCTCAGCGAAGAGGTACAGGGACAGCTGGTGGAAAAAATGGGTTACATCCCTATTACCAAGATGCAGGTAGAACGGGATGCCCAGGGTAATGTAACCAAGAAATAAGGTTCGTACAGGAGGTCACCTTTAGACGGTGGCGGGGTAGCTGGCGGTTATTGAACCAGTACTGCCTCGCTGCCTTTCGTGTTGTATGAAGGGGAGGTAGTTATGCACAAGGGATTTTCCGCGGCCCCAGATTCAAACGATATCTACCGGACCACAGATAAAAGGAATATTCAGGGGCGCAAAAGATGCGAGGAATTTTTAGGGCGCTCAGCGGCCTTTCTGGCAGCAGCGCTGGTAGTGGCACTCACTGTGTCCATTATTTATTTTATTGGGAGTAAAGGACTGGCCACCTTTACGGTGCACGGGGTCAGGGTTACCGAATTCCTTTTCAGCACCCAATGGTGGCCCGACCGGCCCCTTGAGGAAGGTGGCCCTGCGGTTGGCTCATTAACTTTCATTTTGGGTTCCCTCCTGGTTTCCCTGCTGGCGGTGGCCGTAAGTGCACCCTTGAGCGTCATTGTGGCTGTTTTTATGGTGGAAATTGCGCCCGTATGGGGACAGAGGGCATTGCAACCGGCCATTGAGATTCTCGCCGGCATACCCTCGGTGGTTTACGGTTATGTGGGTTTAAGCCTGCTGGTGCCTTTTATCCGCAATTATTTAGGTGGGGAAGGTTTTTCCGTTCTGGCCGGTTTTATTGTTCTTTCGATCATGATCTTGCCCACCATTATCAGCGTATCTACCGACAGTTTGCGGGCCCTGCCACCCCAGTGGAAGGAGGCAGCGCTGGCCCTGGGTTCCACCCGGTGGCAGACCATCCGCCTGGTGCTGGTGCCGGCGGCCCGTTCGGGTTTAATTACCGCCGTTGTCCTGGGCCTGGCCCGGGCCTTTGGTGAGGCCCTGGCGGTACAAATGGTGATCGGCAACACCCGGACCATTCCCCATTCCCTTCTCGATCCAACGATTACTTTAACCAGCGCCATTACCATGGATATGGGATATACCATCATGGGCTCCTTGTGGAACAGTGCCCTGTGGTCTATGGGCTTGATTCTCCTGCTCATGTCTTTCCTGTTTATTATGGTTATTCGGGTGGTCGTGCGGGGAGGGATGGTTAGATGAATGCCCGCCTGGCGGATCGCCTGGCTACCATCATGTTCTGGACGGGTGCGGCTATGGTGCTGGCCATTTTAGCATTGCTTTTGGGTTATATTCTCTGGCACGGCATCCGGGTTATTGACTGGCACTTTTTAACCGCGCCGCCTCAGACTATTGTCGCTGGCGGCGGGGTGGGACCCCAAATTTTTAACTCCTTTTATTTGCTCCTGTTAACCATGTTCATTACCGCCCCCCTCGGTTTACTGGCGGGCATTTACCTGGCCGAATACGCCGGTAAGAGACGAATTACCGAATATATTCGTCTCTCCATCGAAACCCTTACCTCCCTGCCTTCCATTGTGGTCGGCCTGTTTGGCCTGCTTATCTTTGTCAACATGACCGGATGGGGGTATAGCTTAATGTCCGGGGCGCTGGCCCTGGCGGTGATTAACCTGCCTCTGATGGTGCGCATTTCAGAAGAGGCCATCCGCAGTGTTCCCGGTGAGTTAAGGGAAGCCAGCCTGGCCCTGGGGGCCACCCGCTGGGAAACCATGTGGCGGGTGATATTGCCTTCCGCTTTCCCCGGTCTGGTTACGGGAGCCATTATTGCCGCCGGACGGGTTTTCGGTGAGGCGGCGGCCTTGCTGTATACTGCCGGCATGAGCAGCCCCATTTTAAATTTCTCCGATCTCAATCCCTGGAGTCCTACTTCGCCCCTTAATCCCTTCCGGCCGGCCGAGACCCTGGCGGTGCATATCTGGAAAATCAATTCCGAAGCCCTGATCCCCGATGTGCGCCGGGTGGCTGACGGCTCGGCTGCCGTACTTATTCTGGTTGTGCTGCTTTTTAATATCTGCGCCCGCTGGCTGGGCCGGCGCATCTACCGCCGTTTAACTGCCACGTAGTTTTGTCACACATTACGGGGAGGGCAGTTTAAAGTAGAGAAGCCCGGGAAGAATTTTACTGGCCGGCCCGGCAGGTATTTTACCGCATATTGGCCGGCCTTTTTTATCTAGCTGTGAAAGGCTCCGCAAAAGTTGTTAAAAGTTTACAAACAATTAACCATGGTTTAATAAAAACTTACCAGCAAGTTAATAAAAGAACGTTATAATAAAAACAGGAGGTGAAGCCTGTTGGTTAAGATTTGGCGCGATGGCAATTCCCTTCGCGTGAGCGGTATTGTGGTGAACCACCATTTTAAGAAATTGCAAAGGGTACTGGAAGATATAGCCCGGGAAGAAGGGTACATTATCCTGGATTTGCGTGAGCTGGAGTTTATTGATGAGCCGGGAGTATGCCAGCTTTTTAGTTTCATTGATCAACTCTCTCAACGAGGTATCCGGGTGGAACCGATCAATGCTCAGGACAAGGTGCTTTCCAAGTTTCTTGTAGTGGGACTCCGACGCTGGTTGGATGAGCAATTCTTTACTAAGGTGGGGTAATAATTCCCACCCCTTGATAAAAAGGTGGGGTCGAGTTTTCCCCCGTGTGCGCTGATTAATCCCTGCAAAATCAGGTTATGATATAGAGCGCTTACGGGGGAGGACTTACCATTGGTGATTAACCCTTCGACGTGGGCCATAGCCAAGCGGTTCTTAGCTGTGGCCGATCCTCTGCAAAACCTGGTGGACCGCGGGGGAGTTACCCACACTTTTTGTAACCAGCAGGCTTTAACCATTTTAGAACAGGATGGCTTAAAAGAACTGGTCCGATTGTTGCGCAAGCACCTGGTAACATTTAACCGGGGCACACTCTGGGCCGACCGGGGGTGGAAATGTTTCGCCCACTACCTGGACCCCCATTCCGGCAGAGGCCTCGGATCATGGCCTGATGCAGCCGGAGAGTGCGAGGAGTATTTTCAAAAAGCGCTGTCCTGCTGGTATCAAGGGAAAAAGGATCTGGCCTTTTTTTACCTTGGAGCCGCCGTTCACCTGGTACAGGATTTATGTGTTCCCCATCATGCGCGCGGTGTAGCTCTTAACGGGCATCAACGATATGAAGCCTGGGTGCGGGAACACTGTGGCCTCTTCAGGGTTAACCGCGGTGGCTATTACCAGGTTGCTTACCGGGCCGGTGATTGGGTTTATGCCAATGCCCGCCTGGCCAGGGAATATTACCCCCGGGTTAGCGCCGGGCAGGAATATCACGAAGTCACCGGTGTGCTGCTGGGCCTGGCCCAGCGCACCACTGCCGGCTTTTTAGCTTATTTTTTAAGTCGGGTTACGTAACCCTTATCCTATAGCCCACTACCTCCTTCTTCAATATAAAGGGGCTGCGGTAAATACCGTCAGTCCCGTTTTTTTAAAAGACAATATATGTTTGAAGACAATATCCTTTTATAGTAACTCCATCCGCACATCCAGCAATTCCACCGTTCCCAAGCCTTCAACAAAACGCACCACTGCCGTCAGGGTCTGGTGAACATGGGCGCTATCGTTACTGATAAAAGACACCCCTATGGTAGAGAAATGCCAGGTATCCTGTTTACCTACTTCAGCTACGGAAACGTTGTAGCGAGCCTTTACCTTATCCAGCAAACTTTTTAACACCCGCCGCTTGCTTTTTAGAGAATTAGCTTCGCTCATGCGTAATTCCATTACCAGTATGCCTACAACCAATATGCGTTCCTCCTGCCTACATGGTGCTGGTTTGCATTTCTTTTGATGTTTTACTTATCGTCCGGATGTGTTTTCCCTTCAGTTCGGCCAGCAACATGCCACTGAGGATCAAGATGCATCCAATGATTTGGCGCGAGGTGAGTATTTCCCCTGCTAAAAAATAGGCGCTTAAAGCGGCAAAGACGGGTTCCATGGTAAAGATAATCGCCGTATGGGTAGCAGAGGTAAAGCGTTGAACGTTGTTTTGAATCAGAAAGGCCAGGGCGGTGGCCGGTATAGCGGTCAGCAGCAGAGCTACCCATACCGGGCGGTTCAAATGCTCCGGCCAGGTCTCGGTAGCCAGTCCAAAAAGAAAACCGGCCAGGGAAACAATCCCGATCTGAATTAAAGCCAACAGGGGAGGGTGGAGGTGGCGGGCATAACGCCCAACCGTGATGATATGTAACGCAAAGCAAAGGGCACAAAAGAAAACCAGCAAATCCCCGTAATTAAAACCTAATCCTCTTCCCAGGGACAACAGCCCCAACCCGGTGGCGGCCAGCACTACACCTATAGCGGCAAAAACGCCTGGCGCTTGTCTGGTGAAAAGCGCACTGAAAACAGGCACCAGCACGACCGATAGACCCGTAATAAAACCGGCGTTGGATGCGGTGGTATACTGAAGTCCCACGGTTTGAAAGGCATAACCTCCAAATAAAAACACTCCAATGATACAGCCTGCCCATAGGGTGTCCCGGTTAAGCTGCACTAGCTGACGGTGATAAATTGCGGCCAGGAAAAGGAAGGCCAGTAGAAAACGAATACCCAGGAAGTAATAGGGCCCGATGGAACTAAGGGCGTTTTGCACCACCACAAAGGTAACACCCCAGATAAAACTTACCCCCAGCAGGGCCAAATCAGCCTTTAACTGTAAAAGATTCTGCCTATGTCCGGTCAACCAAGCCACCTCCCGACCGCATCTTTTATATTCTCTCACGGCAGTTCAGGGCTGTCAACCGGGCTACGGGAGGTCAGGAGAGAAGACGGGGGGGGGGTGAATCCGGAGTGCCCTTACGGAAAAATGTATGGGTTGGTAAAATACATAACCGAAGGAGGTAGACAAGTTGTGTTGAGAACATTAAAAGTGATAGTGGCTATGCTGGTTGTTTTGGCCCTGGCGGTGGCCGGTTGCGGTGGGCAACAGGCAAAAGATAAAGGCCAGGATAGTGCCAAAGCCAGCAGCGGGCAGCAGCCTACCGCCAAGCCAAAGATATTGGTTGCTTCGGATACGGCCTATGCTCCTTTCGAGTTTCAAGATCCCAAGACTGGCAAGTACGTGGGATTTGACATGGAACTGATCGAGGCTATTGCCGAGGTCAATAACTGGGATTATGAAATCCGGAGCATGAATTTTGACGGCATTGTGCCCGCCCTGCAGAGTGCCAGCGTGGATCTGGCCATTTCGGCTATGACCATTACCGAGAAGCGCAAAGAACAGGTTAATTTCTCCCTGCCCTATTACCAGTCCGGCCAATGTGTGGCGGTGAAGGCCAGCAACAACACCATCAAGGGTTTTGACGATCTGGCCGGCACGAAAATAGGGGTGCAGATTGCCACCACGGGAGCGGACGAAGCGCGCAAGATTCCCGGTACCAAGATTACTGACTATAACACCATTAACGAGGCCTTTATGGCCTTAAAGAATGGCAACGTGGATGCCGTGGTAAACGATTACCCGGTAACGGCCTACTTTATCCAGCAGGGAAACAAAGACGTTAAGATTGTGGGTGACCTGCGGACCAGTGAATTCTACGGTATTGCGGTACCTAAGAGCAAGCCGGATATTCTGGAAAAGGTAAACAGCGCCTTGAAGACCTTGAAGGAAAACGGCAAGTATGCCGAGATCTATAAAAAGTGGTTTGGCGAGGAGCCTCCCGAATTCCTGCCCGGTGAGCCTTCGGCCAACTAAAGGGACAAGGCCAAATATGCGTAACACTCCCGTGTTACGCATATTTGCCTGTTAGCGGTATACAGGGAGAGTGAAGTCGTTTGGAAACTGTTATAAGTTCTCTGCCGGTTCTATTATTAGGTGCCGTTATCACTTTGCAGATTACGGCCATCTCAGTTTTTATTGGTTGCATTCTCGGTTTAATGGCTGGCTTATCGAGGCTTTCCCCAAAGCGAGTTTTGAGGTTTCTGGCCACCTGTTATGTGGACTTTTTCCGGGGCACACCGTTATTAGTGCAGATAGTGATTGTTTATTTTGGCATACCTCAAATTTTGCGGGATATACAAAATATTCTTGTCAAGGCCTATGGTTTCACCCCGGTGTTTGAAAATATACACCCTTTTCTGGCTGCTGTGATTGCCTGCAGTCTTAACAGCGGGGCATATATAGCCGAGATTTTCCGGGCCGGCGTACAGTCCATTGAGAAGGGACAGATGAAAGCGGCCCGTTCCCTGGGGATGACCCATGGACAGGCCATGCGCTACGTCATTCTGCCCCAGGCCTTTAAGCGGGTGATCCCCCCCCTGGGCAACGAGTTTATTGCCATGCTTAAAGACACCTCCCTCCTTTCGGTCATCGGCTTTGAGGAGCTCTTCCGACGTGGCCAGCTCATCGTGGGGGCTACTTATAAGGCCTTTCAGATTTATCTTACTGTGGCCTTTATTTACCTGATCATGGTCATCCTAATCTCCCGGCTGGTGGATTACCTGGAAAGGAGGTTGAAGACGAGTGATTAAGGTATCCAACTTGTACAAGCGCTTTGGCCACCTGGAGGTCTTAAGGGGCGTTAATTGCCATGTGGCTCCCCAGGAAGTGGTGGTGGTTATTGGACCCAGCGGTTCGGGGAAAAGCACCTTTCTGCGCTGCCTTAATCTCCTGGAGCAGCCCACGGCTGGGGAAGTGGTGGTGGATGGGGTTAATCTCATGGATCCCAAAACGGACATTAACAAAGTCCGGCAGGAAGTGGGCATGGTTTTTCAGCGCTTTAACCTTTTCCCTCATAAAACGGCCCTGGAAAACATCACCCTGGCTCCTATAAAGGTGCGGGGGATGACGCAACACGAGGCGGAAGAAATAGCCCATAACCTCCTGGCCAAGGTTGGCTTAAGCGACAAGGCCCATGCCTATCCCGACCAGCTATCTGGGGGGCAACAGCAGAGGGTGGCGATTGCCCGGGCGCTGGCCATGCGTCCCAAGGTAATGCTTTTCGACGAACCTACTTCGGCCCTGGATCCCGAAATGGTCGGCGAAGTCCTGGCGGTAATGAAGGACCTGGCCCGGGAGGGCATGACCATGGTGGTGGTTACCCACGAAATGGGATTTGCCCGGGAAGTGGGTGACCGGGTCATGTTTATGGACGAAGGGCAGATTGTGGAAGAAGGGACACCGGAGCAAATTTTCAATTACCCCCAAAATGAACGCTTAAAGGTATTCCTTAGTAAAATACTGTAAAGCAGCCGGAAAAAATTAAAGCTGGGCATTTATCACCCGGCCCATTGCGTCTAATAGTCTCTTAGGAGGGAAGTTCAACATAATTAAGCCGAAGCCCTTATTCCCTTTACACAGGTTAGCCGGAAGTTCCATAGTTATTTATTTTAGTGCTTAGCCAGATTTAGTTGGTAACCTGTCTTTCCACCGTAATGCGCCCGGAAAGGGGTTCGTATTTGATCATATCTATGGCAGTGAGTTCCAGATTTTCGCCGGGAGTAAAGTAAAGAATAGATGCCGAATATGGCACTTCCTGGCTGGCTTGCAGGCCACGGATACCGGCAGCGCCGGTGGTTCCCGGGTTCACCAGCAGGGAAGGGCCAATTTGTTTGATCTCGGGCCGGTGAGTATGTCCGCCGGCCAAAACAGGTACGCGGCCGGCGAATTTTTCGGCTACCTGCGGGTCTAACTAACTGGCCTTGGAAGATTATTATTTTGCAGGATGCAGGTTTGACCAAATATTAGTCACGATATTGTGTATCCGACCCGACTTTTTAGCCAGCGGTGGGCTGACTAACGCGAGTGCCAGTACATAAAGGGCGGCAAAGGGCTGGAACGCTGCCGTAAGTTGAGCACTGGCTGCTATGCCGGCAACCAAAATAGCCAGCTCCCCCCGGGGGATCATGATGCTGGCCACGTTCAGGGCCGGTCGTCCGCGATAGCCACATATCCAGGCGCTGAAC
Organism: Desulfovirgula sp.; assembly: GCA_020725525.1. Classification (GTDB taxonomy): domain Bacteria; phylum Bacillota; class Desulfotomaculia; order Desulfotomaculales; family Desulfovirgulaceae; genus Desulfofundulus. Next base: position 150,690 of record DYEX01000077.1, read on the forward strand.
CACCCGGTGAAGAGGTTGCCAAAGACGGTAGCCAATACCGCCACGGCAGTGATACCTGCTACGGCCCAAAACTCACGGTAGTCTATACCCATGCCAAAGGCGAAGAAAAAAACGGCTCCAAAGAGGTCGCGCATGGGCGCAATCATCTGTACGAGACGTTTGGCATGGGAGGTTTCAGCCAGGATCAGGCCCAGGAGCAAAGCGCCTACTGCTTCAGCCACGTGTAGCTTTTCAGCCACCAGGACGGTAAAGAGGAGAAGGGTAAAGCCAATGGCAATAAAAGACTCCCCGCTGCGGATGTGCAGCCATCTTTCCAGGTAGGGGCTAAATCGCGGACCTGAGAATAGAACGGCAAGGATAAAAAGCAGAGTAACCAGGCCGCTAAGGAGCCCGCTTGTAAAGGAAGTTCCTCCCGTTAAAAAGTAGGTATAGAGTAAGGAGAGATAAACAGCCATGAAAGCGTCCTCGTAGACCATAAAACCCAGAACCAGTTCCGTCTCCGGGTTGGCGGTGCGTTTCAGTTCCATGAGCAGCTTGGTCACCATGGCGCTGCTGGAAATGGTGGTGATCCCGGCCACAATGAGCGTTTCAGGCAGGGAATGAAAAAACACCCAACCGAGGATGAGGCCGCGCAGAAAGTTCAGCCCCACATAAACAGTGCCACCTTTGAGGATGGTGGGGCCGTTTTGCACCACCCGGCTGGCCGAAAACTCCAGACCCAGGTAGAAAAGCAGTAGCAGGACCCCCAGGTGAGACAGGAAAGACACCAGTTCACAGTTCTGCACCAGTCTTAAATCAAACCATGCGTTGTGGGGACCGCAGGGGCCAAAAAGGATGCCCAGAAGGATGAGCAAGGGGATGGATGAGAAATGAAGCTTGTTGGCTAGTAAAATGGCCAGGGTGATGAGGAAGAAAATAATGGTTAGATTGGTCGTGGTCTCAAACGGCACCGTTTTGGACCCCTCCCCCTGTGATCATTTCCTCGAAGGCTTCAATGTCCCCCGCTCTTCCCGCCGCCACTACCATCTGGCCGGGAAGGAAAACAAAACTGGGTCCGGGGTTTATAGCCGTACATTTCTTTTTGCCCCGGCCGGCGTCTTCAATAATGGCGATAACGTTAATCCCGTGGTTTTTACGCAGGTTTAACTCACCAATACTTTTTCCTACTGCCGGTGCCTGTGGTGCTACTTTCAGCCACTCAATGCGCAGGTCGGCAATAGCCATTTCCAATTTTTCCAGCATTTTAGGCTGATAAAAAACTCCACCCAGAATAGAGGCTATCTGGCGGGCTTCCTGGTCGGTGAGCGTTACCGTGTACGCAGGCTCGTTCTCTCCGGCTGCAAAATAAAATAAGTCCCGCAAACCTTCGTCGTAGACGACCACACCGATACGTTCTCCGCCTTCCAGTTCCAGCAGATATTTTTTCCCTAACCCGGGTAGCTCTGCTTCCTTAATTAGCCCCATGGTTGACTCCTCCTTTACAATTCACTGTGCGCCTGGGTTACACCAATCCATTATAATATTTACATTATACCATGGAAATGACTCGGTGGGCGACTTAAAAAGGTAAACATAAAATTCATTCCGCCCATCTAGGCTCTAAGAAAAAGTAAAAGTAATACAGATGAGATTATTATTTTCCCTTTTAAGTGGTAGATCAGCCCGTTAAGGGAAATAATGCTGATCTTTCTGGTGGAATGCAATAAAATAAAGGCAATGAGCAGTCGATATGCTGCGCGGGAGGGTTTGCCATAACATAAAAGATGGGATGAGTTCAACAATGGAAAAATTTACGAAATACAAAATAAAGCAAATTACCAAGATGTGTATATTAGAAGAGGGGAAAATTTGCGACGACTGCTGTGATTGTTTTATTTGCGAACTGAACCCGAACAAAATCTGTGATAATTGTGCCAACTGTTTAAAACTGGTAGATTATTCTACCAAAAAGCAACCACAAAAGGAAATCATCACTTTAGAAAAGCACCACTGGGTGAAGGGCAATGGCCATCATCGAAATCGGAAGGGGTTAGATTAAACACACTCCTGGTGTAAGCATAACTGGCAAGTCAAGTAAAGTCTCAAGAACTACTGGGTTGGTAGCCCATTACAGCACTTCACATAGCATCACTTCATAAGTTCATATAAGTTCGTTTCATATAAGTTCATTAAGAAACAATTTGTATAAAGAATTTGTATAAAGAATTTGTATGTTATTTAAGCTACACCTGGTAAAACTCCTGGGTGAAAATTTTCTTCGTGGAAATTTTTTCGTGGAAATTTTCTTGATGATGGGGATTTTAATTCAGCTGAAAGTTCCTATAATAAGTATTATGTCAACCGGCCCCGAGAACTCCTGCCACTTCGGCGCGCTCCGGGCCGGGCACTGCGCTTGCAAAGCCCTGTGGTCCACGGCAGGCTTTCAGTTCACCGGCAAGCTCGTGCCCGGCCCTCCGCTGGCCCAATTGACTGCTGCTCTCGGGGGTTGTGTGTCCTTCGTGGCATTATATGGTACATACAAAGACGCCCTGGGGGGTTGCCGGTTAAACGACCTCCCGGTACTATAGGGGTATGAGACACACTCCTGGGGGTATACGATGGCCAACCAGCGAAAACTGAGCCACCAGGCGATGGTATTGACGTTCCGGCGGGAGGTTTCCCTGGAGGAAGCACGAGAAGCCATCTGCCGTCTCCAGAATGCCCTGCGCCAGCGGAAACACCGGGAGGGCTGGGAATACTCCATCGAACTCCATGCCTCAAACACCGACCCCCGCACGGGGAAACGGGAACGCCTGCACATTCACGTACTCCTGAAGGTGTAAGGCGATCTGGCAGCGGCACCCCGCATTGCCTATGGAGATTCTCTATATTTTCCTTCCTGGGAACCTTTGAAATATTACACATGCTGAAATATAATAATCGTTGTAGGAGACTTTCAGTAAGCGGTGATTTCCACAAGAGGGAGGTTGTTTTTTATGCGTACTGCTATTCTAGGTTTTTTGCTTTTTTTTACGATAGTCCTGATCGGTTGCACCCGGGATGCCGGTGAGATCGACCGTAGGCAGCTTCCTGGGGCATCCGACGAGCAGGCCCAGCGTTTTAAGATTATTTATGAGCACTCCGAAACTAAAAATCTAGGCGGTTTTACTGTTCTGCGAGATAATGCCACTGGCCACGAATACCTGATCATTACCGGATTGAACGGTGCCCCTACCGTGGTTCCCCTGCAGAAGCCGGGTATAACGGACCAGCCCGGCGGCCAGACTACATCTTTAGGACCGGGTCTTTTAAGCACCGCCCGTTAAACACCTGACATAATGGGGGTATATACTTTTCTGCCTTTATCTCTTGCCTTTACTTGCCTTTAGATGGAAAAACTCCCCCATGGATTAGCCGGGCGTCCGACACATTAAAGAATGTGTTGGGATCAAGTTTATTCAAAATGGATAGCGCCCGCTGCAGGTCGCGCCGTTTAAGAAGCACGAACAAAACCGTCCTCTCGCCACACTGGCCCTGACACTCCACGCTGGTGACACCAAAGCCTTCCTGGCGCAACCTTTCGATAAACTTCGAGGCCAGTTGTGGTGCCGGGAACACCTGCAGTGACAGGTAGCCCAGGGCAAGTCTGCCTTCGATAAGGCTACCGATGTAATTTCCTGTTGCAAAACCGCCAGCATAAGCTACTACTTTACCGGGGTCGTTTAACCCTCCAGCCAGTACTTGATTGAGTGCCAGTATGAACACGGAAACCTCAAGAAAACCAATTACAGCTGCCAGCAGCCGTTTGTCCCGCATCAACATCAATACTCTGATCACGTCCAGGGACATGTCTACTACCCGGGCAAAGAAAATAAACAGATAACCTCCTATCAGTGGCAACCATGTTTCCAATCCTTTTCCCCCCACGAAAGTATCCAGCAATAAGCATTTTCGATATTTTTTAATCGATGTTTTTAAATCGAAACTTTAGACTGAACTGCGCATAAGATGATTATGCTTTTTTTCCAGGAGGGCATGGTATTCGGCAACTAAATTTAAAGCTGATTGGCGGGAAGAAAGCAACTGGGCGTTGTTTTTTGCCCGGGCGGCCATTTTTTGCCGCAGGTCGTTGTTTGTGATGAGCTCTTTTATTTTTTCTACAAACAGGTCCTTATTTTCCGGAGTCAGAAAACCATCTTCTCCGTCTTTAACCATTTCACTTGTACCAAAAGCTTTAACGGCCACCACCGGAAGTCCGGTTGCCCTGGCTTCAGCCAGCACCAACCCCTGGGTCTCGGTTTTGGAGGCAAAAACAAAGAGATCGGCCCCCTGATAACAGTTAATTACTTCCGTTCTATTTAACGTGCCGGTAAATATTACTTGCTGGCCTATACCAAGCTGGGCGGCCTGTCTTTTTAAATTGAGCTCTTCCGGGCCTCCACCCACCAGAACCAGTTTTATATTGGGGATCTCCCTGCTCAGTTCAGCAAAAGAGGATAACAGAAAGCCGATATTCTTTTCCTGCCCCAGCCGTCCCACAAAAAGCAGAATCTTTTCTTCCGGTTTAATTCCATGTTCCCGGCGCAACCAGTTTTTGTCCCCTTGCGCAAATTCCTCCAGATTGATGCCGGTGGGTATGACTTTAATTTTCGTACGCACTCCCATTTTTCTTAAATGTTCCTCAATAATGGCGGTGGGTGCAACCACCAGATCGCAACGGTTGCAGAAGTCCCGGCAAAAACGTCTGGTCAGTTCCCGGGTAACGCCCTGGACAAATGGGACGTAATGAACGTATTGATCGTAAAGAGTGTGAAAGGTAAAAACCAGGGGAATACCTAGTTTATGGGCATAACGGGCCCCTACCCGCCCGAGCAAAAAGGGTGAATGAACATGGATAATATCAGGTTGCCATTGGTTGATGGTGGGTTTTAGGCGAAAGGAAAAGGGTACCGCCAGGGCAAAATCCCGGTTTGTCGGGGCCGGAACAGAAGGAAAACGAAAAACCCGTTTTTCCCTGGAACAATTAGGGTAATTGGGGGCAAAGATATAGATGTCATGTCCCAGTTTGGTTAGCTCAGCGGTAAAAGTATCTATAGACCGTACCACACCGCTGGTATATGGACGGTAGCTATCGGTAAAAATACCGATTTTCAAAAACCCCACGCCCCTTTTTTTGATAGTCTCCCTACTGCCATTATATTACCATTATATCGCTATCGTTTTTGGACTCCAAGTCCTTCGTTGATAACTTATTGGGCGTTAACTTCTTCCTCCCAGCGGTAATCGGCAGAAACAATACGCCAGCCCAATGGAGTTTTATGCAAACTAAAATGTCCTGTTCCCTTTTGGATTTGCCCGGTGACGAGATCGGTGTTCAGCAGGGTTGCGCTTACCGTTGCCCTTTCTGATGTCCGGTACTTAAGGGAAACATCGGTAACGGCAGCCCGGCAATACCAATCGGTGGGCCGGGCGATAAAATCCCACGCCCGCTCACTTACCTCGGATAATAGGGGCTCGGCGTAGTACTTTCCCAGCTTTTCCTTTACTTCATCCCGGTTTCGTGCTTGCCACCAGGAATCGTCCTCTACCGAGCCTTTAATGATAGCATATATCTCATTCTGTTGGGCAGTGTTGGCGGCCAGGTGACTCCCTTCTGCCAGCAGCAAAAAAAACAGGGCCGTAATGACAACGTGCCAAAGTTTCATTTATTTTCCCCTCCCCGTTGTCCTTATTGGAATAGTATACGACTTGAAGGTAAATACATCCTTGTAATATATTGGCATTATGTGGGAGAAGGGGAAATTTTCTTATGTTTGCCTGGTTACATAAAAAAAGTTGCCCAAAAGGCAACCTGTCCTAAAGGTAAATTTTTGCGTTACAAACCCCGGGCATAATCCGGACGCAATGAAACCCTGTCCGGATCCCTTAAAGCTTCCTCCAGTACCTCGATGAGCTTCTGCCGGTCCCTCCTGAGTGTGCCTCTTAATGGCAGATAATTGGAAGCGTGATTACAGCGGAAAATGCACTCATCCACTTCCAGCCCTTCCAGCAACCACTTTAGCTCCTGTAATGATTCTTTTGGACTGAGCAGGGAAAACTTACCCTCCTGCACCTGGCTGTAAAGAGGAGTATTCGGTACAACGATCAAGGTAAGTGCAGCCAGATAGGTGGGGTTGATGGCGTTAATCACACTGGCGGTGGCCCGGGCATGTTCCCGGGAAAGTTCCCTGCCACCAAGGCCCGTAATCACCGTTACCGATAGTTCGAACCCGGCATCCAGGGCGCGCCGGCAGGCACGCACCATCTCCACGGCGTTGACCCCTTTGTGCATTCTTTTCAATAATATGTCGCTGCCGCTTTCTACCCCCAGGTAGAGCAATTTCAGGCCTGCTTTCCGCAGTTCCTGCAGCTCTTCCGGTTCTTTTCTAAGGAGATCCAGGGGGCCGGCGTAACAGGACACCCGTTCCACCTTGGGAAAGGTTTGATAAAGGTGCTGCAACAGCTTTAAGAGTTCCCGGGTATCCATGGCGAGGGCATTACCGTCGGCCAGAAAAATCCGCGTCACTCCAGGGCAGAAACGGGCCGCTTCCTCAACGTCAGCCATAATTTCCGCCAGGGTCCGGGGACGAAATTTTTTCCCCTTGTACATGCCGCAAAAGGCACAGGCATTGTGGGAACAACCGAGGGTAACCTGTAAAATTAAACTGCTGGCTTCACTGGGTGGCCGGAAAAGGGGTGGTTCGTATTGCATCCCTTTCCCCCTCCTGCTCATGGCCGGGATTTGTCATGCCTGGGGTTGGCCGCCACTTGCTTGATGGCGTTGGTAATGGCAGCTATTACCTGTGCCTTCCCGCTTATCTGATCAAAATTTACTTTCGTATAAATCGTGCCCTCATCGGACGCCACGTAGTGAGGGGGCAACTGGTTTAAAGCCAGAGCCATAATATCCTCCTGGCAGCGGGTACATGTACAGGTCCCGGGGTTGTTTTTGGCATATTCTTTTAATACCTCTGGTAAAAACCTTTGCACTGCCACTTCAGTGTAATTGTGAATCACGGAAAGGTCACTCCCTTCTCCTGCCCCCCTATAAGCGCAGGGTAGCAATTAGCCGCTTGGGATGCAGCAACAGGTCCAGGGCCTGGCAGATATCCGTGACCACCACGTCGGCTGCCAGCAGGGCCTGTACCGAGGCACCTTCCGGTCCCAGAACAACAATCCCCAGGGCGGCGTTTTTAAGCATCAGACTGTCGTTGGTACCGTTGCCAATGGTTGCTGTATGTTGTGTGCCCAGTTTCTCAATAAATTTTAGCTTTTGGATACCCCCTTCGCCCGGCTCCAGGACGTGCACGAAGGCCTTGATATTGCGGCAGGCCTTTTCCCCCGTCCCAAAGGTGTCGGCCGTAAGCACGTGGATCACTAGCTTTTCGGCGAGGGCGTTCAGCTTTTCCTCTACTCCCGGAAGCAGGGTGCCGTCTCTGGCCATCGTGCCGTTAAAATCCAGAACAAGATGTTGCAGATGTAGTACTCCCCGTTCCGGTATATCCACGGTGAGCAATTCTATCCCTCCCCTACCAAAATGATAATGTTGGTCAAACAACTTAATCTCCCAGGCAAATTCCCAGTTGTCTTGCCGAGAGCAGCAGATCGCTGTCCAGGGGGACGGAGCGGATCTGACCTGTAGCTTCCGTCAGGGGTACGGCATCAATGCTGGTACCCCGGAGGCAGACCATGTGTCCGAAACGCCCCTCCATAACCAGCCGGACTGCCTCCGTACCGTAGCGCGTTGCCAGAATACGGTCAAATGCCGTGGGCGAACCTCCCCTTTGCAGGTGTCCCAGTATGGTGACCCTGGTTTCTTTGCCGGTGGCTTCCTCGACCTGTTGAGCCACCACATGGCCAATACCGCCCAAACGGATGGGATCAAAGCTATCCTCCACCCTTTTTTGAACCACTAATTCTCCGTCCACTGGTCTGGCCCCTTCGGCTACAACGATGATGCTAAACCTTTTACCCTGTACTTCCCGCTGGTTGATCATATCGATGACCTTCTCAATGCGGTAGGGAATTTCAGGAATCAGTATCACATCCGCCCCACCGGCTACCCCGGCGGCCAGAGCTATCCAACCGGCATAACGCCCCATTACCTCCAGAACCATAACCCGGTGGTGGGATTCTGCCGTGGTATGCAACTTGTCCAGGGCTTCGGTGGCAGTGGTGAGGGCAGTATCAAAACCGAAAGTTTGATCAGTGGCCAGCAAATCGTTGTCGATGGTCTTCGGAACTCCAACCACGGCTAAACCTTTGGCATGTAGCTCTTTTGCAATGGCCAGGCTGCCATCTCCGCCGATAACCACCAGGGCATCTACCCCATGAATGCTGATATTTTCAAAAATGCGGTCGCTGACGTCTACAAATACCTTTTTCCCGCCTTTGACCACGGGATAATGGAAGGGGTTGTCCCGGTTGGTGGTACCCAGAATGGTTCCGCCCCGGGGCAGGATACCGACTACATCCTTTTCCGTAAGCTCCCGGGCCTGGTTCTTAATCAATCCGCCAAAACCGTTTAAAAAGCCAATTACCGAAAGTCCATATTCCCTGATGGCTACTTTTACCACCGCCCTGATGACGGCATTTAGTCCGGGAGCGTCTCCCCCGCCGGTTAATACCCCAATGCGTTTAATTTTGGCTGGACCAGCCATGGTCGAACCTCCTCCACAAAATTTTACGCAGAAGTAATAGTTATACCCAATCATTTTTTGCACTTATCCGGGAATGGTGCACTGTTGCCGTAGGAATTGTGCAATTATGCGATTTAGCTCCTCCGGCCGTTCGAGCATCATCATATGTCCTGCTTCTAGGATAAGCTCGAATTGCGCCCGGGGCAGCTTCTGCTGCAAGTACTGTCCGTATTTGACTGGAGTGAGCAGGTCCTGATCGGCAGAAATGACCATGGCAGGGACATCGATAGAGGGCAAGGCGTTCGTCAAATCAAAACGGTTGCAGGCCGTAAAGTCTGCCAGGTATACGGAGGGTGGAACGGCCTCCATTTCCTTGCGGGCAGCTTCCAGTAGAGAGGATAGTGCGTTTTTGCTATAAGCTAGCTGGATCAGCTCTTTATAATATTCCCCTTGTTTTAAGGTTTCCAGCAAAGCCGGTAGCACCCGCAGGCGAGCACCGGTCCCAATCAGGATCATCCCGGCCAATCTATGGGGATAACAGCGGGCAAAATCCAGGGTAATGGCTCCTCCCATAGAATGTCCGGCCAGGAAAAAGGAATGACCAATTAGCTTTTCGGCAAAAGCAAAGATAAATTCCCGGTAAACGGCAATGTCATTAGCGGCTTTACCCTGCGACTGACCGTGACCGGGCAGATCTACTGCCAGTACCAGGTAATCCTCTTTTAAACTGTTGATCTGATGCAGCCAGTGGCGGTGACTTCCCCCTGCCCCGTGGATAAATAAGATGGTTTGCCTGGGCTCCTTGTTTTTGGGCATCCCGGCTGCGTAATGATAATTTAATCCTTCAAGGGTTAAAAAAGGCATCGGGAACCCTCCATGAAAAAATTACCGGCGTCAGAACCGGTAAAAAAACAGAGGTTTAGTGAGCTCATTCCGGTAAATTTTAGTGATGCCCGTGAGCGTCGCAGCTCTGAGCTGGTTTTTCTTCTACATCCTCATACTTTTTCCACATGGTGGTGAATGCATAGGCAATAACCAGCATGGCAATGGTAGTAAAAAACCCAAAGACAACACCCTGCCACCATTGGCTGAAAAACATAGTCTCCCCTCCCTTTGTGTTCCGGTGTATACGAGCTTTTTTTATTGTTCTGTCACTCTGGCAGTTAACTCGTTTAAAACCCGTTTCAGTTGCTGCAAAGAATCACCGTAGCCGGCCCAGTCTCCAATTTTGAGTCTTTCCTGGGCCTGGTCGTAAAGCCTGTTGGCCTCTCGTGCCAGTTCGGCCAGCGATTGGCTACTGGTCGCGGGTTCTGCCGGTGTGGTTAACGTTACTGATTCCCCTTTACCATCGGTAAAGATTCGCTTTAAGGCTTCCTCTAGCGTTGGTTCCATCACCACCCGGTCGCCGTGAACCACAATTACCCGGCGCAACTCGGGCATTTTACTTTGTTCTGCCTGCAGGTATAATGGTTCCACATACAATAGGGAATCTTTGACCGGTATCACCAGCAGGTTACCCCGGAAAACCCGGGAACCCCGCTGGTCCCACAGGGACAGTTGCTGAGAAATGGTGGTGTCCTGGTTTATGCGGGCCTCAATTTGCATGGGGCCGTAAACCAGTTCCTGTTTGGGGAACTCATAAACCAGCAATCGGCCGTAGTTTGGACCATCTGACCTGCCGGCGAGCCAGGCCACCATATTCTTTTTGTTTTGAGGAATAAAGGGCATGATCTGTATATACTCGGGCTCCTTTTCCCCGGGTAACCTGGTGATGATATAGTAGGCCTCCATAGGTTGTTCCTTATCTTCAACTATTTCGGTGGGCCTATCCCATTTATCTTCTTTGTTATAAAATATCCGGTAGTCTTCCATGTGATAAACGGCATATTTTTGAGCCTGTATCATAAAAAAGTCTTCGGGGTACCGGATGTGTGCTTTAAGCTCTGCAGGCATTTCGGTAAGGGGCAGGAAAACCCCCGGGAATATTTTGCTGTATGTTTTTATGATGGGATCATCGTTGTCGGCAATATAAAAAGTCACACTGCCATCGTAAGCATCAACCACAACCTTTACTGCGTTGCGGATGTAATTGAATTGGTGGTTATATGGTTCCGCATAGGGGAACATGTTGGTGGTTGTATAGGCATCCCACATCCAGTATAACTTACCGTTGGCCAGTACGATATAGGGGTCTCTATCGTAGGTCAGGAAAGGTACCAGTTTGGGTACCCGTTCGTAAATATTGCGGTAATAAAGCACCTGGCTCTCATTGGTGATGTCTCCGGAAAGAAGGAGCCGGTAGTCTCCGAAGGAGATGGCAAAAAGCAACCGCCGTACGAAGGAGCCAACCCTGACGCCTTTATCCCCCTGGTACGTACACCAGGCATTTTCATCGCCCTTGGGATAGTCAAATTCCGGACTTTTGGTATTGACAACCACATAATTATCAGTAGCCTCACCAAAATAAATTTCCGGGCGAGTGATTTTTAAATCAGTATGGGTGGTGGGTGGGATATCCTTGATGAGGAAACGCGGTAACCCTTCCCTGGTTACCTCATTGACCGGGCTCATAACAATACCATAACCATGGGTATATTTTAAATGCTGGTTGACCCAGGTTTGTGCCTGGGGAGGTAACTGGCTCTGGTTTAATTCCCTGGCTGCCACCATCACCTGGCGGTAATGGCCATCAATGGTATAACGGTCGATATCGATATTTTTCAGCTGGTAATAGAGACGCATTTCCTGCAGCTGACTGTAAGTTTGCTGTAAAGGTCGATAATCCCAGAGACGTATATTGTTAATGGTATCCTGGTTGTTCTGAATATCCTGCGCGGTTAACTCCCGTCCGGCGGGAAAGGATTTTCTTTCGATACTATCGAGCTTATAGGCCAGGCGGGTGAATTTGATGCCGTTTTCAATATACGGCTTTTCCCGGTTCATTTCGTTGGGAACTACAATAAACTTTTGTACCGCGGCGGGATAAATGCTTCCCAGGACTATGGAACCAGCTACCAGAAAACCAATTGTATAGAGAACGAGCCGGAACCGGGCAAGAAAGATGTTCAACAAAATGATTCCTGTACAGGCCAGGGAAAGAACCAGTAGGACCTTATAAGCTAACAGGTTGGCGTGAATATCGGTGTACCCGGGGCCATAAACTACCCCTCGCTCCGAATAGAGCAGCAGGTATTGATCCAGGCGATATCCCCAGGCCCGGAGGAGGAAAAAGGCCGCTGCCAAACCCGAGAGGTGATATTTAGCCTGTTCAAAGCGGAAGATACTTTTCCAGCCGCTCTGGGTGGTACTACCCACGACGGCATAAATGCCGCTTACCGCCAGCAAGCTGAGCACGGTGGTCCACAATAGCAACCGGTAAAGAAACAAATAAAAAGGTAACTGGAAAACGTAAAACCCTACATCCCGGTGAAAAATGGGATCCTGCAGGTTAAAGGAGGTCCTGTGCCAAAACTGCTGGAAGACATTCCAATTGTCAGTCACAGCCAGGCCCGTCAAGAATGCCGGCACCAGGCTTAAAATGGCCATAACCACAGTTAACTGCCGTGACTGGACATACTTGCTCCAGGGAGGCTGGTAAAGGGTGACTATGTCTCCATCACTAACTGGTCTGGTTTCAGCAGCCTTAATCAAGGGACCGCGGGTGAACAGCAGGTTGACGAAAATGACGAGGAAGACAGTTAATCCGGTAACCAGCCCTACACCCCACTGGGAAAGTAGAATGGTCAAAAACACTTTCTCAAAGTGTAAGGATTTAAACCAGAGCCAGTCAGTATAAAAGCCAACTCCCCAGTATAAAAGGGCCAGAAAAAGCAAGAGACCAAAGATTAGAAATGTTTTAGACAACCGTAAACTTATACCCAACACGTTCCCCTCCCCTGTTGCGATACCAGAAATGTCTCCTGCTCCGACGTGTCCGGGTGCTACTTTGGAAAATTACATAGGTTTTGGATTTTTTTGTGCCTCATCTGCTTCGTGGCGTAATTTTGCTTCACATAACTGACAAATTAAAACCGATGATTTTTTAGGCTGGAGATCTTCATCATCGTAATCATCGTAGGAATCCGGATTAAATTCTTCCACCTCTACCAAACGACCGCACATAATACACCGGCCGGCCACCGGTAACACCTCCTGACATGTTGAGCAAAAGCTTTAATGTATGATTATTCGCCGTAATATAGTGATTTCCTTCCCTTATTTTAAAATAATAATATAAGCCTGCCGGTAAGCTGGCAGGCTTTGCTGTAAAAAGTAAACAGTACTACCCCAGCTGAAAGTATTTTTTCAGTTCCAGGGCCATTTCTTCAGGTAAATGTAATGTCCACGGTTCATCGTGAAGCACCTGAAGGTGGCTGAAATCGCTTCCCACCAGAGGATAAATGGTATAACGCCCTACGATCCGGGCGGTAATCCAGAAACCCTGGTCCTCTTGACGGGCAGTATACAGGGCCGCGTTAAAACTGGCGATGTTTATATTATCGTAATAACGAATAACCTTGAGCAGGCCCTCTGCCAGGTCTTGTAAATCCTGGTTCTCGATATCTGCAATGTTTGTTTTATGGGGTAGGATGGCCGTAACGTCACACAGTGCCCGGGGGGCAAAGGTGGCCAGCCAGTAGGTATTGCCCACCTGCCCGAGGTAGCGTTCTTCTTTTTCTTGTTCATACTCCAGAAGATCCGCCCAGAAGTTTCGGCCGTTTTTCTCCAGGTAAGCCCTTCCATGATCAATCATTTCCGCATCGTAGCGGCAGGGCTGCGGCCCGCACAAAACCTGTAAGTGGGGATGAATTATAGAACCGCCTGAATAAGGCATGTAATTCCAGTTCACAGAACCGTACCGGGCCCGCTGGGAATCGTAAGCTTCGACTAATTTAAGAAAATCCAGTGCCGCCCGGAAACTATCGACGATAATACCGGGAGTTAATGCGGTCATGGACAGGTAATGCTCCGGTCCCATTACCGTCACCCCGGCGTAAATCTCGTAAGGGGCCAGGTTTGGTACTACCACTGCCTGACCGTACTTCAAACGGCCCCCGGGTACCATATTCTCGGGAAAACGGGGCGTGGCCTTTTCAAGGTTTTCGGGGCAAAAAGGGCAAAACTTCTGCCTTGATTCCTCCACAAAAGGCGTCCAATCGTGGCGGGGTAATTTGCGGTTGCGCAAAGGTAAAATACGCACCCTTTGTCCGGTTAAAGGATCAAATCGAATTTCACTGGGGGTGCTGGTCAAGGCAAACCCCTGCAAAGGGTTATGAAATTTTGTTTCGTTGACTATTTTTCGCAGCTCAATCCCCATTTTAAAGCCCGTGCGATTTACCCGCAGTCCTGGCTCAAGCTCTGGCTGGTTGGATTGGCCAGGTCTAGGGATGGTCTTTTCGCCCCAGGGCGTTCCCTCCTTTTCGTAAGAGTATTCAGTTTTCTTTTATTTTAGCAATAACCACCAATTTTGTCATCCTAATTTGTAGAGTACCTCCTATAGGCCGTGTAAAATTTCAGTAGGCACCAGAAGGGGATC
>DYEX01000078.1 GCA_020725525.1 Desulfovirgula sp.
AGAATCGAGGAACTCCTCGACTACGTGGAACTCCGGGAGCGGGCAGGGGATCTGGTGAGCAAATTTTCCGGCGGCATGAAGCGCCGGCTGATGATTGCCCGGGCATTGATGCACAACCCAAAAGTTCTTTTCTTAGACGAACCTACCGTGGGTCTGGACCCCCAGACCCGCCGCAAGATCTGGGACTTAATCCGGCGGATGAACAGTGAAGGCATGACTGTCCTTTTAACCACCCATTACATTGAAGAAGCAGAAGTACTCTGCCACCGTGTGGGCATTATGGATAAAGGCCGGTTGATTGCCCTGGGGACACCCCGGGAATTAAAGCAAAAGGTAGGAGAAGTGGTGGTGGAATCTTTTGGAGGTAGGGATACCGGTTATAAACTTTTTCCCAGCCGTGATAGGGCCCTGGCCTATGCCGGCCAGCTGGATGGAAATGTTTTAATCCGGGAATCCAACCTGGAAGATGTTTTCGTCGAGCTAACCGGGCGTAAGGTGGGTGATTGAGATCGATTTCTACACCGTATTCTGGCGGGAAATGGTGGTTTTCAGGCGCACCTTTGTTAAATTCTTTGCTTCCCGGCTGGTCAGACCCCTTTTATATCTGGTGGCCTTTGGCTGGGGGCTGGGCCGGGGGATTCAAATGAATGGGGGCAACTATCTGGAATTTGTAGTGCCCGGGATTATCGCCCTTTCGGCCATGAATACCAGCTTTAACGCTGTGGGCGTTTCCCTGAATATGAGCCGCCTGTACCATAAAACCTTAGAGGAATACCTGATTGCTCCCATCAGCGCCGGTGCTTTTGTGCTGGGCAAAGTGCTGGCGGGCACCGTGCGCGGGCTGGTTGCCTCTCTGATCATTCTGGCACTGGCTTTTGTGTTTGGAGCTCACCTTGCTATAAATGGGTGGTTTTTCCTGGTGGTCATCCTCACCTGTTTTCTCTTTGCCGCCCTGGGAGTGGTGGCGGCCATGACCATCAACTCCCACGAGGATATGGCCAACTTTTCTACTTTTGTTATTTTGCCTATGTCCTTTCTGTGCGGTACATTCTTTTCCCCCGACCGCCTGCCCGGGGCCGTAGCGTGTATAATAGAGGTGCTGCCCTTAACCCACTCCAGCCATGCCTTACGTGCCCTGGCCCGCGGGGACGGGCTTCTGCCCGTATCCCTGGCAGTGCTGGCGGGGTATGCGGCGGTGTTGTTTGTTGCTGGCGTAATGGTGGTGAAGAGGGTCAGGTAAAAAAAGAGGGAGCTGTATGGACCCCCTCTTTTAATGCAGGTGGAGCGATTTAATTTCCTGCAGCAATTTTTCGCCGTCACTTATATGTGCCTGCAGGTGACTGATGCGGCCCGGATCGGCATTTGTGCGTTGCAGGTCTTCCAGTTCCAGGCGGTGCGCGGCCAGCGAACCTTCCACTTCCCGGTACATTTCCATGGCCCGTTCGAAGGTTAAACCCTTTTGTCTTTCTTCTTCAAAACGGTGTTTGATGCTGGAACAGCTCATTTGCCTTTCCTCCTTTGGATTTATGTTCGTTTTCAGGTTAACCCATTCCGTGGGAGATAATACATAATTATCTTTAAATTCTTCCTTCAATTCCTACGTGAAGTGCGCCTGCTGCGGCGAAGTGGTGGCAGTGGAAAAGACCGTGGTGGGTGAAGATGAGCTTTTATGCCAGGTCTGTGGTGGCAGAAGCCACCGGTTTAATGATTGCTTTGACACAAAGCAGGAAAAAGCGTAGAGGCAACCATGAAGGTGCTGTTTCCCTCCAGAGGAAGGAGGCAGACTTTCATGGTTTTCTTGTTTTTCCCCGGTGCAAGGCCGGGCGTGAGGTCAAGCCGCGTTCTTCCAACTTTCGAGGGTCTAAACTAAACCCTGGCATTAGCTTTTACCCCTATACCTGTTTGCCGGACGGGATCCCCGGTAAACGGGCCAAATCCTTCTCACAACGGGTATGCAGGGCCTGGTCAACCCTGCATGCTGTACCTCCTTATCGTCCTGGCATGTGGGGTCTGGTCACCCCCACATACCCCGCTCTTTTTTATTCCCGTTCTCATGTTGCCGCGAGGGGCTTGAAATCTGACACCGGGTGGGATTTAATTTTATCGGGCACGTGCTGGGTGCAGGCTGGCACAGGCTGAAAGTGTTGGATGGCTAAGATCAAGCGACTACCCTGGGATAAAGGTATGTGCCCACTGCTGTAGCCAGAATGCAGGCTGCCAGCAAAACTCCTACGTCCGCCTGCCAGTTGGTCAATTGACCGGTAACAAGGGCACCACGCAGGAAGTCCACCATATAGCTTAGCGGGTTGACCGATGCCACCACGCGCAGCCAGTCGGGCATGATGGAGATGGGATACAGTGCGTTGGAAGCAAAAAAC
>DYEX01000079.1 GCA_020725525.1 Desulfovirgula sp.
CCGTACTCTGGAGGAAGTGGGGCAGAAATTTGGTGTAACCCGGGAACGGATCCGGCAAATTGAGGCGAAAACCCTGCGTAAGCTGCGGCATCCCAGCCGGAGCAAGAAACTTAAAGATTATTTAGATTAAACCAACAGCCCCGGTATAATTTTTCTCCACAAAGCCATTGACCGGGGCTGTGTTTTTATGTATAATGATTTATGCACCGTTCTTCGACTGGGGGACGGTAGACCAAGCGGCAGGCTACTTACAGGTAAGCTGCCGGGCTATTTTTGTGGGCCTATAGCTCAATTGGTAGAGCATCCGGCTCATAACCGGCTGGTTCCAGGTTCGAGTCCTGGTGGGCCCACCAGGGAGCAATGAGAGGTGAGAGGTGAGAAGTGAGAAGTGAGATTAAGAAGGCTTTGGCAAAGCCAAAGCCAACAACAATCTCACATCCCACTTCTCACATCTCATATCTCAAAACGGCCCCATGGTCAAGTGGACTAAGACACCGCCCTTTCACGGCGGTAACGCGGGTTCGAATCCCGCTGGGGTCACCATACGGGCGATTAGCTCAGCTGGGAGAGCACATGCCTTACAAGCATGGGGTCGGCGGTTCAAATCCGTCATCGCCCACCAGTATAACAAAGGCCTCCGTAGAAGGGAGGCCTTTTCTATCAATATGTAGCGGGGCAAGAAAGGTTGATTGATTAAGAATGGGATGCAGGTGCATTCCGGCTGAATTAATCAAAGCAGGGATAACAATAGAAAATCCTGTCATAAAAATTATTGTGGCTACAGTTACAAGAATTAAATTAGTGTGGGCGCCTACCATTCCATTAGAAGGCCTCCAAAAGTGTCGATCAATCCTCCCGCAAAGCCCTTTTTAAACCGAAACGGCTGATCAGCTTTCCCGCAAAAGGAGATAGGAACATATCCGGGGTTCCCAGGGAACGAATATCAATGAGCTGTTCTACCCTTAAACCATATTCATTAACAACTAAATGCTGGCGCAACACAGCGAAATCCCGAGCTGCCAAGAGGCGAGAAAGATGGGCCTTAAGACTACATCCAGTGTTAGAATTACTAATTAAGAAGGAATCTTATTTTGAAAAGTAACAAAGTGTGGAGGGAATATTTATTGCGTCTGACCAGGCGTCTTGCGGCCATTGCCGCCTATGTACCGCCCGGGACAGTAGTGGCGGATATCGGGACCGATCACGCCCTGTTGCCCATCTATCTGGTGGCGAAGGGTATCTGTCCCAAAGCGGTGGCTACCGAGTTAAATGCCGGGCCTTACCGTAGCGCCCGTACAGCGGTTCACCTGCAGGGCCTGGACGGTAAAATTGATGTGCGCCAGGGTGACGGCCTGCGCCCCCTTTTACCCGGGGAAGCGCAAGTGATTGTGCTGGCCGGCCTGGGGGGTAACACCATCCGGCAGATTCTGGCCGCTGCCCCGGAGGTGCTGGCCGCCGTCAGGCGGCTGATCCTGCAGCCCATGGTGGATGCGGGGGATCTGCGGTTGTGGTTGGTGGAAAAGGGCTGGCGCCTGGTTGATGAAACGCTGGTAGAAGAGGACGGCCATTTGTATGTGATTGTGGTGGCCGAACCCGGCCTGGAAAAAGTAACGGATCCTTTTACGCTGGAGATCGGCCCGCGCCTGGTGGAAAAGAAACACCCGCTCTTTCCCGCTTACCTGAACAAATTAATGGCGGAGTACCAGCGTGTTCTAAAGGCCCTGGCCCGCAGCCGCAGTCCCCGGGCTAAGGACAAGTCCCTTGAAATTTCGGCCAAGCTGGCCCGGTTGAAGGAGGTTTTCATGAAGTGTCAGTGACCGGTGCAAACATTGCCGCCATCATTGAGGAGATGGCTCCCCTGGAGCTGGCGGAACCATGGGACAACCCCGGCTGGCAGCTGGGGGATCCGGGGGCTCCGGTCCGGCGCATACTGCTCTGCCTGGACGTAAATGAGGCGGTATGCCGGGAAGCCCGGGAAAGGGATGTTCAGCTGATTGTGGCTCACCATCCCCTGTTTTTTAAAGAGCTGAAGCAAATCCGGATGGACCGGCCCGGTGGGGCACTGGTGGCCGGCCTCATCCGCGCCGGTGTTTCCGTTTATGCCGCCCACACCAATCTGGACCGCTGTCGCGGTGGAGTAAATGACGTCCTCGCCCGGCGCTTGCGGTTGCAGGATATCCAGGTACTGAGTCCCGGAAAGGAACAATACTTGAAACTGGTGGTTTTTGTGCCCCTGGATCACGTGGATGCGGTGCGCTTGGCCATCGGGGCAGCCGGGGCCGGGTGGATTGGGAATTACAGTGATTGTACCTTTGGGGTGGAGGGAACAGGTACGTTCAGGCCCCTGGAAGGGACCAATCCCTATATCGGCCGGCAGGGCCGTCTTGAGCAGGTGAGGGAGGTCCGGTTGGAAACCATCGTCCCCCAGAGGCTGGTGGAGCGGGTAGTGCGGGCCATGCTGGAGGCCCATCCCTACGAGGAGGTGGCCTACGATCTCTATCCCCTGGCCAACCAGGTCACCCCTTCCAGCGGCCTGGGCAGGATAGGGGTCGTGCGGCTGAGCAATGCCGCGGGATATAGTGGGTGGGAAGCCCACCTGGTAA
>DYEX01000080.1 GCA_020725525.1 Desulfovirgula sp.
CTATAAGACTTGAACTACAGGAAATGCTTGGGCGTAAACCTTACGAAAGGACCGAATCTACGAATAATTACCGTAACGGTAGCTATGACCGGGATCTGGAAACCAGATTTGGGGTTATAGAAGACATCAAAGTAGCAAGGGACCGCAACGGTGAATTTTATCCCAGGGTATTAGAGCGTTATCGGAGGCGTGAAGAAAAAATTGATCAGCGTATCATTGAGCTTTTCATCGGAGGGATAAGTACCCGCAAGATGAAAAAGATTACCCGGGATTTATTCGGCAAAGGTTATTCAGCTTCTACCATCTCCAAGATCAACAAGCAGCTAACTGAAGAGATGCGGGCCTGGATGGAGGCCCCTATTGAAGATAATATCAAGTATATTTATTTAGATGGCCTCAACCTCCCTGTAAAGCGATTTGCGGTAAGCAAGGAATCTCTGTTAATGGCCATCGGTATCACCACTGATGGTTACCGGGTGATCCTGGCCGTGCAGCTGGGTGATAGGGAAAGTGCCAGTTCCTGGCTGGAATTTCTCAAAGACCTGAAAAGACGTGGGCTAAAGGGGGAACATCTGGAACTCGGCATCATGGACGGTTTAACTGGTTTGGAAAACGTGTTCCTGGAATGTTTCCCTAAAGCCAAAACCCAGCGCTGTGTTGTGCATAAGTTGAGAAACATTGCAGCCAAGCTGCCACGCAAGATCCAGAAAGACTGCCTGAACCATGTCAAAAGGGTCTTTTACGCTAACTCCTATGATGAAGCGCTAAACCGTTTTAACGACTGGAAGAGCCATTGGGACAAAGTAGCACCAGGCGCTGTTCACTGCCTGGAAAAAGATCTGGATTCTGTTTTACAATTTTACCATTTTCCGAAACACCACTGGAAAATAATCCGTACAACTAATATCATTGAACGCACCTTTAAAGAGTTCCGTCGTAGAACCAGGCAAATGGATAGCCTGCCCAATGAAGATTGTTGTTTAAGATGTGTGTATGCCATAGCTTCTAACCTTAACGACTGCTGGGCAAACCGTAAAGTCGATGGCTTTTCACCCCGGCGGAAGGAAAACGCAGGTGCAGCTTAATTGGCAATAACTGGAGAGTATGCCTTTACTGATGTTTTTACACA
>DYEX01000081.1 GCA_020725525.1 Desulfovirgula sp.
AAGCCGCGCGGGATGTGGCTGCCGGGAGTGAACTGGTGGAAGGAGAGCCCTCTTTCGAGTCCTGGCACGGTGGTGCTTTGTTGCCACCGGCGGGAACAAAATCAAGCCGCACTGTAACCCCCGGAACTGGAGGAAGGAATTGATGACCGAGGCAGTAACGGTTATTGGTGCCGGTCTGGCCGGCGCGGAAGCGGCCTGGCAACTGGCCCGGCGGAAGGTACCGGTAAAACTCTATGAGATGCGTCCGCAAAAATTTACCCCGGCCCACCATACCGGCTTTTTTGCCGAACTGGTCTGCAGCAATTCCTTAAGGGCTGCGGCCCTGGAAAATGCCGTGGGCCTGTTAAAAGAGGAAATGCGCCGGCTGGACTCCCTGATCATGACCTGTGCGGACAGACACCGGGTGCCGGCCGGGGGTGCCCTGGCCGTTGACCGGGAGGGATTTGCCCGGGCGGTTACGGAGATCCTGGAAAACCACCCTCTGGTGGATGTGTTCCGGGAAGAAGTGACCGCCATTCCTCAAGAAAGGATAGTGGTCCTGGCCACCGGTCCCCTGACCTCGGACCCCATGGCCGGGTCCCTGCGGGAGTTGACCGGCATGGAATATCTCTATTTTTACGATGCGGTGGCACCCATTGTTACCCGGGAGTCCATTAATTTCGACAGGGTCTTTTGTTCTTCCCGTTACGGCAAGGGAGAAGGGGAATACATCAACTGCCCCATGACCAAAGAGGAGTACGAGCGTTTTCAGGAAGCCCTGGCCACGGCCGAAAGGGCACCCCGTAAAGAGTTTGAAAAGGAGATTAATTTTGAAGGCTGCTTGCCCATTGAGGTGCTGGCCCGGCGGGGAAAGGATGCCATGCGCTACGGGCCTTTAAAGCCGGTAGGTTTAATTGACCCCCGTACGGGCCGCCAGCCCTACGCGGTGGTCCAGCTGCGCCAGGACAACGCCGCCGGGACCCTTTATAACCTGGTGGGGTTTCAAACTCACCTCAAATGGGATGAACAAAAAAGGGTTTTCCGCATGATCCCGGGGCTGGAAGAGGCGGAATTTGTCCGGTTCGGCGTGATGCACCGCAACACCTATGTCAATTCGCCAATCCTGCTTTATCCCACCTTTGAGTGCAAAAAACGGGCCGGGCTTTTCCTGGCCGGGCAGATGACCGGGGTGGAAGGGTATGTGGAGTCGGCTGCTTCCGGGTTGATGGCCGGTATCAATGCAGCCCGGCTTTACCGGGGCCAGCGGCCCGTGGTTTTTCCTCCAGAGACGGCCCACGGTTCCCTGGCCCATTATATTGCTTATGCCGACCCGGATCATTTCCAGCCAATGAATATAAACTTCGGCTTATTCCCGCCCCTGGACGAAAACATCAAAGACCGGCGCAGGCGCAACCTGGCCCTGGCCCACCGGGCGCTGGAAACGCTGGAAAGATGGAAGCAGGAAGTAGACACCCATGACGCTTTTAGCGCCACCAGCAGAGGATAAAAATGGCTGCCGTTTTGCACGAGGCGACCAGGCACCCGGAGAGCACGTGCAAACGGCAGGCAAGTAGGAGTGAACCGTTTGTACCCGTACATAGACAGCTTTTTATACTACCTTCAGTTAGAAAAGAACGCCTCGTCCCATACCCTGGATAACTACCAGCGGGACCTCTTTCAAGGCCTGGATTTCTTCGCCCGCGCTTTGGGGAAGCCCGATCACCGCATTTCGCCCCAGGAGATCAACCGCTCCTTGCTGCGGGCTTTCCTGGCTGATCTGCAGTCCCGGGGATTTTCCCGGGCCACCATTGCCCGCAAGCTGGCCACCTGGCGTTCTTTTTTCCGTTACCTGGCTCGTGAAGAAGTGGTGCCGGCCAGTCCCGCCGGTCATCTTTCTTCTCCGAAAATGGAACGGAAGCTACCCCGGTTTCTCTTTGTCGATGAGTGCCGGGCCCTGGTTGAAGCTCCCCCGGACGACACTCCCCTTGGGCGGCGGGACCGGGCCCTGCTGGAAACCCTTTATGCCAGCGGCATGCGGGTGGGTGAACTGGTCGCCTTGAACCTGGATGACCTGGATCTGGACCGTGCCTGTATACGGGTGGCCGGTAAGGGGGCCAGGGAACGCATGCTGCCCATTGGTTCCTGCGCGGTGCGGGCGCTGGAAAGTTACCTGTCCGCCGGCCGGCCGGCTCTGGCTACAGGCAGTTCCGGGGAAGCTCTCTTCCTCAATTACCGGGGTGAGCGGATTTCGGTGCGTGGTGTGCGGAAAATAATTGATAAATACGTCAATCAAATATGCCTGGAGCGAAAGGTGAGCCCGCACGTTTTGCGCCACTCCTTTGCCACCCATTTGCTGGATAACGGGGCTGATTTGCGGGCGGTGCAGGAGTTGCTGGGACACGTACGCCTGTCCACCACCCAGATCTATACCCATGTCACCAGAGAAAGGCTGAAGGAAGTCTACCGCCGTGCCCATCCCAGGGCCTGAAGTTGCATTTTAGAGGTCGAAAGTATACAATAGTATGTTGAATGTATTACCGAAGGGAAGGTTTTTTATGTTCCATTCCACCACCATTGTGGCGGTCCACAAGGATGGCCGGGTGGCCATGGCCGGAGACGGCCAGGTGACCTTCGGCCAGCATACCATATTAAAACATCAGGCCAGAAAGATCCGCCGCCTGCACAATAACCGGGTGATAGCCGGTTTTGCCGGTTCCGTGGCCGATGCCTTCACCTTGTTTGAGAAGTTTGAAGGAAAGCTGGAGGCTTACCACGGCCAGCTCCAGCGGGCGGCCGTGGAACTGGCCAAGGAATGGCGCATGGATAAGTTCTTGCGCCGCCTGGAAGCTCTTCTGGTGGTCGCCGACCGGCAGCACCTGCTGGTCCTTTCCGGTGGCGGGGAGGTCATTGAGCCCGATGACGGGATTGCGGCCATTGGTTCGGGAGGGCCCTATGCCCTGGCCGCCGCCCGGGCCCTGGCCAAGCATACTCATCTTTCCGCCGGGGAAATAGCCCGGGAAGCCCTCTTGATTGCCGCGGGCATTTGCGTTTACACCAACGACCGCATTACCGTGGAGGAACTGTAATTTCCAAAATTAAGGAGAGGAAGCAGGATGGAAAATCTTACTCCACGCCAGATCGTGGCCGAGCTGGATAAATATGTTATCGGACAAAAAGAGGCCAAGAGGGCCGTGGCCATCGCCCTGCGCAATCGCTACCGCCGCAGCCGCCTGCCCGAGGAGCTGCGGGATGAGGTGGTGCCCAAGAACATCCTCATGATCGGTCCCACCGGGGTGGGAAAAACGGAAATTGCCCGCCGCCTGGCCAGACTGGTGAAGGCCCCTTTTATTAAAGTGGAGGCCACCAAATTTACGGAAGTTGGTTATGTGGGCCGCGATGTGGAGAGCATGGTGCGGGACCTGGTCGAAACTTCCATCCGCATGGTGCGCCAGGAAAAAATGGAGAAGGTGATGGATAAGGCGCAGAAGATGGCCGAAGAACGCATCATCGAGTTGCTTGCCCCCATACCCCGGCAGGAGACGGTGCCCCGCAATCCCCTGGAGGCCATTTTCGGAACTGCCTTCGGCAACGTATCCCGGCAAAGCGGGGAGACTGATTCGTTGCAGGAAAGCCGTATCCGGCGGGTGCAGTTTGAACGGGAGACTCTGCGGCAAAAGCTGGCCCGGGGAGAACTGGAAAACGAATACCTGGAAATAGAAGTGGAGGATACCACCGTACCTACCCTGGAGGTGTTTACCGGCTCCGGGGTGGAAGAATTGGGCATCAATATCCAGGACGTGCTGGGGGGCATTTTCCCCAAAAAGAAGCGTAAACGCAAGGTAACGGTAGCCGAAGCCCGGAAGATTCTCACCCAGCAGGAAGCGCAGAAGCTGATTGATATGGACGAAGTGACCACCGATGCCGTGCGCCGGGCGGAAGAGCACGGGATTATCTTTCTTGACGAGATCGACAAGATTGCCGGCCGGGAAGGGGGGGCCGGGCCCGATGTATCCCGGGGCGGGGTGCAGCGGGACATCCTGCCCATCGTGGAAGGTTCCACCGTAATGACCAAATACGGGCCGGTAAAAACCGACCACATCCTGTTCATTGCCGCCGGTGCCTTTCATATGGCCAAACCCTCGGATCTCATTCCGGAGTTGCAGGGCCGCTTCCCCATCCGGGTTGAGTTGTCCAGCCTTTCAGAGGAGGATTTTCTACAGATTCTTACCGAACCTGAAAATGCTTTAACCAAACAATATACGGCCCTCCTGGCTACCGAGGGTGTCACCGTGAAATTTTCACAAGATTCTCTTGTCGAAATCGCAAAAATCGCTTATACTGTTAATGAGCAAACCGAAAACATAGGTGCCCGGCGGTTGCATACCATTATGGAAAAGCTGCTGGAGGATCTGTCCTTTAACGCACCGGAACTGCAGGGACAAACCATCACGATCGACCGGGATTATGTCCAGCAAAAACTAGGCGACATAGTAAAAAACGAAGACCTGAGTCGCTACATCTTATAGGAAAGGAGTGCAGGCATGCGCAATCTTTTGGAAAAAACCCGTGCGTTGAACAAGCTCCTGCAAAAGTCCGCCGGTTATCCGGTAGATTATAAAGAAATGGCAGCTACCTTAAGTGAGAATATCGGCTGCAGTGTTTACATTATCGACCGACGGGGTAAGGCCCTTGGTTATGCCTTTATGAAAGGTTTCAGCTGCGAGATCATGCGGGATATGGTGGAGTCCCCCGAGGGTTTCCCCGAGGAATATAACGAATATTTGCTGCGCATTAACGAAACGCAGGCCAACTTTTGCCAGACTGTGAATGCATGTGTGTTCAATCACAACCAGCGCTGCAAGTTCAACAATAAGGTGACCACCGTGGTTCCCATCGTGGGAGCCGGTTCCCGCCTGGGAACCCTTATCCTGGCGCGGTTTGGCAGCAACTTCACCGACGAGGACTTAATCCTGGCCGAGTACGGGGCCACCGTAGTGGGGATGGAAATTTTAAGGGCCCGGGCCGAGCGCATGGAAGAAGAGGCCCGCAAGCGGGCGGCGGTGCAGATCGCCCTGGGTACTCTGTCCTATTCCGAACTGGATGCCGTGCAGCATATTTTCGCGGAGCTGGATGGGGACGAGGGCCTGCTGGTGGCCAGTAAAATTGCCGACCGGGTAGGCATCACCAGATCGGTAATTGTCAACGCCCTGCGCAAGTTTGAAAGTGCCGGGGTGATTGAATCCAAGTCCCTGGGTATGAAGGGCACCTACATCCGGGTGTTAAACGACAGGCTGCTGGAGGAACTGGAAAGACTCAAGCAGCATTAAAAAAATGAATGGTTAGGGAATGAAAACCACAGCTTTTTTCGGCTGTGGTTTTTTCCTGGTCAATTAGAGCCAGGTTTTTAAACGTTCCTTAAACACCACAATGCCCTGGCGGGTTACGGCAACGGCCTTATCCCGGCGTAATTCACCAAGGATGCGGTTGGCCGTCTCCCGGGAGGTGCCCACCAGGTTGGCCAGTTCCTGGTTGGTCAGGGGCATGGTGATACGGATACCCTTTTCTTCCGGTTTACCGTGTTCCCGGGCCAGCTCCAGGAGTACACCGGCCAGGCGGCGGGTGGTATCTTTTAAGGCCAGCTCCATTATCTGTCGCTGGGATACCCTTAAGCGCCTGGCCATAATCTTCAACAGAGCCAGGGCAATGGAAGGATTTTTCAGGATCAACGCGTCCATATCCCGGTTGCGGATCAACCCTACGCGGGCGTCTTCCACTACTTCGGCGCAGGCCGGGTATTCCCCGCCGTCAAAAAGGACTACTTCAGCGAAAACCTCCCCCGGGTTGATGTAGTGCAGAATGTGCTCCCGTCCCTCTTCGTCCTGCTTGTAGATTTTTACCCGTCCGGATTTCAAAAGATAGACTGCTTCACCGGGTTCCCCTTCCATGAAAATGATGTGTCCTTTGCGGTATTTTCGGTCCAGGATTAACCGGGCAATTTCCCCCAGCTGTTCGTCGGAAAGACCGGCAAAAAGGGGAATATGTCTTAACTGCTCCAGATCTTCCGGCAAAATCAATCACCCCTTAAATAAAGAGACCACCAAAACTACTCTTTTGATGCCAGCGAGAGTTTTCCCCGCAGGGCAAGATCCAGGAGGATAAACATGGCGTGGGACCAGCCCAACGGTAATACCCAGGCCGGACCGCCCCGTTCTCTGTCCACCTGCTCGGGCAGGAGGCCGGTGGTGCTGGTGTTATCCAGTGCCCAGCGGTAAAGGGTGCGGGCGGCATCCTGCTCGCCCCGCAGGGCGTGGACGATTCCCAGCCAGAGAGTGGTCAGTATCCAGGGGTTTCCTCCCCTGTATCCGTCTCCTTCATAGCGGTGGATACCGCCCACCCGGGTGTTGCCCAGGGCCTGTTCAATGGCTTTAATGGTGGAGTCCATTAAGGGATCGTCGGGAGCGAGTACCTGAAAGGGGAACACCAGGCCCAAAAGGGAGGAGTCAATGCGGGTGTCCTTTTCCACCCAGTAAATCTCATACAACCCCGTGGGTTCCCTGTCCTTCCAGGCCTGTTCGCCCCGGTCCAGGGCACACTGGTAATCGTGGCAGCCAACCCGGCGGTTGATCCCCCGCATGAAGCACTGCCGGTCGGGATTCCACAGGTGTTTGAAAATGGATTTGCGTACATTTTCTGCCGCCCGGGCCCACTTTTCTGCCTTTTCCGTTGCACCCATACTTTCGGCCAGAGCAGCGGCTCCTTTCAGTCCCCCATGGATTGCCGCGGCTGCATAGGTACTCTGAACAAAGTTATCTTCCCACAGATCCAGTCCCGGTTCGGGCAGCCCGTTGCTGGAGGAAAGGTGGCCCAGCAGGTAAGCAGCGCCCAAAGCCGTGGACGGCCAGATTTCCAGCAGAAATTCTCTGTCCCGGGTCAGACTGAAGTGGTGGTGGTACCCCCACAGAACCGCTCCTACCTGGTCGATTTGTTTTCCCCAGGTGGGGGCCCAAAAACCACTGGTAAAGTAGCGCTGCTGCCAGCTTCCATCGGAATTTTGCACCCGGGCGGCGAAACGGTAAAATTCCCGGGCCTCCCGGTGATAGCCGGCCTCATCAAGGGCCAGGGCGGTATACATACCGTCCCGGGGCCAGCAATAGCCGTATCCGCCGCAGCCGGTATAAAAGGGGTCGAATTCGGGGGCTGCAATGCTGCCGCCCGTTTCCCGGTTGGTCAGAAGTTTTAAAACCATCAGCGAGCGCCGGAAGGCGCCGTGTTCTTCCGTCAGGTTTGCCCGCGGGGGAATCTGCCCCAACCAGCTTTCCCAGAAGTTGACGGTGAGTTCCCGCCACTGCTGTCCTGATTTGGCGCCAGCCCTGGAGAGCAGCTCAAGCACGGCAGATTCGCTGGAACCGGCAGCCAGGTAAAGGGTGAATTCGCGGTTTTCGCCGGGCAGCAGTTCACCGATTTCCCAGGCCACGGCTCCGGCACCGGCCCGCAGGGTAGAAGAACCGCCGTAAAACTCGCCCCGGCCTGCTGCCGCCAGGGGGTCACCGGGGGTGTCCCGGCGGCCGGTATGATACCCCACCAGCGGGTAGCCCGGGGCCCTTAAAGCCAGGAAAATGTCCCGGCGGAATTGGATCAGGGTCTGGTTGGTTAACTCGAGGTACATGGTATCATAAAGAGCTGATTCGTCAATGAGAAAGGTGCAGTAGACCACTATGTTCAGGGTACGTGCCCGATCAGACAGGTTGGTCACCCGGTACTGGCGGACGAGTACATCGTCGTCAGGTAGAATAAAATCGGCCTGTTCGACCGAAAGGGCCACGTCGTCCCGGCGTCTTTGAGTAAGTACCACGGCGGTTTCGTTCAGGTAATGCTGTTCTCCATACCAGGGGGATTCATGTAACCACCAGACCCCTTCCGGGGCCGGGCCGGTTTCCCGGATGCCCACAAAAAACTGGCCCAGATGCTGTGCCTGGTCAATGTGCGGCCAGAACAGGCGGTAAAGTTCTCCGGTGTTCTTAATAGTGGCCAGCATGCGGCCGTTGCCGGTGACGGCGTTGGGGAGGAGGGGTAGCAGCTTGCGACGCATGGAATAACCTCCGCAAAATGTTTTTATCCTTTGGAGTTAACTTAAGACCCGGTAGTTATAGTTTACCGTGCTGCCCCCTGCCTGGCAACGAAAAATCCCGGTATTTCAGCCGGGTATTGTAGAAGTCAGATTTTACGCCCGGGATGCCTCCCTTACTCTCTAATGCAGCAGGCGGTGATTGGTTCTTCCCCGGGGAGTACCCTTTCCGCCAGGGCGCCGGTGGGGCAAACCATTACACACTGGCCGCAGCTGATGCAATCTACCTCGCCCAGATCCCTGCCGAAGGGCGGGCCGATGACCAGGTCAAAACCCCGGTTGCGCGGGCCCAGGACGCCAACCCCCTGTATCTCCCGGCAGACCGTCTCGCAGCGGCGGCATCTGATGCACTTGTTATAGTCCCTGATGATAAAGGGATTTTTATTGGCCACGGGATAACGTCGCCGTTCTCCGGTAGCCCTTACCCTGCGGATACCCATTTCACCGGCCAGGCGCTGCAGCTCGCAGGTGAGATTGCGTACACAGGCAGGGCATTCCCCCTTGTGTTCCGTGAGCAACAGCTCGACCACCCTTTTCCGGGCACGCCTGGCCCGGGGGCTGTGGGTGTAGACCTTAATGCCTTCGGTAGCGGGGTAAACGCAGGACGCCTGCAGTGCCCTTCTGCCGTTTGCTTCCACTTCCACCAGGCAGACCCGGCAGATGCCGGCTTCATGGATGCCCGGCAAATAGCAAAGGCTGGGGATATCAATACCCTGAGAGCGGCAGATTTCCAATAAATTCATGCCTTGAGGTGCTTCCACCAGCCGGTCGTTGATCCACAACTTAACCTTTTTTCCCTCCGGCTGAGGTACGGGTTCGCATTGACTGGCAGGTATTGGGGCGGCAGTTTCCACTCCTGGCTCCCTCCTTTATGGAAACTTCCAGCCTGGGGGCAGGTGTTCAGTTAACCCGCTTAAGGCGCGGGCGTTCGCTCAGGATAACGCCGTACCTTTGCTGCAGGAGCGTTTTCACTGAACATTTACCTTTAGTGTTTATCCGGGGTTGTTTTTTAATGCGTTTGCAAAACGGAGATGATTTCCCCATTCCCGGGGAAGCTGGGAATAATCGCACGGGTGCGCTGTCCTTTTCCCGGAAAAAGGCATAACCGGCCTGATTACTCCTTGCCTGTAAGGGAATTTAGTGGTATACTGAACCTGGGTAAGGAGGTTTTTTGTACATGTTGCTGGCGAGCACTTTCAACGGCATGACTACCATGACCGGGTCGGGCATGCAAATGCGCGGCCTCTTTGCCGTTGTCTTTTTCTCGCCTGCAACCTGATGGTGTGTCCGAACTTTAGTTTACTCGACAGGACAAGGCCACCCGGTTGGGGTGGCCTGAAATTTTTTATCCGGGAGGAGGTGCGGGTATGGCGGCTGAGGGGGTTATCCTGGTGCAGTGCCAGGGCCAGTGGCTGGCGCTGGTGGATGGTGTTTTAGTGGCTGTAGGAAATAATTTTGAGGATGTGTGGAACCATGCGCTGGTTTATTAAATAATGTGCAGCTTACGCGAAAGCCAGGACGTGTGCGAAGAGGAGCGCTCCGGCCGTTTATGGGTGGTTGGTTAAGATAAATCTGGTCCCCGCCGGGGGACCGTTGTTTTTTATATGCCTTTAATGTAACTTTCTTGCCCGCAGCTGGAACAACGGTAGGAACCGAAATCCTTGATGGTGCGGGTGACATTCCCGCAGTGGGGACAACGATAGGTGGTCACCTCAAAGAGGCCGCTTGACAGCAGGATACAGGCGGCAATACCGGCCACAACGCCGGTGACTACGGCGGGCGCCTGGAGAACGACGCCTATCCCGGCCACCAGCAGCATGACGCCGACAAAATAAAGCAAGCGCAGGAAAACCAGGAGCAGTTCCAGTCCGGGTGTTTTTACCTCCCCCGGGTGGTACATTGTTAAACCCCCCCCTTAAAACAGGCCTTTACCATGACTTATTTCGAGTGGGAATCAAAAATTCCTGCCCTGCAGGACAAAAATTTACTCATCAAACCGGGGAGGAGTGATTACCGTTGCGGCCAAAGCGATGATTACCGGCATCACCGGAAACACCCGTTAAACAAACCGGTACTCCGGCCTGCCCCTGGAACTGAACGGGGCAGCTGGCAGGAAATCTCCGGGGAAGAACGAAGTTTAATTCTACAAGATTACCTGACAGGATTACTTGCGTTCGCTTATTTTTCACCACGGGATTCCGAAAGATATAGTGACAGGCTGTTTTTTAGCGGCAGTGGGGGTGGGAATAATGGCCGAAAAAAGCCGGGACCTGAAGGTAGTGATCAGTGACAATAAATTAGAAGCTTATCTGTCCGCTCACGAGGAAGTTGTCGCTCTGGATCCAGAATCGGTCCGTCAGGCACTGCAAGCAGCGGGAGTAACCAGTGGCATTAAAGAAGAAGTGCTGGCTTCCTTTGCGGCCAGCCCGCAGGTACAGCCGGTGCTGGTGGCAGAGGGAGACCCGCCGCAACCTGGTGTAGACGAACGAGTGGAGGTGTTCTTTAACGGTGTAGCACTCCGGGAAGGGGTTGCGGATGACGGGGGACGCGTTGATTTCCGGGAGACCAGCACCATCGTTTCGGTGGAAGCCGGTACCCTGCTGGCAGTTAAACACCCCTCACGGCCGGGAGTGCCCGGAAAGGCGGTGACCGGCGAGGAATTGCCTCCCCCGGCGCCCAGACTGTTCGAGCTGCGGGCGGGAAAAGGGGTGGAACTGCAGGAAAATGGTACCCGGGTGGTGGCCCTGGTTGACGGCCGCCCCTGGTACAAACGAACGGGAAATACCTTTATTTTTCACGTAGAACCCCTGCTCGTCCATAAAGGGGATGTGTGCATCAAAAGTGGTAACCTCAGGTTTAAAGGTGATTTAAAGATTCTGGGCAATGTCTGCGAAGCCATGAAGGTTCAGGCCACCGGCTGTGTAGAAATCACCGGACTGGTAACCCGGGCCACGGTTAGCAGCGGGGGCAGGTTGCTGGTACACCGGGGGGTGATCGGCAGTATATTGCAGGCCGGTACCAGTTTTCCCGGGGCCAAAAAGCTTTCCTTCATGCTCCGGGACATTCAATCCAACCTGGACCTTCTCAATCAGGCCCTGGAGCAGTTGAAGCGGCACCAGGGAAACAATTTAGACCGGGTAGACTTCGGGCGGGTTCTGCTGACCCTGATGGATACAAAATTCAAAGACCTGCGTTCCCTGGTGAAAAACACCCTGCGGGAAATTGCCGCCATCAGGGCAGAGGTGCCCGATGAAGTGTCCAGATGCGGCCGTTCTTTAAACTGCCTGGTGGGGCTGAATCCCCTGACGGTAAAAAGTTTTGGCGATGTAATCAAGGATGTGGAATCCGCCGTCGCCCTGCTGCAGGAGATTGCTGAAAATCCGGCCGATGTGGTGGTCCCTTCAGCCATGTCGTCCACCATCCAGAGTTCCGGTAGCGTTTATGTCACCCGCCGGGGTTGTGTGAATACCACCATTAATGCCGGGCAGAATGTGGTAGTGAAAGGCTCTTTTAAAGGGGGTGAGATCTTTTGTGAGGGCAACGCCGAAATAGAGGAACTGGGTAGCGACCTGGGGGTGCCGCCGGTGGTCCGGGTAGGGGCGGCCGGGGTAATCAGGGTAAAGCGGGGCTTCCCCGGGTCCGTGGTGCAGGTGGGGCAGCGCCGCCTGGTTCTTACGCAGGAAATGGGCTCCTTTAAGGCCCGTCTCAATAAAGAAGGAGAACTGGATATTATCCCGGGAAATTAATGCAATCAGGGAAGGTGATGGGTTTGCGCGAGGCCATTTTAATGGTCGCTCAACTAATGGCCCTGTCGGCCCGGACCGCCCCCAAGGGGTTGGGTCAGGATTATGTGGGCACCCGGGTGCTGGCGGGAGAAGAGCTGTCCCGGCTGGCCGACGAAATGGAACGCTTTGGAAGGGAGCGGGGCAAGGTTAATTTCGACCGCGATGCCGATAATGTACGCCGCTCCGATGCAGTATTGCTCATTTCTCTGACGGAAAACAGGCCTTTAGGCTTGAATTGCGGAGCCTGCGGTTACAGCCGGTGTGAGGAATTACAAAGCCACGAAGGACCGGAGTTTCCCGGACCCCTGTGCGCCTGGCGTCTTTTAGATGTGGGTATTGCCCTGGGATCGGCGGTCAAAACGGCCAGCCTCTTTAATGCCGATAACCGGATCATGTACCGGGTGGGTACGGTGGCCCGCCAGATGGGCCTGATCCCTGGTCCTATTGTGGTGGGTATCCCTATTTCCTTTACGGGTAAGAACATTTACTTTGACCGCCCGGTGAAATAATCCACAGGTAAATATTAAATTTAAATTTAGCAGTAAGCAGGAAAATAACTGCGTAACGTAGAACTAACATGTATGTGGAAGGCGCTTTTAATAAAATAGTATAAGCCAGGTAAATATCAAACATCAGCAGGTGCCTCCGTTTTAACGGGGGAGAATAGGGAATCAGGTGAAAATCCTGAGCGGTCCCGCCACTGTGATCGGGGAGCAACCACCATGTTATAAGCCACTGGCCCGGCACCCAGCTTAATTTATTCTGCTGTGACGGAAGCCGGCTTTTGATAACTGTGAAGTCGCGGCGAACGGAACTACGCATGGCTGAGTGCTGGCTGGGAAGGCGGCTGGTTGTGAGGATCCGGAGCCAGGAGACCTGCCTGCTGATTCTTCACCGCTGGATGATGGTAAAGTCCACGGCCTTGTTCGGGCTGTGGACTTTTTAATTTAACCTGAACTTTAACATGTGGGAGGTTGATCGTTTTGCTGCTGGAAAAGACCATTGCCGAAGTGGGAACGCTGTACCCCGAGCCCATGGCTGAAGCCCAAAAACGGCTGGACAGCCTGATCAAACCCCCCGGCAGCCTGGGCCGGCTGGAGGAACTGGCCGTGCAACTGGCCGGTATTACCGGCAACCCCCGCCCTGTGGTTGGCGACCGGGTGATTATCATTATGGCCGGGGACCACGGGGTGGTGGCCGAGGGAGTGAGTGTGGCGCCCCAGGAGATCACCCACCAGCAGATTCCAGCCTTCCTTACGGGGGTGGCCGGTATCGGCGTGCTGGGGCGGCTGGCCGGCGCCCGCCTGGTAGTGGTGGACGTGGGGGTAGCGGTGCCGGTAGATTACCCCGGCGTACTGAACCGGAAAGTGCGTCCCGGGACGGGGAACATTGCCCGGGGCCCGGCCATGACCCGGGAGGAGGCGGTACGGTCGGTGGAGGTGGGTATCCAGGTAGTCCAGGAGGAGATCGACCGGGGAGCCACCTTGATTGGCCTTGGCGATATGGGCATCGGGAACACCACGCCCAGCAGCGCTATTGCTGCCGCGCTGGGTGGTTATGCCCCTGAGGAAGTTACCGGCCGGGGCACCCTGGTCAATGACCAGGTGCTGCGCCGCAAGGTGGAAGTGGTCGCCAGGGCGCTGGAAATAAACCGTCCAGATCCCGCTGACGGCCTGGACGTCCTGGCCAAAGTGGGGGGGCTGGAGATCGGCGGCCTGGCCGGGGTCATTTTAGGGGCGGCCGCCCGGCGGGTACCCGTGGTCATCGA
Source organism: Desulfovirgula sp. (assembly GCA_020725525.1). GTDB lineage: Bacteria > Bacillota > Desulfotomaculia > Desulfotomaculales > Desulfovirgulaceae > Desulfofundulus. Next base: position 13,658 of record DYEX01000081.1, read on the forward strand.
CGGCTTTATTACCACTGCAGCGGCCATGGTGGCAGTTGCCCTGCAGCCCCGGGTGAAGGAATTTATGATTGCTTCTCATCTTTCCGGCGAACAGGGCCATCGTTTGATGCTGGAGCATTTGGGACTGGTACCCATGCTTTACCTGAATATGCGCCTGGGCGAAGGTACCGGTGCGGCCCTGGCCATGCACCTGGTGGAGGCGGCCTGCCGGGTGATTAACCAGATGGCCAGCTTCAGCGAGGCGGGCATCGCCGATCTGGATGAAGATAAAATATTAAAGTAAACATCAAAGAGGGGGTGAAGACCCCCTCTTTAATAATATTATTTAATAATTTTTTAAGTAGTCAGCGGAGTTTTTCAAAACGATCCTTTAACTTCTTCAGCACCTGGGGCATGGTGGTGTATTCCATTTCATCCAGGTGCAGCCGGTGGGGTTCAAAGGGTCCCAGACTGCGCATGTAGCTGGCAATTTCGTTGGCCATTTGCCGGGCCTGATCAAAGGCCGGATCGGCAAAGAAGTCCTGGGGACCAATGAGCTTGCCTTCGGCTAACTGGAAGCCGAGGGCGACCACCCGGGGCGGGCCGTCAAAACGGGATGGGGTGGCCTGCTGCAGGCTCACCGGCATCAGCGGACCGCTGTGGGAGCCGCGCATCCAGCCGCTGACCAGGTGGGGTTTCGTGAAGGGTTCCAGCACCTCCCCCACTGCCGGCATGCCGCTCTGGCAGCGTACGATGCAAACCGGGTCGTCCTTGCCCACGTAGCGACCGGCCATCAGATTTAACCGCTGGGTGCTGGACACGGCGGCAATTTCCCCCGTTTTCTTATGGAAGACGCGCTTGATGCAGTAGCGGCCGGGAGCGCCAATGAATACCAGCATATCGTATATTTCCTCGGGGGCTGAGAAGTTAACCCGCGTGTTTTCAATCAGGTCCCGTACCTCGAAAATGAACCCGTCGTGCATGCTGGGATCGATGACCAGTCCGGCGGTGTTAAAGGGATCGGCAAAAATTTTGTACAGGGGCAGGTTCCAGGCTCCCGGTTCGGTCTTGTCGGCCATAAAGATTATTATGGGTTCGCTCTTGCGCTCTTCAAACTCCATCTCCGCTACTCCAGGGCCCAGTCCCTTGATGTTGCCGGAAAAGGCGTCGGCCAGCAGGTCCTGGCCAGCCCCGTAAAGTTTGAGTTTTTTAGCTATTTCCGTGCAGGCTACAAAAGTATCCCAGGCCAGCTGGTGGATTTCTCCGTTGTTCCGGCCCAGTTCGTGGGTCATAATCAGGTTAATATCGTCACCCACGTGGGCAACATAGGAGTCTATCAAGAGGGAACTGCCCTTGAGCATGCCCTGAGCCTTTTCGATCAGGGCGGGGTGGACGTTGGAATGACCTACACAGCCCCCGACATCCGCTTTGATGACCGTGACAGTAATTCTCTTGCCCATGAAAATCCTCCCCATACAAAAAATGATTACTTAAACATTTATTCTTGAACCGTAAAGCTTTTTCCTGCTGAACAAAAAAATTTTTAATCTAATTTTACAAATGTGATGACATAATTGGATCTAAAACCACTATATATGTTATCCTTATATACCACCATAATGTTATACTTTAATCTAAAATTCCCTGGGCTTACAGATAATTTCCTTAACCCTGGTGTCAAAAAAGTTGTTGGCATGGGCAGGAAGAATTACCGCGGCGGTATCGGCACCCGTTCCCGTTCCGGCGACGGCCACCACCTCTTTACCGGCCGGGATCAGACCGGCATCCAGGGCCATGACGGCGATTTCCACGCACACCTTTAAACCCTGCCCCAGCATGCGCAGGGTTTGGGCAATGATTTCAGCAGGATAAACGCCGCCAAATTTGTTCCGAACCCCCCGGTCCAGTCCGCCCATGAGATGGGTGGTGGTAAGCAGGCGTACTCCCCGGGCCGTCAGTTCTTCACGAACGTCACGGGGCATTTCATCCTGTCCCGGAGCGGTATAACCCACGTGGTGAGTTACACAGACCACATGGGGTACCCTGCCGATGAGCTTTTTAGCCGTTTCCCCGCTGCAGGAGGCCACCACGATGTGGTCAATGGACAGCTCCCGTGCTCTTTTTACTGCCAGAGCAATAGTTTCATCAGTATTAACAGGACCTTTCTGGGGCCAGTACATTCTCTTTTACCTCCTTAAACTATATGCTTGACTACCTTCCCTATTTTAGCCCAATGAACCTGCTTTTGACAAGTAAGAGGTTTCGCGGTCTGGCCAGAATTGCCTTTCGGGAGTATAATCATTTTACATTCAATGCTTGGCCTCGCCATTTAGGGGTAGGGGCAAAAAATGATTTTGTAATGTTAAAGGCCAGGTGGATCTTATGAACCGCCTCAGCTTTGTTAAAATCAGGCAAATTTTCCCCCGCCCGGTGGTACAGGACGTCCGGGCCCGGGTATTGAGCGAGATGGAAAGAATCGGTTTTCGGGCAAGGGTTAAACCCGGGCAGCGGGTTGCCATCACGGCAGGCAGCCGGGGAATAAAAAATATAACCGCCATATTGGGCGCCCTGGTGGAGGCGGTAAGGACGGCCGGAGCAGAGCCATTTATTGTCGGTGCCATGGGGAGCCACGGCGGGGGTACGGCGGAGGGACAACAACAGGTTCTGGCCAGCCTGGGTATTACCCGGGAAGCGCTGGGATGTCCGGTGTTGACCGCAACGGAAGTTGTGGAGATGGGCGAGACCCCCCGGGGGGTAAAAGTGTTCTGTGACGTGAATGCCTGGAATGCCGATGGGATCATCGTATGCAACCGCATTAAACCCCACACCACTTTTCACGGACCTGTGGAGAGCGGTTTGATGAAGATGATGGCCGTGGGGCTGGGTAAGGTAAAAGGCGCCTCCTTTATCCACCGGCTGAAACCGGAGCAAATAGCCCGGACGCTCATAGATATTGGTCAGGTTTTTATCCAATCGGGCAAGGTTGTGGCCGGAGTGGGCATAGTGGAGAATAGCTGCGAGGATACGGCTATCATCGAGGCAGCAACTCCGGGCGAAATTTTAGAGGTGGAGCGGCGATTGTTACAGGAGGCCTACCGCCTGATGCCCCGCCTGCCGGTAGAAGAGCTGGATTTTTTGATTGTCAGGGAAATGGGCAAAAATATCAGCGGCACGGGCATGGATACCAACGTGATTGGAAGGACCAGGATGATCGGGGTGCCGGAACCCCCCAGACCTTTCATTGCCCGGATTATCGTGCTCGATTTAACCGGGGAATCCCACGGGAATGCTACGGGAATCGGGCTGGCAGACATAACAACCAGGCGACTGGTTGAAAAAATGGACCGTCGGGCAACCTATCTCAACTGCATCACCAGCGGAAACGTTCAACGCGCCATGCTTCCGATAATCATGCCTGACGACAGGGCGGCGATAGAGGCGGCAGTGGCGAGCCTTAATGCCGGTGAGACCGTTAACCACCTTAAAGGGGCGATGATCAAAAACACCCTCGAACTGGAGTACCTGTGGGTTACCGAAAACCTGGCCAGGGAGCTAAGCCAGAGGACGGATATTGAGGTTGTTGGACCGCCGGGTCCCCTGGTTTTTCGCGAAGGTAATCTCGTCCTTGAGGATGATCATTAATTTATATATGCCGACGTAACCAGGGCCGGTATAGCCGGTGCCGGGATATCCATGGCCGGGATAGGCGGGACCGGGGTAACCAAACATGGGCTTCCCATATATGCGGTCAGGATGTCGTTCCAGTACAATGCCTGCTGCAGTTCATCCATTGCCAGAACTAAAATCATCCTGGTTACGTGAGTATGAGGTGCGTACATGGCCAGGTGGCAAAGGGCCGTGAAATTAATTTGCTACGGAAAAATTGATAAAGAATATTTTGCCAGGGACGTTGTATTGGTATAGAATGGTGAAAAGGAGTGGTGAAGCTTGAAAGTGACAATCAGATCAGGAAACTTTTCCTGGCCCGCCTTAATTTACGACACCCCGACGGGACGCTTAATCCAGGAAGCCCTACCCATAAAGGGTAGAGCCAACCGTTGGGGAGAGGAAATTTACTTTTCCATTCCGGTAAACGCTCCGCTGGAAGGGGGAGCCTCTGATCTGGTGTCCAGGGGGGATCTTGGCTACTGGCCGGCGGGAAATGCATTTTGCATTTTTTTCGGGCCGACCCCAATCAGCGAGGGGGAAGAGATCCGGGCAGCCAGCCCGGTGAACGTCTTTGGGCGTATCGAGGGCAACCTTGAGGACTTGCGTAAAGTGAAGGACGGCGCAGAGGTCATAATTGAAAAAAATTAGGGTTTCCCCTCGTTTTGGTTAAGCCTCAGGAGGCCGTTTTGTTATTTTGCAGGTATTTCGCGTGTAAGGGAAGTGACCATATGAGAAAAATACAAATTGATCTGCTTAGCTCCGGCCTGGTGCTGGAAGCCTGCCTGGACCTGCCGCCTCTTCCGGGTCCTTTCCCCGGGGTAGTGCTTTGTCACCCTCATCCCCTTTACGGTGGAAACATGGATAACAACGTCATCCTCGCCGTTAGCCGGGCTCTGAACAGTAATGGAATAGCCAGCCTGCGTTTCAACTTTCGCGGCGTGGGCCGCAGCCAGGGTTCCTTCGCTAACGGGATCGGGGAACAGGAGGACGCGCAGGCGGCGCTTTTACTGCTCACAAACCGGGAGGAAATCGACCCTGCCCGGATTGGCATCATGGGTTATTCCTTTGGGGGGATGGTGGCCCTGGCAGTAGGTGGCCGGAGTGATATAGTCAAAGCAATTGCGGCAGTTTCCCCGGTTATTCCCCTTGACCCTGACGTTTTCAGAAAGTGTACGAAACCCAAATTATTTGTCATTGGAGCGGAAGATAATATTATTCCCCCTTCGATGGTCTTGCGGAAAACCACCGATATGGTCGAACCCAAGGCTGTTGAGGTCATTCCCGGCGCCGATCATTTTTGGTGGGGATATGAGGAAAAAGTAGGGGATATAATGGCCGGCTTTTTTGCGGAAATTTTAGTGTAAAAGTGGTCAACGGTGCTGCTCAATTGTTGTTTTTGCAGGAGACTTTTGGCCGGTTACCTGCTTTTTTTTCTAGTCGTAAAGGATTTTGGTTCCTTGATGAAGAAAAAATAACCAGTAAACCCAGAGCTCTAACCTTAAGAAGGAGGCGGATGATTAAAGCATGGGTGCAAAGAAAATTTTAATGCTCGTTGGCGATTACGTGGAAGACTACGAAGCAATGGTGCCATTCCAGGCGCTACAGATGGTGGGACATACCGTTCATGCGGTCTGTCCCGGAAAGAAGGCCGGCGAGAAAGTACGCACGGCTGTGCACGACTTCGAGGGGGATCAGACTTACAGCGAAAAGCCTGGTCACAACTTTACCCTAAACGCTTCTTTTGAAGAAGTAAGGGCGGAAGATTACGACGCTTTAGTAATACCCGGCGGGCGTGCGCCGGAGTACATCCGCCTGAATCCAGCCGTGCTGGAAATTGTCCGGCACTTCGCCGGAGTCAATAAACCCATCGCCGCCATCTGTCACGGCATACAGGTACTGGCGGCGGCAGGTGTGCTCACGGGGAAAACCTGCACGGCCTACCCGGCAGTAAAACCGGAGGTGGAAAACGCAGGAGGAAAATGGGTGGATGTAGAGGTGAACGAGGCTTACGTTGAAAACAACCTGGTTACCGCACCAGCCTGGCCCGCCCACCCCGAGTGGTTGGCGAAATTCCTCAAGCTACTGGGGACGAAGCTCGAACCATAAGGGAAATCCAGGGTGAGAGGAGCCCGGCGTGTAAACGGGCTCCTTTTTTGCTGCGGCCCCGGCAGGCAGGGTTCTTTAAGGATTTGTAGAAGTTCTTAGTTTGCTTGAATCTAATTCGCTGGACTGGAGAAGAGGGAAGACCCGTGCACGTACAGGTAGGTGTGGGGTATAGTTTACTTCCAAACTCCCAAGAAGCCGCAAAAGAGGCAGCGCGACTTGCCGTAGCTCAATCGGGGCCGCCTGTCTTAACATTTTTGTTCACCACCGAAAGGTACAACCAGACAGAGATTCTTGAGGCGGTAATAGCCGAAACGGGGACCCCAAAACTGGTCGGCGCGTCCGGGGCAGGGATTGTCACGGTAGAAGGGATCAAAAAGCACGGTGTTGGAGTGGTAACAATAGCTGGTGAAGGGATTACGGCAGAGACAGCCCTGGTAGAAATGCTACCTGACCGGGCTGACGAAACGGGCAGGAAATTGGCCGAAAAGCTTTTACGTGGATCGGCCCCGGACGAAGGGACGGTATTTGTGTTTCCCGACGGCCTGTCGGGCAATATTGCACGCATGCTGCGCGGCATCTACGATGTATTGGGCCCGCAATTTAAATATGCAGGTGGAGGAACCGGGGATAACATGCGCTTTCTCAGGACTTACCAGATGACCGAAACCGGTGTTGCCAGCGGCGCGGTTGCTGCAGCCCTGGTTGCCGGATGTTCCTTTGCTACCGGGATAGGTCACGGTTGGGAGCCTTTTGGCTCTCCGCTGCTCATCACCAGGGCAAGGGGCAAGATTGTTTTTGAAATTGACGAACAACCAGCCTTTCAGGTCTATTCGCGCCGGCTCGAGGGAATAACGAGCGAAGAGTTTCCTTTTTGCGCCGTCCGCTACCCGCTGGGGATACCAGACATCACCGGAAAATTTATCATCCGCGATCCTTTTAAACTGGGTGCAGATGGCTCAATTGAGTTTGTTACCGAAGTCCCTCCCCGTGCTGTAGCCTACCTCATGCGTTACACGCGGGTTGAAAACCTCCTCCAAACGGCCCTTGGGGCAACCATGCAGGCCCAAAAAACCGTGCGCACTCCCCAATTTGCCTTGATCTTTAACTGTGTGTCTCGCGCTGAATTGATGGGAGAGCACGCAAATCGGGAAGTGGAAATAATCCGGAATACACTGGGTGGATTGCCGATGGCGGGTTTTTTGACTTTTGGAGAAGTGGGTAGTTACGGCAGCGGAGTTCCCCTCTTTCACAATAAAACTTTTCTCATTGCAGTGGGAGGCACGTCTTTGCTATGAACCCCGATGCACTGGAGCTGGCCTTTTTGTATGAGATTTCCTCGCTCACATGGACAGGCTCAGAAGTGGACTTTTTTGACGAAATAGTAGAAAAAGCGGTGCGCCTTTCCGGGGCCCAACGGGTAGCGCTAGCCCTTTACGCAGACACCGGGAAAGCCACCTGCTACACCTGGGGCTTCGGCCAAAATAAAGGGCGCGTTCCAAAAGGACAGCTCAAGCAGAATCAGCCGTCAGGGAACGTCTATTTCAAGGAACTGGGAAGCCCACCCCTCGGGGCGCTTTACCTTGAAAAAAACGAGAACTTCTCGGACGATGAACGCCGGCTACTGGACGTGTTTTCCGGACGGTTGTCAAACATCTTGCAGCTCCACCATTGGATGGAAAAAAGCGAGAGGCTCAGGGAACGTTTCAGGTTAGTTCTCGAAAATACGCCCATGGTAGGAGTGTTGTCTTTTGACCGGCAGGGGATGATATTACACTATAACCGGGAAGCTCAACAAATTTTTGGCTGGGACGTGCCCCCAAAGAGCAGGGAATGGTTGGTCCAGATTAAGCCGGCAGCCGATTTCCAAAAGTTCGTGGCTCAAGTATGGGAAACCGGTCAGGTTGTCGATCCCGGAGAATGGCAGATTCAAACGCCAAAAGGTGCTTCGCGGTGGGTGCTTTTAACTCTGATCCCCGTGAAGCAAGGTAAAAAAGTAGAAGAAGTATTTTGCATGGTCATAGATATAACTGAACGAAAGCAGATGGAAGAAGAGCTCAAACGCTTGAGCATTTTTGACAGTTTAACCGGTCTTTATAACCGTAACCACTTCGAGCAAAAGATCCGCCAGCTGGACAAAGACGGCGTGCGGCCGGTAAGCGTCATTGTGTGCGACGTTGACGGGTTGAAGCTGGTCAACGACTGCCTGGGTCACAGGCAGGGAGACGAGTTGCTCAAGCAGGCCGCCACCTTGATCCGCGAAGTATTTCCCAAAGAAGAGGCCTTCCGGGTAGGCGGTGACGAGTTTGCCGTTGTCCTGCCGGAAAAGAACAGGGAATCGGCACTGGAGGCTCGCTCAGCCTTAATGGCGGCCCAGGAGAAGTACAACAAGGACCATACGGTTATCCCGCTCAGCATTTCCGTTGGGGTGGGTGTTGCAGAGAGCTCCCGTAAGTCCGTCTACGAAGCTTACAAGCAGGCCGATGATGAGATGTACCGGGACAAATTACAGCGCTGTGCTAAAGGCGGATACGATATTGGCCGCTCACTCCTGGCATCACTTTTCAGGAAGGATCCCGGCATGGAAGGGCACGTAACGCGGGTTAAGAAACTCGCGTGGCGCCTGGGGAAAGCAGCGGGCCTTTCCGCGGACGAGATAGACAAATTGCTCCTGCTGGCTGAGGTGCACGACATCGGGAAGGTGGGTCTCCCGGATCGCATCCTGCGCCAGGATGAACCGCTTGCGAAAGAAGAAGAGGAGGAAGTGAAGCGCCACTGCGAGGTGGGATACCGGATTGCAAGGTGCTCAACCGAACTGGCCCCTGTAGCCGAGCCGATCCTGCAACACCACGAGTGGTGGAACGGACAAGGGTATCCGCAAGGTTTAAGGGGGGAAGAAATCCATCTCCACAGTCGTATTCTAGCCATAGTTGACGCTTACGATGCCATGACCAGTAACCGGCCCGGCCGGAAAGCCATGCCCAGGGAGAAGGCCATGTCGGAGCTTAAGCAACGGGCTGGAACCCAGTTTGACCCCTACCTGGTGGAAGTCTTCCTTAAACTGCTGCAGGAAACTTCTTAGCCCCCTGACCATATTGGACAGTTCGGCTTAAATCCGTTACATTCTCATGGTTTTGAAGGCAAAAAACAACCCGCCGGATAGACGGGTAAACGGAAATCCCATTGTCGTAAGATTGTGGTAAAAACCTGTTCTGTCGTAAGCGGCTGAACCCGCGAGGCCTTGATTTTCCTGGTGGAGGCAAGGGGACTCGAACCCCCGACCTCTAGAGTGCGATTCTAGCGCTCTCCCAGCTGAGCTATGCCCCCACGGCAATTTGCATTATACCATGAAACCGCTCAGGTTACAAGGGGTTTGGTTTTTAGAGCAAGGGAAATTAACGCCTGCAGTGACTGCGGTTAGTCTTTAGGCTGGATGCGGCTGTAGATGGAGTAGGCTGCCAGGGACAGCCAGCCCGCGCCCATGAGCAAACCCACCGGTACGGCCCACCAGGTGGAAGGGTTTTTCCTTTTTTCTTTATCTACTTTAAACATATCCGCACCTCCAGATTTATTATTGCCAGGGCGGGAATATTTGAAACAAAGCCCTACCCGGCAAGGGTAGGGATATATCTTCAGGAAACCTTTTGCATGGCATCCTGTCTTTGTTTTTTGTTATTCTGCTCTTCTGCATAATCAGTGGAAATGAGGTAAAGGTTTACCCAGAGTTCATGTTCGTTGCTCTTGCCTTCCAGTTCTTTAGCCAGTTCTTTAAATTTCTTTTCTACCCGGTCTTTAAAGGCCGAAAACTCCACCAGTAAATCCACCACTTCCCGGTGACTGTAAGAAGCGCCGTCCCGGAGTATTTTCACTAGAGTTTCACCCCCAACAAGACCTTTTACCCTAATTATACATTTTAAGGAAGATTTGTTAAGAGGTAGATGTTGTCTAAAAACTCCCACTTGTGCAGGAAAAACAAAAACGGGATCCGTTTTTGAGGACCCCGTTGTCATTATTTCGTCACCCTCAAACGTTTGATAAAACTCCGGTATAGTTTGGCGAGTAATTACCCTGCTCGTAAATACTACCATGGAATCCTCCGCCCTGTAAGCCGGACTGATACTGCTGGAAGCCACCGTATTGTCCGGTCAGGCCATATTGCTGCCCGGTTTGGTAACCACCAAACTGGCCAGGGGTGCCCTGAGTGGCATAGCCCGAAACATTACCATAGGTGGGTTGGGTGGCGTACTGGCTGACGTTATAACCTGCAGTTCCGGCTGCTCCATACCGGGCGGTGCCGAATTGCTCGCCATACTGACCGTACTGGCCGGTGAAGGGTTGATACTGGGCATATCCGCCAACACCCGTCATCCCTGCGCCGTATTGCGTGGCAAAGCCGGTTTGAGCCTGGCCAAATTGGCCCTGGGCCTGCATGATGGTGCTAATTTGTTGGGCCGTACTGCTCAGGTTGTTCAGGTCCTGCTGCATTTGGCCGGCGATAAAAGTGAGGCGCTGTAAATGTTGCTGCTGAAGCTGGTTGCAGAGCTGGTTAATAGAGCTGGCTTCGTCCCTTAATCTTTGGATTTGCTGCTGCATTTGAGCGATCTGGTGCATCAGATACTCCCCCTTAAAATGGATTGTACACTTCAGCAATAGTATGGTTTCCTAATTCCTGGTTTATAACTGGAATATTCAGGCACTTCCCATTTTTGTTATTTACTTATCTGTACACTGCCGAGAAAAGGGATTCCCTGGGGGCGCATAATTACTCCCTGAATATCACCGGCCGTAACCAGGGTGTGTAAACTATGATGTAAAAATACCATCGGTGTATCATCCTGGATCCGCTGAAGAACATTCTGATAGATACGCGTCCGCAGGCTGCCGTCCAGTGTTTGTTGGGCCGTGATCAGCAGGGTATCCACCTGGGGGTTCCGGTAACGGGTGGTATTGAAACCACAGGCTATTTGTCCTGACGAAAAGAGAGTATAAAGGAAGTTGTCCGGATCACCGTTATCGCTGGTCCATCCGTAAATAAAGGCGTCTCCCTCCTGTCGGAGGAGGGCTTTTTTAAATTCTTCCCACGGGAAAACCTTGATGGAACAGATAAAACCCGCCCTTTGCAGTTGTTCCGCCAGGGCCCGGGCCAATCTTTCTCCCCCGGCCGGGTTGTAGGGACGGGGATTGGCGTAGGCCAGAAGGGTAATTTTTAACCCCTCAGAGTACCCGGCGGCAATTAATTGCCGGCGGGCTTCTTCCGGCCCGGGAGGCAACGGTTCCAGTGTTTGTTCATAACCGGGGATGCCGGGTGGTAAGGGGCCCCGGGCGGTAATTGTTTCTCCGGGGAATAACTGCTCCGCCAGCGCCTGGGGATCACAGGCCTGACGGGCGGCCCGGCGCAGCGCTACGTCACGAAATAGACCCTTGTTTGTATAAAAGCCCAGGTAGCTGATATCAAGGCCCGGTGTCTGGATTACCCGGAACCCCCTGTTTTTCAGGGCGGTGATTTCTGGGGCCGGAATACCCTCACCGATGTGTGCCTTTCCAGATAAAAGGAGTTGCATTCTCATTCCCGGGTCTGGGACAGTGCGGAAGATTACCCCCGGTACAGCCGGCTTAACTCCCCAGTAACGGGAATTGGCGACAAGGATTATTTCTTTATTCTGTTCCCACTTTTCAAAGATAAAAGGACCCGTACCCGCAGGGTGTTGCCAGAATTGATCCTGGTATTGTTGTACCGCCTTCGGACTGACCATTGGGGCAGCCACGGGCATGGCCAGGTTATAAAGGAAAGGAGCGTAGGGGTATTTTAAAGTAAAGCGTACGGTTAGCGGGTCTATTACTTCTACCGACTGGACCATCCCGCAGGTAAAAGCGGCGTAGGTGTAGCGATTTTGTGCACTTAACAGTCGCTCCACGTTAAATTTCACGGCCTCGGCGTTAAAGGGAGTGCCGTCGTGAAAGGTCACATTGGGCCGGAGGTAGAAAGTCCACTGCAGGCCATCTTTGGAAACTTCCCAGCGGGTGGCCAGGCAGGGTTCTACTTCCATAGTCCCCGCCCTCAGCCGTACCAATCCCTCATAGATATTGGCCAGTACCCGGGCGGAAGCCAGGTCGTCGGCCCGGGCCGGGTCCAGCGTGCGGGCATCGGTTCCCTGCAGGTAAACCAGAAAGTCCTGCCTTTCCTTCAGCCAGGATGTGGGTACCACCGGCACCAGTTCTTTTATGTAAAAAAGCCAGAGGCAAAAGAAGAGGGTCAGGAAAAAGAAGAGTCGTTTGAGCATGACTGTTCCCTCCATGAACCTGAGTGATTTATTACAGTAGCCATCAGAATGTATAATACTGTCTTTAATGGAAAAGTCCTCTAAGAGCAAATCGCTAAACTTTGTCGTTTTTCTTATGGTGGGGGGAGGAGAAGGACAGGGGTTGTCGAAATTACTGGCTGTTCCTTTTTTCACGGGGAAGTGTGAACTATTGAAAAGGGAAGGAGTACTTATATGTGCATCCGTTTTGGACCGGCGGGAATACCCCCTTCTTTTTACGCGCAGGGTTATAAAAGCTCCCTTTCCATGCCGGTCTGGTTGCGTGTTTTGGGTTTGAACGCCTACGAATATCAATGTGTGCGGGGAGTACATGTCGGAGAAAATACCGCCCGCAAACTGGGGGAAGTGGCCCGGGAAAATGGGGTTGCGCTGAGCATCCATGCCCCCTATTACATTACCCTGGGGACGACTGACCATGTTCTCAGGGAAAAAACAAAGATGCATTTATTGAAATCCATGCAGGTCGCCCAGTGGATGGGAGCATCGCCGGTGGTCTTTCACCCCGGTACGGGAGGTGGAAAGGATAGAGCCGGCACCATGGCCAGGGCTAAGGAATTGTTGCGGGAGATTTTAGCGGGAGCGGACGAAAAGGGACTGGGGAATATCCGGGTGGCTCCGGAGACGGCCGGGAAGCCGGCCCAACTGGGCAGCCTGGAGGAAGTGCTGGAATTTTGCATCCTGGATCCCCGGGTGGTGCCGGCCGTGGATTTTGCCCATATACATGCGGCCGGCCAGGGGGCATTGAAAACCGTAGAGGATTTTGCCGCCGTACTGGAACTGGTTGAGAGCCGGTTGGGCAAAAGTGCCGTCCAAAGGCTGCATATTCATTTCAGCCCCATTGAATTTACCAGAGCAGGGGAAAAAAGGCACCGCACCACCCTGGAGGACGGTTTTGGCCCCGATTTTAACCTTCTGGCTCAGTTGCTCGTGGAAAGAAAGCTTACCCCCACCATTATATGCGAATCCTATGATCGCCAGGTGGAAGACGCTCTTACCTACAAGGCCCTTTATGAGCAGCTAAAACAAAAGGCAGGGGGTTGATCTGCCCCTGCCCGGGGATTTTAGTGCGTTTCCACGTCCTGGGCACCAAACTGGCGCAACACCGTGGCCGCGTCATTGGCTTTATTGTCGTCGCACCGCACGGAAACCAGGATGTTACCCTGCTTGACCTTTTCTTCGTAATAGCGTCCCCGCTCAGCAGGGATACCCCAGTCGATCAATCCTCCGGCAATGCTACCGGTAGCGGCTCCTGAAAGCAATCCCGCAATGGGGCCGGCAGCTACGATCGGTCCGATGCCGGGGATGGCCAGGGCTCCGGCACCGGCCACCAGGCCGGCCAGGCCACCCAGCACCCCTCCTGTAGTGGTCCCATCGGTAACCGGGTCACCGCCCATGGTTGGCCCGGCGTCGGCGCGGCGGCCTCCGCGGGCTACATCCTCTTTGGCTACCACGGAGATTTCGCGGTCAAAACCTCTGGAACGCAGCTCCGCAACCGCTCTTTCGGCAGATTCCCGCGCACTGAAAGTTCCCAGTACAGTTTTTGCCATGCTTTGACCTCCTCGACTACAAGTTTAGCCATTCGATTGTTAGAATGTTATCGGGGGGATTCTTTCATACCAGGGAAATTATGGTACAAGTTCCTGGTGAATAAATAGTTTATTTTTTCATGTCTTCTGCTATAATATAACTTGTTGTTTTTGGTTAAGACCTTGGAAAGGGGGAATTTGCCGTGCTACCAACCCCAAAAAAGTTTTTTCTTACCGCTGCCAGCGCCGAGGGACAAAGTGAATTAACCGCTTTTGATAATGCCCTCCTGGCCGGCCGCATCGGGAATATTAATCTGATCCGGGTAAGCAGCATACTGCCTCCCGGTGCCGAGTACGATCCCGACCTCTCCATTCCTCCGGGTTCCCTGGTGCCGACTGCTTACGGTTATATCATCAGCGATGAACCCGGAGAGTTGATTGCTGCAGCCGTGGGCATAGGCTTTTCTGCGGATACCTTTGGCGTGATTATGGAATTTGCTGGCAAATGTTCACAAAAGGAAGCCGAGGAGCGCATTGAGGCCATGTTGCGGGAGGCCTTTGCTTCCCGGGGCATGGAACTGGTGGACATGAAGATTGCAGCCACCGAGCACCGGGTAGAAAAAATCGGTTGTGCTCTGGCCGCGGTACCGATGTGGTATTAATTTTCGTGGGGGTATGGAGATGAACTGCTGGTTTACTGAATTGCAGACCGATAACATGAAACTGAGTTGCCGGGTGAAAAAAATATTGTGCGAGGAGAAAACGCCCTTCCAGCACCTGGCCGTTTATGATACGGACCAGTTTGGTCGTATGCTGGCCCTGGATGATGTCATCCAGACAACCGTGAAAGATGAGTTTGTCTATCATGAAATGATCACCCATGTAGGCCTGAATACCCATCCCAATCCCCGCCGGGTTCTGGTTGTCGGTGGAGGGGACGGCGGTTCCATACGGGAGATACTCAAACACCCTTCGGTGGAGCAGGCCACCCTGGTGGAGATTGATGAACGGGTAATTGCCGCCGCCAGAGAATACCTGCCGGAAATCAGCTGTGCCCTGGATGACCCCCGGGTGCGGATTATTGTGGACGACGGCATCAAGCATGTAAGGGAAAACCGGAACACCTATGATATGATTATCGTTGATTCCACCGACCCCGTGGGTCCCGCGGAAGGCCTTTTTGGGAAGGCCTTTTACCAGGATGTCCATGACGCTTTGACTGAGGATGGACTGTTTGTTGCTCAGACCGAATCTCCCTTTTTCAATCAGGACATCATCTCCCGTGTTTTCAAGGATGTGCAGAGTATTTTTCCCATCGCCAGATTGTTTTTAGCCTGCGTTCCCACCTACCCCGGTGGTTTGTGGAGCTTTACCATGGGCAGTAAGAAATATGACCCCCGGCAGGTAAATGTGCAGGCATTACCTGATTTAAAAACCAGATATTACAGTCCGTCCATCCATCTGGCGGCTTTTGAGTTGCCTCCCTTTGTGTCGGAGATGATCAATCAGGGTTAGGTTCCTGGGTGGGGGAAGGCCTTATGCCTGGAGAAGGGCTGGAAAAAAGCGGTGCATTTATGGGGAGTACCGGGGACTATGCCCGTGCCTCTCTGGTTATTCTGGGTGCTCCCCTGGATTTAACGGTGAGCTTTCGTCCCGGTACCCGTTTTGCCCCGGCACAAATTCGTCAGGTAAGTGTAGGGCTGGAAGAGTACAGCCCGGCCTTGGAACGGGATTTAGCCGATTACGCTTACTACGATGCGGGTGATATTATCCTGCCTCCGGGGCGGGTGGAAGAAAGCCTGGAGCGCATTGGTGCCGCGGTGAATTGTATTGTGGCTGACGGCAAGTTTCCCCTTTTACTCGGAGGGGAGCACCTGGTTACCCTGCCGGTGGTGGAGGCCCTGTTCCGTTATTATCCCTATCTGGCCGTGGTCCATTTGGACGCCCATGCAGATCTGCGGGAAGAATACTTAAATGAAAGATTTTCTCACGCTACCGTGATGCGCCGGGTGGTAGAGGTAATTGGGGGAGAAAATGTTTTTCAGTTTGGTATCCGTTCGGGGACCCGGGAGGAATTTTCTTACGGTCGGACCAGCACCCATTTCTTCCCCGGAGAAATCCTGCGGCCTTTGGCTGGGGTGCGGGAGCAGCTAAAGGGCCGGCCGATATATTTAACTCTGGATATTGATGTCCTGGACCCGGCCTATGCTCCGGGAACGGGTACACCGGAGCCGGGTGGATGTACGCCCCGGGAGGTCTTCCGGGCACTTTATATGCTGGCTGAATTGCAGGTGGTCGGGATGGATCTGGTGGAAGTGTGCCCGGTCTACGATCCTACGGAGCGCACATCGTTGCTGGCGGCTAAAATCGTCCGGGAAGCTATTTTATGTTTTGGGCAGGCAAAATAAACCTTTTACTTTCTGCAACTTTGGGGGCAGCTGTTGCTGGCCTCTTTTTTGTCCTCCCGGTGGCCGAAACTGGTTAAACCCTCGGCGTATTGACGCAGTTTTTCATTTACCAGGTGGAAGACGGTGTTTTCCGGGTAACTGCCGTCGGGCTGTTTAGTTCCTGCCGGCACACCGGTTAATAGTTCGATCCCCTCTTCAACTGTCCTCACCGCGTAAATATGGAACCGGCCCTGCTGAACAGCCTCTACCACTTCGTGTTTGAGCATTAAGTTATCTATGTTTTGGGCCGGAATAATCACCCCCTGTTCGCCGGTAAGGCCCCGGGCCTGGCAGACGGCAAAGAACCCTTCAATTTTCTCATTTACTCCGCCAACGGGTTGGATTTCCCCATGTTGATTAACGGAACCGGTTACTGCCAGCCCCTGGTTGATGGGTAATCCGGAAAGGGCGGAGAGCAGGGCGTAAAGCTCGGCGCTGGAGGCGCTGTCACCATCTACCCCTTCATACAGCTGCTCAAAGGTAATCCGGGCCGACAACCGCAGGGGTTTGTCCTGGGCGAAACGGTCGCCTAAAAACCCGGCCAGGGTGAGTACACCTTTTGTATGCAGGCTGCCGCTCATGTGGGTTTCCCGCTCGATGTTTACCACTCCTTCCTGGCCCATAAAGGTCTTCGCGGTTATGCGGGAAGGGCGGCCAAAGGAGTAATCCCCCACATCCAGTAACGACAGGCCGTTTACCTGGCCGGCAACGTAGCCGGTGGTGTCCACCAGAATTTTGCCCTGGAGCATCATTTCCTGGATTTTTTCTTCCAGGCGGTTTGAGCGATAAATCCGTTCCTCAATAGCCCGGCGCACATGTGGAGCACAGACGTGGGGGGCTCCTTCCAGTTCCGCCCAGGCGGCAGCTTCATAAACAATTTCGATTACTTCATTAAAGCGTGTGGAAAGCTTATGCTGGTTGGCGGCCAAACGCGACCCGTGCTCAATTAGTTCAGCCAGCCCGCTGCGGTCGAAGTGTTTCAGGTTTTCCCGGTTGCAAACGGAACTGACAAAGGCGACGTAATGTTTGAGATTTTCCGGTGTGCGGGGCATCTCGGTGTCAAAATCTACCTTCACCTTGAAAAACTTCTGGAAATCCTCATCCAGGGCGTGCAGGAGATGATACAGGTAGTGGCTGCCGATGAGCACCACTTTTACATTCAAGGGGATGGGTTCCGGTCTTAAGGTGGCGGTGGGGACCAGGCGGAATTGCTCGCCGATGTTTTCCACTACTGCCTGGCGGTTCTTTAAGGCCTTTTTTAATGTATCCCAAACAATGGGATCTGCCAGCACATCCCGGGCCTGGAGTACCAGGTAACCGCCGTTGGCCCGGTGAATGGCCCCGGCCTTGATCATGGTGAAATCCGTACTCAGGCTGCCCATAATGCTGCGGTATTCCACTTTTCCGAAGAGGTTATAATAATGGGGGCTTGGTTCCACCACTACCGGGATGCCCCGGGTTTCTGCGTTATTTACAAACAGGTTGACCTGGTAGCGTTTAAAAACATCCCGGGTTTCCACGGGAAAACCAAAGGGTGGGGAGGCAGGCATGCTTTCCTGGGATTTAAAATGATCCAGGTTGCGGGAGATGTCCTCGGCAACTTCACCTAAATAGCGTACCACCCGGGGGAAGTCCCGGTACTTTTCCTGTAAGCGTTCCACCAGGGGGCCGATGGCAAAACCGGCTATTTCCCTCTCCAGGGACTGAATGCGTTCTTTGGCCTTTTTTTCCAGGGAACGACCGCTGTTGACTATCTCATCCAGCTTTTGCTGGAGGTTGCGTGCCCGGTTTTCCATTTCCCGCCGTTCTTCCGGAGACAGGGCATCAAATTCTTCCTGGGACATGAGGCGGCCTTCCTTCAAGGGCAGGAAGATGAAACCGGTGGGACCTTGCTTCATGGCAAAACCGGCCTTTGAGGCTTCCTGGCGGAGCTGTTCCAGGGCTTCCTGCAGCTGGGTTTCAAGCTCGTGGATGACGCTCTGTTTGTTTTGTTCGTAGTCTGTTCCTTCAAAAGCTTTGGGAATGGCCATGCGGAGGTCACTGATCAGCTCTTCCATATCCTTTTTGAAAACCTGACCCCGTCCGGGAGGCAGGGATATGGCCAGGGGTTGATCGGGGTTGGCGAAATTATACAGAATACACCAGTCGTTTGGCGGGGTTCCCGTAGAAGCCCGGCGGGTGAGCACCTCCTGGGTATAGGTGCTTTTGCCTGTACCCGGCGGGCCGGCCACATAAATATTGTAACCAGGGGCGTTCATGGCCAAGCCGAACTCCATGGCCCGCACGGCCCGTTCCTGGCCGATAAAATCCTTGAGCGGAGTGACCTGGGCGGTGGTTTCCCAGGCTAGTTCTTCCGGGTGGCAGCGACGTCGCAGCCTGTCTACCGGTACCCGCAGGCGGTTTCTTGTTTCTGTTGTTTCTGTAGCGGCCATTTTTACCCTCCTGAAAAATTATTTCTGCTTCAGGTTCGCTAAATATTTTAAAAATACTACACCGGAGGGCGTCTTTCCTGCAGCAGCGCCGTTTTCTGTACTCCAGATGCCACAAGAGAGGTGGGGAGGGTAAAGCCCGGGCGGTTAAAAATCGGCGAAGGTTAAAACGAAAAATTTTGTCTTGCAGCTGAAAATACCGATTGACATTTGGGCGTACTTTTTGTATACTTAAGATTGTCAGCAGTGAGGGGTGTGGGTCCCGGGCTGCAGTCAACAGATGCGGAGCTGTGGTGTAGTGGTCTAACATGCCGGCCTGTCACGCCGGAGATCGCGGGTTCGACTCCCGTCAGCTCCGCCAAGTCAATATGCCACGGTAGCTCAGTTGGTAGAGCAGCGGACTGAAAATCCGCGTGTCGCTGGTTCGATTCCGGCCCGTGGCACCACCTGGACAACCCGGTAAAAATAATATATAATATAGCTATAGCTCAACACGCATGCGGAAGTGGCTCAGTGGTAGAGCATCGCCTTGCCAAGGCGAGGGTCGCGGGTTCGAATCCCGTCTTCCGCTCCATTTTTTATGGCGACATAGCCAAGTGGCTAAGGCGGCGGTCTGCAAAACCGCTATTCCCCGGTTCGAATCCGGGTGTCGCCTCCAGCTGATATGCTAACTGGCAATCCGTTTGGGTTGCCAGTTTTAGTTTTTTTATTTTGGGGCAGGGCCATAGCCGGAACCAGGTCGTCCCGCACAAGGCTGCCGGATATTATTTTTTTATTTTGGGAGCACCGGCCGGAAAATAACAGGGTTGCGACTTGTGCGGGACTCTTTTTATAACCCCAAACATACAAAACTCTCTTTCCCGACAACAATAGGTGCTTGTCAGCCTGGTTAATTTATGGTATATAAACAAGTGATAGCCCTCACCATCACAAACTGGGGTATAGAACAATGCCCGTACTGTATTATGGTTTTATGTCAAAAAAAGAAATTTAAGTTTTCTCATCCTGGGTAGCAGGAAGTTTCGTTTTTGTGTCGAATAGTACTTGTGTGAGGAGGAGGGGGGGTCTGGTGAGTCAAACCCCCGCCCTTTGCAATCCCCAGTTATATTAGCAGATAGCGGCTCAATTGATTAGCAAGTGGGCGACAATTTTCGCTGGAAAATAGTAGGAATATGGCAGAGGTTTATTATATATAATGTTAGCGTGCTCATGTCTGGCGTGCTGGTGAAGGTTGTTTGTTTGGTTGCCATATTTCCAAATGGGAAGGGGAGGGGATAGTTAATAAAAGGAGGTTTGTTAAGCAAAAGTTAACGTTTTACAATCACATTTTTTAAGGAAGGAGAAGGGAAATGACCTATATTGGCCATGGCGGCAAAGAAATTGTGGAAAGGGTTTTAGAACCTGAAAAAGCTGCTGAGGCGATTAAAGGTTTAACTCCGGTACCTATCCGTGGGCAAATAGCCAGGGAGATCATAGATATTGCTTACGGGTTTTTCACGCCCCTGGAAGGATTTATGACCAGAGCAGACGTGGAAGGCGTTTGCAATGAAATGAAGCTCGCCAATGGTGTGCTGTGGCCTATCCCCATTGTCTTCGATATTTCCACCGAAGAAATCAACGAAAAAGGCATTAAAGAAGGCGACAAGCTGCTGTTGACCTACCAGGATAAGCCGATGGCCATCCTTGAAGTAGAAGAGATCTTCACCTATGACAAGCAGGAGATGGCCCAGAAGGTCTACGGCACAACGGAGGACAAACACCCCGGTGTTGCCAGGACATATAACTACAAGGATAAGTTTATCGGTGGAAAAATTACCCTTGTCAACCCGCCCAAGATTAACCCTCCTTTTGACGAATTCTTCTTCACTCCGAAACAGCTGAGGCAGAAGTTTGCCGAAAAAGGCTGGCAGAGAATCGTAGCCCATCAAACCAGAAACGTACCCCATACCGGACATGAGTGGCTCATGAAGGGCGCCTGGTTGTCTACTCACGGTGAACTGCCCGTGGAGAAGACCCTTACCGGCGTTCTGGTCAATGCCATTATCGGCGAGAAAAGAAAAGGCGACTACATCGATGAGGCTATCGTTTTGTGCCATGATGTGTTGCGCAAAGCGGGCTACTTCAGGGAAGATGTACATTTGACCTCCATTACCCTCTGGGATATGCGCTATGCCGGTCCCAAAGAGGCCGTTTTCCACGCCATTTTGAGGTCCAACCTCGGTTTGACCCACCACATGTTCGGCCGGGACCATGCCGGAGTGGGTACCTATTATGACCCGTACGATGCCCACAGAATATTTGACCAGATCCCCGAAGGTGCATTGAACATCAAGCCAATCCGGGTGCTTGCCTGGTGGTACTGCCCCATCTGCGGAGAGGTAACCTATTCCGGGCTGTGTGGCCACAAGGAGCACAGTCAAAACTTCAGCGGTACTTTGATCAGGAGCATCATCCAGGATGGTGTGAAGCCACCTCGCCTGATCTTCAGACCCGAAGTATTTGACCTCATCATGGAATGTGCGGAAAAGTACGGTTTTGGTTCTGCTTTTGTCACAGACAGGTACTTGAAGGAGCGGAATCCCGTCTTTAGCCTTCCCGATATGAAGTACTAGTTTAGGAGGTGGCGAGATGTCCATTACCATTAATATCTGGATTAACGAGGAGAGGTATGAGAAGCTGCAGAAAGCCGGTCTGGCCAGCATGGCCGAAGAGGCACTGGCCGGCCTGAAGGTAATTAAGGTCCCCTGCACCGAGGAGCAAAAGGACAAAGTGTTAAAAGTCTTCCCCACGGCTAAATATGACTCTGCCACCACCAGGAGCATCGAGCTGCTGCCCAGAGAAGTAAAGGACAAGATCTTTGACCTGGTAGTGGAAAAGCAGAGCATGGACGTGATGGAGGATTTCCTCAAAAACTACTAGTTTAGAAAACCAGCCTTAAAGGGAGGTGGGTAGCGGGAAGAGGGAGGGGAGCTATCTTTCCAGCGTGCCTAATAAAATTAAAAATTTATGAGGAGGTTAGAGTTTATGCCAAGTTTTGTAATTGCTGAAAAATGTGACGGCTGCAAAGGGCAGGACAAAACCGCTTGCATGTACATTTGTCCTAACGACCTGATGGTCCTGGATAAAGAAAGAATGAAGGCCTACAACCGGGATCCGCAAATGTGCTGGGAGTGTGCATGCTGCGTGAAGATTTGCCCGCAGCAGGCCATGGACCTGAGGGGTTACGCCGACTTTATGCCGCTCGGTGCCAGTACTGTTCCTTTGCGTGGTTCCGAGGACATCATGTGGACAATTAAGTTCCGCAACGGCACCATCAAGCGCTTCAAGTTCCCCATCCGGACCACGCCGGAAGGTTCCATTGTACCAGATGGTGGTTTTGAAACCGGCACTGACGATTTGAAGAGCCCGGTGCTCTTTACCGAGCCTGCTTCTCTGGGCCGTGAAGTTGCTACTCTCAAGAAGTAGCAGAGCAAAATTATGGATGAGGAGGTTGAACACATGCCAGCTAATTTTGAAACCGTAGTGGTTGATACTGATTTATTGATTATCGGGGGCGGCATGTCCGCGTGTGGGGCTGCCGTAGAGGCTGCCTACTGGGCTAAGAAGCACGGTCTCAAAGTAACCGTGGTAGATAAAGCTGCCATGGACCGCAGCGGCGCCGTAGCACAGGGTCTTTCCGCCATCAACCAGTACCTGGGCTATGCGGAAGGTGAAAATACCCCCGAAGATTATGTCCGCTATGTAAAGCAAGACCTGATGGGCATCTCCCGCGACGACCTGGTCTACAGCATCGCCAGGCACGTCGACTCCACCGTGCACCTGTTTGAGAAGTGGGGTCTGCCCATTTGGAGAGACGAGAACGGCAAAGTGGTTCGTTCTGGCCGCTGGCAAATCATGATCAGCGGTGAGTCCTACAAGATTATCGTGGCAGAAGCTGCCAAGAACGCCCTCAAGGCACTGGCCGACAATGGCGAGATCTTCGAGCGTGTGTTCATCGTAGAGCCTCTGGTCAAGGACAATCGTATTGTGGGTGCTGTAGGTTTTAGCGTACGGGAGAACAAGTTCTTTGTGTTTAAGGCTAAGGCTGTCCTCACCTGTCTGGGTGGAGCTGTGCACGTCTTCCGTCCGCGGTCCACTGGTGAGGGTCTGGGACGTTCCTGGTATCCGCCCTTCAACACCGGTTCTTCCGCCTACTTCACCATGAAAGCCGGCGCCGAGATGACCTGCCAGGAAGTGCGCTTCATCCCGGTGCGCTTTAAGGATGCATACGGTCCGGTTGGTGCATGGTTCCTGCTCTTCAAGTCCGAAGCGAAGAACGCCTTCGGTGAGAACTACATGGTTACCCGGGTGGACGAACTGAAGAAGTGGGCTCCCTACGGCCTGACCAAGCCCATCCCCGCCAACCTGCGTAACCACCTGGGCCTCATGGATGAGCGTGAAGGCAAGGGTCCCATTTATATGCACACGGAAGAGGCCATTGCCAAGCTGGTTCAGGAGTTCCCCGATGAAAAAGTGCGCAAGAAGAAGATGAAGGAACTCGAGTCCGAAGCCTGGGAAGACTTCCTCGACATGACCATTGCGCAGGCTTTGCTGTGGGCTTCCCAGAACATCTTCCCTGAGGAGAAGCCTTCTGAGATTGCCGCCTGCGAGCCCTACTTCATCGGTTCGCACTCCGGTGCTTCCGGCGCCTGGGTCAGCGGTCCCGAGGACCTGGCTCCTGCGGAGTATTTCTGGGGCTATGGCAACATGTCCACTGTGAAAGGTCTTTTCTGTGCCGGCGACGCTTCCGGTGCTTCCGCTCACAAGTTCTCCTCCGGTTCCTTCACGGAGGGCCGTATTGCCGCCAAGGAAGCCATCCGGTTCATCGTGGAGAACAACGAGGAGCCCGTGGTGGATATGGCCGAGGTGGAGGCCCTGAAGGCTCAACTCCTCAAGCCGCTGGATACCTTCGAGCAGTACAAGGGCATGACCACCGACCCGGATGTGAACCCCAACTACATCCGTCCGAAGCAGTTCATGTTCCGCCTGCAGAAGATCATGGACGAATATGCCGGCGGTGTGTCCAAGTCCTTCACCACCAACAAGCAGCTTCTGGAGCGCGGCCTGGAACTGCTGGCCATGCTTAAGGAGGACGCCGATAAGCTGGCAGCGGAAAACCTGCACGAGCTTATGAGGTGCTGGGAAAACGTCCACCGGATGTGGCAGGCTGAGGCTCACGTCAGGAGCGTGCTGTTCCGCGAAGAAACCAGGTGGCCCGGCTATTACATCAGGGCGGACTTCCCGAACATGGACGAGGAGAACTGGAAGTGCTTCGTCAACTGCCGGTGGGACCGCAACACCGGGCAGTGGGAAGTCTTCAAGCGCCCGATCATCTCCATCATTGACTAACCAATAGCCATATCAAACGGCTACCTTTTCTGCATATGTGATCAGAGCCGTGGCTGTTCGCGGCCACGGCTTAACCCTTATTTTTCAAAAACTAAACTTGCGACGGTGATGAGATATGGGTAATAAGAGCATCCTGGTGGTTGGAGGGGGAATAAGCGGGTTAACTGCTGCTATTGAGGCTTCAGAGGTAGGCTATGAAGTCTTTATTATTGAGAAAAACCCTTACCTTGGCGGCAGGGTAGCCCAGATGAACCAATATTTCCCCAAGCTTTGCCCCCCGAACTGCGGTTTGGAGATCAACTTCCGCAGGATAAAGAGCAATCCCAGAATCCGCTTCCTAACCCTGGCCGAGGTTACGGGAGTTTCCGGTCAGGAAGGGGATTTTGAGGTTAAAGTAAAAATCCACCCCCGCTATGTCAATGAGAATTGTACCGCCTGCGGCAAGTGTGTAGAGGTGTGCCCGGAGGAAAGAAAGAATACTTTCAACTATGGTCTGGACAAAACCAGGGCCATTTATTTACCACACCTTTTTGCCTTCCCCATGAAGTATGTTATTGATGCGGCGGCCTGCTCGAAATGCAATAAATGTGTCGAGGTATGCCCGGTTAATGCCGTCGATTTGAATATGGAGCCCAAGGAGATGACCTTAAGGGTTGGTTCCATTATCTGGGCTACAGGATGGAACCCCTATGATGCTTCCAGGATTGGTTATTACGGTTTTGGTCAGTATCAAAACGTCATTAACAACGTGATGCTGGAAAGGCTGGCCGCTTCCAATGGTCCCACCCAGGGCAAGATCCTGCGGCCCTCCGACGGCAAACCGGTAGAACGGGTGGCCTTTGTGCAGTGCGCCGGTTCCCGGGATGAGAATCACCTGCCCTATTGTTCCGGTGTTTGTTGCCTGGCGTCCCTGAAGCAGGCCACCTATGTGCTCGAGCGCAATCCTGATGCCCAGGTTTATATTTACTTCATTGATATCCGGGCCCTGGGTAAGTTTGAGGACTTTTACGCGAAAGTAAAAGATAATGCGAATATTCATTTAATTAAAGGGAAGGCCGGAGATATCACTGAAGATCCCGCTACAAAGGATCTGATTGTGGTGGTTGAAGACCAGGAAACCCAGAAATTAATGAAAGAGAAGTTCGACCTGGTCGTTCTGGCAACTGGTATGGCACCGGCGACAAGAGAAGTCAAAGCACCTGCGGATTTAGTTTACGATGAGAATGGCTTTGTGGTCGGGGGTGCGCCTGGTATTTACAGCGCCGGCTGCGTGAGCAGGCCGATGGATGTGGCTTCCTGTGTCGAGGATGCGACTGCCGCTGCCCTCAAGGCTATTCAATCGACGGTGGGGAGGTAAATGACGGTGGACAAAAAGCTGGCGGTTTATATATGCACCGGTTGTGGTATTGGGGATGCCCTGGACGTTGATGCTCTCTCGAAGGTAGCGACCAAAGAATACAAAGTACCGGTTTGTAAGTCCCATCCCTTCCTTTGCGGTGCGGAAGGCGTTGAGCTGATTAAGCAGGACATGGAAGGGGAAGGGGTCAACACCATCGTTATTGCGGCCTGCTCCATGCGGGTGAACTACGATGTGTTTAATTTCCCCAACGCCATTGTGGAAAGGGTTAACCTGAGGGAGCAGGGGGTCTGGTGCCATCCGGCCAACGATGAAGATACCCAGATGCTGGCAGAGGACAGCCTGCGTATGGGTATTGTCAAGGCCCAGCAATCGTCCCCGCCGGAACCTTTTCAGGCGGAAAACCTGTCCAAAACCGTCCTGGTGGTTGGCGGAGGCCTGGCCGGTTTGACGGCCGCAGCAGAAGCTGCCCGGGCCGGATATAAAACTGTGCTGGTGGAAAAGAACCCCTCCCTGGGCGGTTGGGTTACCAGGCTATACAAGCAGGTCGGCCTGAAGCCGCCTTATAGCGAACTTGAAGATGTTGATATCGCCCAGCGGGTTAAGGAAGTAGAAGAGAATCCCAACATTACGGTATATAAGGGCGCGCAAATTGAAAAAATTTCCGGCGCCCCGGGCATGTTTGACGTTCAAATAAGGCAAAACGGCAACCTGGCTACCGAAAGGGTGGGTTCCATCGTCCTGGCTACCGGAGCGGTCGCCTACGATGCTACCAGGCTGGGCCATCTCGGTTTTGGCCGGTACCCCAACGTGGTTACCGGCGAGATGTTTGAAGAAATGGCCGCCAGGGGTGAATTGAAACGTCCTTCCGACGGCAAGGAAGTAAAGAGCGTTGCATTCATTCTTTGTGCCGGTTCCCGGGATAAAGAGCATTTGCCCTACTGTTCGGCCATCTGCTGCACTGAATCCTTAAAGCAGGCACTTTATGTGAAGGAAAAGGATCCCGAGGCCACGGTATATATTTTCTATAAAGATATGCGGGCCGCGGGCAACTACGAGTTTCTGTACCAGCGCGTGCAAAAAGAAGGAGCCCTCTTCTTCAGGGGGGAAATTGCCGGCATAGAAGAAGACGGTGGAAGCATGGTAGTCGAATTCGATGATGTGCTGGTGGGCGACCGGATTAGAACGGAACCCATTGACCTGGTGGTACTGGCGACCGGCATGGTGCCCACCACTGCCATTGGGGAAAGGCTCGTTGTGCAGGCAGATGAGCAGGGCAAAGAATCCGAGCCGCCGGCGGATGAAATCATTAAGTCGAATATCCTGAACCTGGAATACCGGCAGGGTCCCGAACTGCCCACTTTGAAATACGGTTTTGCGGACTCGCACTTTATCTGCTTCCCTTATGAAACACGCCGGACAGGTATTTACGCCGCCGGCAGCGTGCGGGCGCCCATGGATATTCCCTCAACCATCAAGGATGCTACCGGAGCCGTCCTCAAAGCCATCCAGTGCATTGAACTGACGGCTGAAGGTTCAGCAGTGCACCCGCGGGTGTGGGATCTCTCCTACCCGGAATTCTTCATGCAGAGATGCACCCAGTGCAAGCGGTGCACCGTTGAGTGCCCCTTTGGTGCCATTAACGAGGATGAAAAGGCCAATCCGCTACCCAATCCCACCCGGTGCCGGCGTTGTGGTACCTGCATGGGTGCCTGTCCGGAGCGGATCATTTCCTTCAAGAACTACTCGGTGCCCATGATCGGGAACATGGTGAAGGCCATCGAGGTGCCGGAAGAGGATGAAGAAAAACCGAGAATCGTCATTTTTGCCTGTGAAAACGACGCCTATCCGGCGCTGGATATGGCCGGCATCAATCGCCTGACCATCAGCCCGTGGGTACGGATAATTCCCGTGAGATGCCTTGGTTCCATGAACCTGATCTGGATTGCCGATGCCCTGTCCAAGGGTATTGACGGCATTCTGCTGCTGGGCTGCAAGCACGGCGAAGATTACCAGTGCCACTTCATCAAGGGCAGTGAACTGGCCAGTTACCGCCTGTCCAAGATTTCGGAAACATTGAACCGCCTGGCCCTGGAATCCGACCGGGTGCGGATGGAACAGGTCGGTATTATGGATTACGACCGTATTCCTCAAATCATTGAGGACTTTGTCAGCAAGCTCGAGGAAGTCGGTCCCAACCCGTATAAAGGTTTTTAAAGAAAAGGCTGTCCTGTGTGGCTTGTCTTTAGTCACCACCGCGGGCTTCCAGTACTTATAGAAGTGAACCTTTTAAAAGGCACAGGGAGGGGGTTGCAACCCCTCTCGCCGGTTGCCCTCCGGTGAAACAGTTGCCGGTGGGCAACCGCGCCAGGTCCGCTGCCGCTACATGCAAAAGAGCGAGTACCGTGCTGGTTGTGCAAAAAGGCCGCGGGGTGGCACCCGGGTGGGGATGTGTGGGCAAGCCTTTTTTCCAATACCAATGCCAAAGGGGTTTTAAAGGATTATGGAAGCAAAAGAGATTTCTTTAGAGATGAAAGAATATCTTGTAGCAGCCGGAGCGCAAACCCTCGATCATTGCATGCAATGTGGGCTCTGTTCTGCCCTGTGCCCGTGGCGCATGGTTTCGGGGCATATCAGTGAAGTCTTTTATATTCGTAAAATGCAGCGTTTGGGTCAGCTCGGCCTGGAGGGTTTTGACACGGAGGAGGTACTTTTTGCCTGCACCACCTGCGGTATATGTCAGCTGAACTGCCCCCGGCAGGTGAAGATAATCGAAAACGTACGGTCCATGCGGAGCACTACCGTAGAGGCCGGGTTCGTGCCGGCCCCTGTGCGGTCTGTGGTGGGCAGCCTGCATGCCAACGGCAACCCCTGGTCCGGGCCCCGGGAAAAGCGCATGGACTGGCAACAAGGGGTAGAAGTACCTGCCTTCTCACCTGATACGGAATACCTCCTCTTTGTGTGCTGCACTTCCTGTTACGATCCCCGCAGTCAGAGGATCGCCAGGAGCGTGGTGGATATCTTGAAGAAGGGGGGAGTAAATTTCGGGGTTATAGGTGAGGAGGAAAGCTGCTGCGGGGAGACAGTTCGTAAGATTGGTGATGAGGAGTTATTCAAAAAACTGGCTGAATCAAATATTAAACTTTTTAAGGAAAAGGGAGTAAAGAAGATCATCACCACTTCCCCCCACTGCCTGTATACTTTTAAGAATGAATACCCCGAGTTGGGCGGCGAATTTGAGGTGATACATTACACCCAGGTGGTTGCCGGGCTGGTAGAGGAAGGTAAGCTTGTTCCGAACGTTCCACTGGGTAAAAAAGTGGCGTACCACGATCCCTGCTACCTGGGGCGTCACAATGAAATCTTTGAAGCGCCACGTACTTTGCTCAAGGCCATTCCCGGCACAGAACTGATTGAACTCAGCCGTGCAAGGGAAAGAAGCCTTTGTTGTGCCGGCGGCGGTGGCCGGTTGTGGGCGGAAGTACCCAGGGGGGAGCGGTTTGGTGAATTAAGGGTTTTAGATGCCGAGGCAAAAAACGCCAATATTCTGGCTACGGCCTGCCCTTACTGTGTGATTATGCTTGAAGCAGATTGCCTGGCTTTAGACAAACAGGAAAAAATCAAAGTGATGGAAATTTCCGAGCTCCTGAGCGCATCAATGGGGAGGGAGAGCTAATTGGTTACAGTAAACCCTCATTTTGCCAAAAAACTGCAGAAGTTCGGGGCTAAAACTGCCTCGGAGTGTTTTAGCTGCGGAACCTGCACAGCCGTTTGTCCCCTGGTAACGGATGAGGCACAATTTCCGCGGAGATTTATGCGGTATGTGCAGTTGGGCCTGGAGGAGAAGATCAAACATTCCATAGAGCCATGGCTTTGTTATTACTGCGGGGATTGCCAGAAAAACTGTCCGAGGAAGGCCGATCCGGGCGAGTTAATGATGTCGCTGCGGCGGTACCTGACGTCCGTTTACGACTGGACCGGTCTTTCACGGAAGCTTTACACGTCTATGGCATGGAAAGTGCTCTCGGTGGGTCTTCTCTTCTTTGCCACCCTGGCCGTTGTCTACAGTTTCAGCGGCGAAATGGTTACCGAGAGGGTGGAGCTGGAGACATTTGCTCCCGCACACATTGTTCACTCTGTAGGCTACGTTTTTGGTGCGGTCCTGGCCTTTTTACTGCTTTCCAATGTTTACCGTATGTACAGGTTCGTCATGGGTCCCTATGCGGCCGGCATCCCGTTATCCGTGTACATCCAGGAGCTGGGTACCCTTATTGTGCATTTTGCTACGCAGGCGAGGATGCGTCTCTGCACCAATAAGTCGCGCTGGTTGAGGCACTTCCTCATCATGAGCGGTTACTTTGTGGCTTTCATGCTGGTGAACATCGATGTTGTCACCAGGTGGTCTTTGACCAACGAACCGCCCATGTGGTGGCACCCGGGTAAGTTGCTCTGGAGTTACGCCTCTATTGCCATGCTGTACGCCACTACTGAGGCCATTATTGGGCGCTTAAGCAAGAAAGAGCCAATTCACCAGTATTCCCATTCCACCGACTGGATGTTCCTGATCCTGCTCTGGTTTACAGTTTTCACGGGGTTACTCATGCGTATTTTCATGGAACTGGGCATGCCTTTGCCGACCTATCATACCTTTGCCCTTCACCTGGCTTTCACGGTACCTCTTCTGGGTCTGGAGGTTCCCTTTACCAAGTGGTCTCACCTGGCCTACCGGCCCTTCGCCCTCTACTTCCTCCGTTTAAGGGAAAGAGCCCTGGAAATGCAACGGTCCAAAGGTGAAATATCCCAGGTGGGAGTCAGCGGTTAACTGTCCAAAACGGTTGGTAAGAAAAGGACCCCGGGAAAGGGTCCTTTTTACTATGCCTTTTTCAGTTAAACGTCTATGGTTCTGCCCGGCCATTCCTGCCGTTTTTCGTAATACTGCACGGCCCGCCTGCCCATGGCCACGGCCATGAAATAATTCACCCCGCCGGCCAGCAACAAACCTAAAAGAGGGATAATGCGCACCAGGCTCGAACGGGCGGTTGACCGCACACCCAATGAGAGAAGCGTGCGTTCCATCAGGGCAGTGAAGGCTTCCCTGGAAAGCTGGGTAACGGCGGCCCGGGAGAGACTGTTTCCCACGCTCCCTATCCCTGCGGCAAAAACGAAGGCCCAAAAGGCCTCCCGCCGGTAACGGTAGCCGGTAAGGTCTTTATTGTAAATGGCGGCTACTTCGAGAACCATGCGGCCCAGCAGGTAGGTAAGAAGGGTTACGTCAAGGGCCACTCCTCCCAGAAGGGCCAGCAATGTTCCCAGCCCGGGCAATACCGCCGGCAGGGCAGTGAGGATTCCTACCAGGGCGCATTGCCAGGCCCTCTCCTGAATGATTTTCATGGCCAGTTCCCGGGCGGACAGGCCCGGAGAGGTTTCCTTCAGCCTTTTTATTTTTAGCTCAATTTCCTCGGCCCGGGGTGAGGCAAAAGGGTTAAAGCCCGGCACGGCCATTGCCTCCCTTTTTTAGCTCCAGTATGCCATATCCACCGGCACCGGTCAAGAAGTTGAAACATCGAGCAGTGATGCAGCGCCAGGCCGTCACCCGGAGTAAAAACACGCCCGCCCGGAATGTTGTTCTGGGCGGGCGCGGGTGTGGAAAAGGTTACTTGTTTTCTCCTCCACCACCAACTCTTGCTCCCCTGAGTTCGGCATTGGTCAGGTAGGAACTGACAGCAACAAGAATGCCTAAAATGATATCATTCCACATGGCATTGACCACATTAGAATAGCCCAGTACAAAGGGGGCAATGATCAGCCATATACCAAAAACGATTCCCAGCCAGCCGTATCTGTTCACCATGTTTCACCTCCCGCTTCTTTGGAAATGGTACCTTCAATGTTATTTTAACCATTACCAATTTTTTTAAACGTAGGACCCTTAATAATATTTACCTAAAATCCTGATCATGAAGGAAAAGAGATGTATAGGTAGAATAAGAAAATAAAGGAAGTTATGCTGTGGAGGTTGATGGTATTGTTACAACGCTATTGTGAGCTGTTAGAAGAATTAAGTGCGCTGGAGGAAAGTACAATAGCCGATCTTTCCATTGATGAAATTATGCGTTACCTGGATTTACGCAGGCAGCAAGAGGAGCTGGCGGGTTCGTTGGGAGACCTGATTTCAGATGCCCTGCTCCATTTGCAGGATTTGGCCAGCCGCGTAGAAGAAGAACTGGTTGATTTGCCCGGGGTCATGGAAAGCGTGAAAAATCAAAGTGATTCCCGGGAAGGGTTTCTAACCAGACTGGCTGGTGTTGTGGGGGCCCTGGAGGCAGATATGGAAAGAATTCTGGCTGATTGCCGTCAATTACGATATGAGCTCTTATGGGGTGATGAGCAAGAGCAACCAGGTATAAAAGACGAATTAGAACTTCCGGTAAAACAAACGCAAGAAAAGTTTTCCGCTGGTTGCGGGGTGAGCAAGGGG
Source organism: Desulfovirgula sp. (assembly GCA_020725525.1). Lineage (GTDB taxonomy): Bacteria > Bacillota > Desulfotomaculia > Desulfotomaculales > Desulfovirgulaceae > Desulfofundulus. The sequence goes on from DYEX01000081.1 coordinate 45,354, forward strand.
GAAGCAGAGCAGAAACAGGAAAAGGCGTTGGAGGAGGTGGCTTGCGGCCGGGAATTGGCTGAGACCAGGGAAGAGCCGCTACCTGGAATGTCCGGACAGAACAACCGGGGACAGTCTGACGGGAAGGCCGGCAGTCAGGACATCCAAAAGCCGGCTCCAGTTTCCCCCGAAACTCTCAAAAAACTGGAGACCGTTATGCGTCCCAGGGAGGTAGTGGAAGTAGAACCTGTTATTATGGATAACCAGACCAATTTTGCCGTATTAAAGGTGGCCTTCCCGGGGGAGAACAAGTCCCGCCATAGCAAGTCCCCAAAAGAGCGACACCGCCGTTAGTTTCATGGCGGCTAAAAAAGTAAGCTATTTGCGAGCACTCCCACGGCTATTAAGTCGCATGAGTGCTCAATTATCTTTTTCCGGTTGCAAGTGTTCAATGGGTCGCAAAAAGGTAACTTTATTTCTTCGTCCCGGTCTTTTTACCGGCATTTCTTCCTCAGTTATTTCCAGGTAGAAAACCTTTTCTGGATAGCAGAGCACGGTTACCACGCCCCGTTCCGGTTCGGTTAACCAAATCCCTTTAAATTCCAGCATCTCTCCCATTAAATCTACATTCACCCTGCGCGGGCCTTCCAGTACTTCCAGTTCCCATCCCTGAATACTCACCACAATGTTTTTTTGCGGATGAGTTATTTCCATTGCGGACAACCCCCTTTAGTTCGGTAGCCGGTCCCACCAGCCACCCATCAGTATATCATATCCCGCATGACTGGTAAAATCTTTTCACAAAAAAACGGGTCACTGCCCGGGGGGGCAGGGACCCGGATAAACATCAGCCTATTTCATTTGCTGTAAACGCCGTACCCGTTCCGCAATGGGTGGGTGAGTGCTGAAAAGACGGGCAAAAGATCCTGCCGACAGAGGATTGACAATAAATAGATGGGAAGTGGCCGGATTTACCTGCATGGGTAAGTGCTGAGCAGCCCGTTCCAGCTTGAGCAGCGCGTTGGCCAAACCATGGGGACTACCTGCCAGACGGGCACCGGTTGCGTCAGCTTGAAATTCCCGGGCGCGGGAAATGGCCAGCTGGATGAGGGTGGCGGCCAGGGGGGCCAGGATGATCATTAGCAGCGTACCCACCAGGCTCAAAGGATTGCCACCCTCCTCATCATCCCGCCCGGCGCCAAAGATCAGTCCCCACTGCAGGGCGTTGGCAATCATGGTAATGGCTCCGGCCATGGCTGCGGCAATGGTGCTCACCAATACGTCCCGGTTTTTGATGTGGGCTATTTCATGGGCCAGCACACCCTCCACTTCCGAACGGTTGAGAATTTGCATCAAACCATCGGTTACGGCCACAGCAGCATGGGCCGGATTGCGCCCGGTGGCAAAGGCATTGGGTTGGGGTGATGGAGTACGGTACACCCGGGGCATGGGTATACCGGCCCGTTGTGCGAGATTACGAATCATGGCGTAAAGTTCCGGTGCTTCATGTTCAGCCAGAGGTTGAGAGCCGGTCATGGCAATAGCAATTTTGTCACTGAAATAGTAACCGAAAAAGTTCATGCCCAGGGCGATGAGGAAGAACAGAAAAGCGCCAGAACTACCGCCCACCCAGTTGCCAATTAATACCAACAAAACGGTTAACAGACCCATTAACAGCCAGGCCCTCAAATTATTCATCACGGAAACCTCCCTTTCAAAAATAAACCGGCTATCGCAAGGTACATAAGAGCACTGCGCAGTCGGCCGATACATGCGAAAAAACCTTTTAAAAACGCACTCCCATACTTTACGAAAGGAAGCCATGCATGGGCATGATCCCTCCTTCACGAGTATATCTATCATACAACCCTTCAACGCTATATACGAACGACCGCCTTTATTTAACATTTTTATTATACTATAACTCATTATATTATAATTATCCACTGCAGGCAAGGGGAAAAGGGGATAACCAGTAACGGAGGTAAAAAAGGCAATAAAAAATTGATGCCGTGTCAATGGACAGTGAAAATGTCACCTAAAAAATGCTTTATCTGGACTGAGAAAATGTCACCCACATTGATCATTCATCCGGACTGAGAAAATGTCACTTTTTTTAAGTTTATGGGAGGCGGCGGTCTTGACGGCCACCCC
>DYEX01000082.1 GCA_020725525.1 Desulfovirgula sp.
CCTGACCGTCCGCTGACGATGCTGACTGATATGCAAAGAAGCACGGCAAAAGGGACATTCCTGCTGGGGGGCAGTAAAGATGACTTTCCGAGGTTCGTTGGAGGCATGAGACATGGGGTGGTTCCCTCCATAGGGTTCTTCGCCCCTCCAGTAAAGCATCTTCAGGCCCACTTGTATAGCCCCAGACCTAAATTAGTTGACCTTGTTGCTCACGTACTATAGACCATCTTCCCGTATACAAGGCGGCAATCTCCGCTGGAGAGAGCAAGTCGGCGGGAAGGTCGGTGACATACAGATGGTATTCCTTCGTTTCTTCGTTCAGGACTCCGACCAAGCGCAACCGTATGGTATCAGATCGCTTCCGGCCTGCATACTCCCGGCGGTCGAACTTCAGATCGATTTCGACGTCGATCTCTTCACGCTTCAAACGGGGGAGAACCTCCTTCAAGCGCTTCCCGACCAGATCGATCGCTTGGCCACGCCACTTTCGATGGACCGCGGTGATCAAGGGATTGGAGTTCCTCTTCAGTCGGGAGAGGAAGTGGCCCCCGTTCTCTACGATCCTGGCGAAGAATTTATGCTTGAAATACCCCAAGTCAAAGATCAGGAGATGATCTTTGACCCATGCCCCCAAGCCAATGGTCTTGGCATCAGGGGTATTCGCCGCGAAGATCTTGACCGATCGAAGGGTTTCACAGACCACCGACATGACGCACGTGATCTTGATGCCAGCAGCGGTTCTAGTCCCCTCGTAGATTTTGGCAAGGGAGTCATGCAGGGTAACGATTGTCCCATCAATCAGGAGGATATCCTTGAATCGCTGAAGGGCTCCTTTGAGGGTCCGGACAGGGTGGATCTCTTGAAACGCCCGTTCCAAAGCCGCTTTGAGAAAGGCAACCAGCTTCTGGTCGAAGCGGACGTAGAAGGCGGCATTGCTGAAGATCGTTCCCGAGAGAGTTTCGTAGCTTCGCTTAATGGTGGCCAGTTGTCGACTCACGCTTTTACTGAAGGAAAGAACGAGGGCCCAAAAGGCGATGACAGGATCGAACTTTCGCTCTCGAATGACAACTTTCAGCTCTTTGGCTTTATCCCGAAGCCAATCAGCGGGGAAAAGGCCTTGCAGAGCGGGAAGAGCGCGAAGGGTGATGGACTTGGGCTTTTTCCGAGCATGCATGAGAGGAACCTCCAAAGATGGGGTTCCTTTCCAAGTACACCCGGGAAAGGAAAAAGTACAGCTCCCTCGTTGAACTGCCCTTTCCGACAGCATTATCGCAACTTTGTCCCTATCTGCCCAGCGTCCAGTCTGCATTTGAGGGCTTAACCGAAAACGCATGGTGCCCTTCAGGCAACCATTCACGGACATCGGGGGGAAGCAAGAAGTTTTGTTCCCGGTTGGCGAATCTGATGTTGGGAGCCATGCAACCAGTCTCAGAAGAAGATATCCAATTATACCACGAATCAACAAAAGGTACAACTTAAAAATCAATATTCATGCAACAGGCTCTCGTGTCGCTTTTTTCAAAAATGTGCAAAAGTCCACTAGAAGATGAGCTAGGGTGTCCGAAACGAAATAGCTTTGCGATTAAGCTCTAACCGCTTTGAATCAAAAATCCATCCCCATTTACAAAAATACTTAATTGCGGAAACAAGGTGCAAAAAAATGAGCCGCTTCTCTTTATAAGACCCTCTTGAAAATTCATGTGTGACCGTGGCCCCGGGAAAACAAACGGTAAGAAATTTTTCCGCAACTCGCCTTGAAAAATCAAGATCTTCCATATATAAAAAGAAACGCTCATCAAAAAAACCGACAAATTCAAATACAGAAACACGAATAAAAAGAAAGCAACCTGATAAGAACGGAACAAAAATAGGTTTTTTAAAATTGAAATTTTGCATTTCATAACGACGGTGTCGATTTTTAAAAAAACGAATTAGCCCAAATCGGCGCACGAAAAGATCAAAACTTGATGGAATCAGATTGCACAAAAGCTGAGGAGAGCCATCTGGAAAAAAAATTTTCGGCATCGCTATTCCGACGCTCGGATTGGCTTCCATAAAATCAAACAGTCTCTCAAGAGTTCCTGGCCGAAAAGAAATGTCCGGGTTTAAAACCAAGTGGTATTTGGATTTTCCTATAGATGCCCTCATTGCAATGTTGTGACCAGCTCCAAAACCAATATTTTGAGGGCATTTTATGTAAAAATTTGCAAAGTCGCCAACAATTCCTTGTTCGGAATTATCAATAAGCCAAAATTGGGAGCTCAACGAAGCGGCTGCGACCATTTTTGCAAGGTCCTGAATTTTCTCGGCAGGCTGGTTATAGCGTACTACTGAAACAATTAAATCAAGCATATGTGGACTTCCGCACTTTTTTCCGATCCATTAACCACACTTTGATTGAAGTTCCTGTTAACGGTACCACCAGCGGTTTGAGAAGCTGGATGGTCTGCAAAAGCGCATAGGAGGCTGTACAGAACGAAGCCCCCGAGGTACGATTGAGTTGA
>DYEX01000083.1 GCA_020725525.1 Desulfovirgula sp.
AGAGACAGCCAACTGTATGAAATATTTGTAAGCCAGTTTGAGTTTTCTCCCAGGACGGCGCAAGCCGCCATCAACACAGTGAAGGAAATATACGAACTTCACCGTTACGACCCGGACCGCATGTGTGAAGCCGGCCAGGAGGTCAGGCAGGCTGTTTCCATAAAAGCAAAGCATGGACCCCGGCTCCGCGAACTTCCCAAGGTTACAGTAAGGCTGACCGTAGACGCCGGTGCGGAAGACCGGGAAGTATTTCTCAAGCATGGCGCCCACAGCCTGCGCGAAGTGCAGATCTGCCGGCTGACAGAAGAAGCCCTTGAGCAAGGCGGCATACTTACCCAGGAAGACTTGGCCGATATCCTCCAGGTGGACGTCAGGACCGTCAGGCGGGCCGTAAAGAAGATGCAAGAACGCGGTGTCCGGGTGCAAACCCGTGGCCATTACCATGATGTTGGGCCGGGCATATCCCATAAAGCGTGGATAGTAAGCCTTTACCTGGACTACAGGACCTATTCCGAGATTGCCCGGACAACACGGCACTCAACAACCTCCATAAAACGGTACATTATGGATTTCGCCCGGGTTGTCCTGTGCATCCAAAAAGGCTTGAGTTTGGCGGAAACCGCCCACGTAGCCGGAATCTCAGAACGCCTGGCCAAGGAATACGCCGAACTTTACCTGCGCTGCAACATCCCGGATAAAGCCGAGCGGTTGCAGGATCTCATCGTCAAGGCAAGCCCCGCAACAGAGCAAAAAGGGGGCCTGACGATTTCATGAAAATGGTTAACAATAAAGAAAATGCCATCAGCAAGCGCACCTTCAGAAGTGCTCTCATCGAACTTTTGGAACGGGAGTACAAACTTATCGGCAGCCGGAAAGTAATAGAACTGATAGCCGACGACATCTGCCAGTTAAGAGACGAATTCTATCCCAGGGCCGGACAGGAAGCATACGGCAACCTGACCTGGATGACCACCTCCTCGGACAACAAAAAGCCGAAATTGGGCCAGCGGGTGGAAGACTACAAAAATACCCGCATCACAATCCCGCTCGTAACCGAAGAAGACATTCAGATGCTGGATAACCTGACCGGCAAAGAGCGGGATAAGGCCAAAATCGCAAGG
>DYEX01000084.1 GCA_020725525.1 Desulfovirgula sp.
ACTTGCCTCATCAAAAATGTATGTGAAATTGATTCGTTGCCTCACATCAAAAATGTATGTGAGGGGAGTGAGTGCTCGATGTCTAGAACTGTAGTCCACCGATCGGGAAGGGGTGGACAAGACATGCCGCTCACTCTGCGCGAAAAACAGTCCGTGACCAGGGAACTTGCTGCCAAGTATGCGCGCGCAAGCAAGAAAGTGAAAAGCCTGCTTATTAAACAGCTTGTGGAACTTGCAGGATACTCACGCCTTCATGCTGCTAGAGTCCTCAAGAGACCTCCCAAACTCGGGCGGCCACGCAGCCCTCACGGCAAGCGTGGGCTTGTGTATGGCCCACTGGTTATAGAAGCCTTGAGGAAGGTCTGGCTCATCTTAGACTGCATCTCCGGAAAGCGTCTGGCGCCGTTTCTTGCCGAGATCGTCCCGATCCTCGAGCGTCACGGTGAACTACGTCTTGACGACGATACAAGAAAGAAACTGCTATCCATGAGCGCAGCCACCATCGACAGGAGACTGGCTCAAGACCGCCGGAGCATGGGAGTCAAGGGGCGATCCGGCACAAAGCCTGGCACACTCCTCAAGCATAACATCCCCATCAAGACCTTCTCCGAGTGGTCTTGTACCGAGCCCGGATTCGTCGAGATGGATCTCGTCGGCCACGACGGCGGAAATACCCGCGGAGACTATGTGCAGACTCTTGACGTGGTGGATGTCGCGACCAGGTGGACCGAGACCCGAGCCGTCAAAAACAAGGCTCAGAAATGGGTCTTTGAAGCCCTCAAACACATCATCGCAAGCTTTCCGTTCCCCATTAAGGGGATGGACTCGGACAATGGCTCTGAATTCATCAACTACCACCTCGTTAGGTTCTGCGCCCAGAACAGCATAACGTTCACAAGGTCCAGGGCCTACCGCAAAAACGACAGCTGCTACGTAGAGCAGAAGAACTGGTCCGTCGTGCGTAGGACGGTCGGGTATGCGCGGTACACCACCGACGCACAGGTCATGCTCTTAAACAAGATCTACGAAACCCTGCGGCTTTACACAAACTACTTCCAGCCGGTGATGGTGCTTACCTCAAAGGAGCGCAAAGGGACCAAGGTCACCAAACACTATGACGCTCCCAAGACACCTTACCAACGGGTCATGGCATCCCCGTACGTCTCACAGGAGGTCAAAGACCTGCTCACAAACGAGTATCAGACCCTCAATCCCGCCCGCCTCAAGCGCAGGCTCCTGGCCCTGACAAGGCTACTACTGAAATCGTGTTCACCTGATGTGGAAAACAGCTCCGCATCAGAAACTCACATGACACCTGACGAAGGAGGAATGCCCCATGCGGCGAACTAAACCACATGACGCGGCCCCCGCCGGGTACCCGGTTCCTCCCGGCCCCGCGGAGGCCTCCCCCTATCCGCTATCCCTCTCACGGGAGTCGGTCGCCATTACAGATACATTTTCCCGTGAGGCAACGATTCCCCTTTCACATACATTTATTCGTGAGGCAACGGG
>DYEX01000085.1 GCA_020725525.1 Desulfovirgula sp.
CCCACTATTTGGCGAATATTTAGCATGAGACCTCACACTCCTTTAGCTTGATTTTTGGTGTTTTTTGGGCGCGCGAGGTCTCATTTCTTTTTCAGGGGGCTGATCCCCTTCTGGTGCCTACTGAAATTTTACACGGCCGGAACGGTATCGGTGACCTACCCGGGCGGGCAAAGTCCCCAGAAGCTGCCAGTTGCTTTTGCACAGGGTTCACCAGTTGAATCGCCCGCGTTAACAGAAATATCCCATTCCCTTTAAATTTGAGCATAAAATCGTAATATTGTGCGAAAAAGGAAGGTAATGGCCATAATTAACGTTTGCTCGTATGTACAGGCCTTTGATAAAGTTATGATAATAATCATAAGATTTTGCGGGGGGAGGAAGCCGCGTGGAAGCAATAGCGGCCAGCAAGCTGGACCCAACCTTCATGAATGAGGTTGTATCCAAGTTCAGGACGGACAAGGATCCGACGGATCTTTACAATTGCCTCACCTGCGGCATGTGCAGTGCCGGTTGCCCCTATAACGGGGTGCACGATCATGCCGATCCGCGCAAGTTTATCCGTCAGGTAGCCCTGGGGATGCGGGATGAGGTTCTTTCGTCCACTTTTATCTGGGCCTGTACCATGTGCGGGCGTTGCACTTTCCACTGCCCGATGAATGTGGATATTGCCGGTCTGGTGAGAACCATCCGCAGTCCAAAAAACTTTGGCCTAAGGGCACCGGGATTTTTGCAGGACGTGGTGGATGCGCAGATCCGCACCGGCAACCAGATGGAGGTAACCACGGAAGAGTACCTGGAAACCCTGGAGTGGATGGAGGAAGAGCTGCAGCAGGAAGTGGGGGACCCCAATGCCAGAATACCCGTGGACCAGGAAGGGGCAGAGTTCCTCTTCATGTGGGACCCCCGGGAAATCAAGTACTATCCCCAGGATGTGCAGAGCATTGCCAAAATTATGTGGGCCGCCGGAGCCAGCTGGACGGTCAGCAGCCGCTGGTGGGACGCCACCCATTACGCCCTGTTTAATGGTGACGACGAGGACTCAACTACTATGGTGCGGCGTACCATGGAAGAGTTTGAACGCCTGAAAGTGAAGGAAGTTATCATTACCGAATGTGGACATGCCTTCCGGGCGCAGCGCTGGGGGCGCAAGGTGTGGCTTAACGGAGCCAACTACCCCGTAAGGAGCTTTGTGCAGCTGCAGGCCGAGTGGATCCGGGAGGGCCGCATTAAAGTTGATCGCACCAGAAACACCGAACGGGTTACTTTCCACGATCCCTGCAACCTGGTGCGCAAAGAGGGAGTTGTGGAAGAACCCCGTTACTGCCTGCAGCAGGCGTGCATGGACTTTGTCGAAATGTGGCCCAACCGCCAGTACAACTACTGCTGCGGCGGCGGTGGCGGCCTGCTGGCCATGGGTAAGGATATTTACCCCTACCGGATGGCCAAGGGTAAGCTGAAAGCCGAGCAAATCAAAGCTACCGGTGCCAAAATCGTGGTGACACCCTGCCACAACTGTTACGACCAGCTGAACGACATCATCAAGTATTACAAGCTGGACTGCAAGCTGAATCATATTCATCATCTGGTGAGCAATGCCCTTATTTTACCCAGCCAGGCCGAAAGGGAGCAATTAAAGTAACTTCACGTTTCAAGGTGAAAGGCGGGTGATAACCAGTTATCCAGGATTTTTAATGTGGATTCTGTAAGAACTGGCCGGGGGAAAAGTTACCCTGGTCGTTCCGGCAGGGGAGACCTGCCCTTACCCCTGCCGGAAACCTCCCTTCAAAGGGCACTTTACCATCCCACAAAAATTTAGTCTGGCCCCGGCACGCACGTTTTGCCGGGCTTTTTTTTGCACTCCAGGGAGTAATCCGGACAGCGGCAAAGACACCGCATCGGCCTGAAAATAGCTTCTTGCGGTTTGACTTATTGCTTTTTTGTGTTCGGGATGCTAATATGGACATATGTAAATTTAGATCGAGGGCTGGATTTTGTATGAATATAACAGCTGATCAAAATATTACCTCGGTTATCTTAAACAGCATTAGCGATGGTGTTTTCACAATTAATTCCGATTGGCGCATCACTTTTTTCAACCGGGCTGCGGAGGAAATTACCGGGGTGCCCCGGGGAGAAGCCGTCGGGCGTTTTTGCTGGGAAGTTTTTCGGGCCAGTATTTGTGAGAGGGAATGTGCGTTAAAACACACTCTGGAAACCGGTTGTCCGGTAGTGAACAGGGCTGTTTATATTGTCAATGCTTACGGTAAAAAAGTTCCCATCAGTATCAGTACCGGTATACTGAGGGATGAGTGCCAGCAGGTGATTGGCGGTGTGGAAACCTTCCGGGATCTCTCCCTGGTGGAGGAATTGCGCAGAGAACTGCGGGGGCGGTATACCTTTGCCGATATCATCAGCAGAAACCACCGGATGCAGCAAATTTTCTCCATTCTTCCAGATATTGCGGAAAGTGATAGCACGGTGTTAATTGAAGGGCCGACCGGGTCGGGAAAGGAACTTTTTGCGCGGGCCATACACAATTTGAGCCCCCGCAGGGACAAACCCCTGGTGGCCGTGAATTGTGCCGCCCTCCCTGATACCTTGCTGGAATCGGAGCTTTTCGGTTATGAGGCAGGGGCCTTTACTGATGCCAAAAAAAGTAAACCCGGTCGTTTTGCCCGTGCCCAGGGGGGCACCCTTTTCCTGGATGAGATTGGCGATATTTCCCCGGCTTTACAGGTCAAACTATTACGGGTTTTACAGGAAAAAGAGTTTGAGCCCCTGGGTGCCGTGCGCCCGGTGAAGGCCGATGTCCGGATACTGGCGGCTACCAATAAAGATCTGGCCGCGCTGGTAGAAAAGGGATTGTTTCGCCAGGATTTGTACTACCGGATCAATGTGATTAAAATTACGCTCCCTCCTTTATCTGAACGCAAGGAAGATATTCCGTTGCTGGTAGAGCATTTTATCGACCGGTTAAACATCCTGCGGGGTAAAGCCATTGACGGAATTTCTGAAGAAGCCCTGGCCCTGCTATGGCAGCACGACTTTCCGGGTAATGTCAGGGAACTGGAAAACATTATTGAACATGCCTTTATCCTGTGCAAAGGCGGGCTTATTAAGCCGGAGCACCTGCCCGCTTATCTGCAGGCTGCTGGTGGCCGTTCTTGTTCCGGGAAAGGCAAAACCCTGGCCGAAATGGAAGCCCGGATGATTTATGAGGCGCTTGTTCGCAACCGGGGCAAACGCAGCCTGGCGGCCAGGGAACTGGGGATTGATAAGACCACGCTGTGGCGGAAAATTAAACGATACGGCATAAAAATTCCAGCCAGTGACTATTTAAACAAGGTAGAATAACGTTGCATTTTGCAGTGGTTCAGGTGGTTGATCCGGGTGCATTTTGCACCCGTTTTTGGTTGTGCCCTTAAGATCGCTGCTATTCTGTACGGAAGCGAGCGACATTGACCCAGGCAGATGCCAGACTTGGCGAGACCGGGGGGCGGAGGCGGTGCCGTAGGCATGGATGCTGAATGGGCCTATTTGGGGAAAAGATTGCCTGCTGGCATAACTTTTGCTACTGTAATATGGCGCAGCCAGGCGGCAAAGGGTAAACAGGCAATAATGTCGGCCAGGTAAGAAACCGGCTCTAACGGGGTGTAATGGTTAATGAAAGTTGCTCTCGCCAGGTGGGGCAATCGCATATCTCCCCTCTTCGACGTGGCTCAAGAGGCGCTGGTGGTGGAAATCAGCCGGGGACGGATTATTTCTCGAAGGCAAGTAAGGCTGGATGATTCGGTCTGGCCTTTCCGGGTTGAGCAGCTGATTCGCCTGGGTGTAAGAGTGCTTATTTGCGGCGGCATAAGCAACTTTCTTTACCATCAGGTAGTTGCCCGGGGTATACAGGTGATTCCCTGGGTGTCGGGTGAGGTGGAGGAAGTTTTACAGGCCTATCTTCAAGGCCAGTTATACCGTGAAAGATTTGCCATGCCCGGTTGCCGCAGGTGGCGGCATCGCCACCGCGGGGGGCCGTGAAGGAGGTGAAAACAGATGCCCGGTTTTGATGGAAGTGGCCCCCGGGGAGCCGGTCCCATGACCGGTCGAGGTCAGGGCTATTGCATCGTTCCCTTAACGGGAGGCTTGTCTCAGCTTCCTGCCATAAGGCGGCCATCTAAAGCTAAAGGTGGCAGGGGTAGGAGGAAGTTTCTCTTTGGATTCTGCACTTACGGAAGAAAAAACAAAAACACATTTATGGAATAGGAGGTTGATGTAAAATGCCGCGTGGAGACAGAACAGGTCCCTGGGGTATGGGTCCGATGACCGGCAGGGCGATGGGGTATTGTGCCGGATCCAGCGTGCCCGGGTTTGCCAGCGCGCCGGGGTGGTGGTGCCGTCCCCGCCGGGGTTCCGGCTGGGGTGCGGGGCGTCGTGGTCGTTTCTGGTGGGGTGGTCTTCCCCCGGCGGCTGGTACGCCATATGTACCCTATTCCCCGGCTCCTCCTGAAAATGAGGCCGGTGTGTTAAAAGCGCAGATCGCCCATCTCGAAAATATGCTCCGGGCATTTAAGCAGCGCCTGGAGCAAATCCAGGGCGAACAAAAAGAACGGGAGTAATCAAGCAACGCCGGTAGCTCTAAAGCTACCGGCATAAATTTACCAAATTACTGGCGTTTTATGTTACAGTAGATCGTCAGTAGAAATTATTCGGTTAATGGAGGCCTGTCTTAGTGAAACTATGTCAAATAATATATACTTTTATAAATTGAACATAAATTCAATACACGCCTTGATAAGGAAGAATATGGCCTTAATTAACATTTGCCCGTAAGTCGAGCCTCTGGTAGAGTAGAACTAATAATCTTAAAATTACCGGGGAGGGGGGACGCATTCCTAATATTCCTAAATTACGTGCGGTCCGGGAGAAAGGGTTAAAACAGGGCGGGAAAAAGCTTCATCAGAGGTGCGCAAGAGTTTCCTGCAATTACCTGTTGAATGTACCTGTTTTTTTTAAGGAGGTCAGATTAAATGCCAAGGTTTAGAGAGCCCCATTTGACCAGCCGGCCTTCGGACAGGACCCCGCGGGTCATTGAACCCAAGAGTGTCAGGCGTTCCGTTGATCCGGCTGTCCTGGAAATGATTGATGTGGCCAAAGAGCAGGGCGTGATTACCGCCTTTGACCGGGTGGTGGCCCAGCAGCCCCAGTGCCAGTTTGGCTATAAGGGCATCTGCTGTCGTATTTGTATGATGGGTCCCTGCCGGATTAAAGCGGAAGAAGGACCGGCGAGCAGGGGTATATGCGGTGCCAATTCCTGGACCATTGTGGCCCGCAGTGTGGGGGTAATGATCCTCACCGGTTGTGCCTCCCATGCTCAGCATGGCAACCATATAGCCCACACGCTGGAAATGGTTGCTGAGGAAAAAGCTCCCGACTACTCCATTAAGGACCCCGAGAAACTGGTGCGCATTTGTAAGAAGGTGGGCATTGAAACCGAAGGTAAAGAAACTCTGGCTCTGGCGAAAGAACTGGCTGAGACAGCCCTGGAAGACTTCCGTCGCCTGAAGGGAGAAGGGGAAACTACCTGGATAGTGAAGCAGCAAATACCTGCCCGGATAGAAAGGTACAGAAGCCACATGGTCATGCCCCACGGCATACATGCTACCATTTCCGACCTGGTTACCCAGGCCCACGTGGGGATGGATAACGACCCGGTAAACCTGGTATTCAGCGCCGTACGGGTTGGTCTGGCCGACCTGGCCGGCAAGTGGATTGCGACCGACCTTTCCGATATTATTTTCGGCACCCCCCAACCCGTTGTCAGTGAAGCCAATATGGGGGTTTTAGACCCCAAAAAGGTCAATATTGTTGTGCACGGCCATAATCCCCTCTTAAGCGAAATGATTGTGGCTGCGGCCCGGGAATTGGAAGATGAAGCCAGAGCCGCCGGTGCTGCCGGTATTAACCTGGCCGGTATTTGTTGTACGGGAAACGAAGTGCTCATGCGCCAGGGCGTTCCCATAGTGACCTCCTTTGCCTCCCAGGAACTGGCCATCTGTACCGGTGCGGTTGATGCCATGGTGGTGGACGTGCAGTGCATCATGCCCGGTTTAAACACGGTGGCCCAGTGCTTCGGAACCAGGTTGATTACCACTTCGGATATTGTGAAGATTCCCGGTAGCATACACATTGACTATCAGGAAGCAACGGCCATGGCCAACGCTAAAGAAGTCATCCGCCAGGCCATTGAAGCCTTTAAAGAACGGGGAACCCGTCCGGTACACATTCCCAATGTAAAGAACAAAGTGGTGGCGGGCTGGAGTTTGGAGGCTATCTTTGAGCTGTTCAAGACTGTTAACCCCGATAACCCGGTACGGGTGCTCAACGAAGCCATTCTTTCCGGGGATCTGAAGGGTGTCATCCTCATGGCCGGTTGCAACAACCTGAAGACCTTCCAGGATCAGGCCCACCTGGAAATCACCAAAGCCATGTTGAAAAATGATGTTTTTGTTATTTCCACCGGTTGTAATGCCCAGGCGTGCGCGAAGGCGGGCCTGATGGATCCGGCCAAAGTGAATGAGTTTTGCGGCCCCGGGTTGAAGAAATTTTATCAGCGTATCAGCGAGAAGGCCGACCTCAAGTATGGTTTGCCACCTGTCTTCCACATTGGTTCCTGTGTCGACAACTCCCGGGCAGCCGAACTCCTGATGCTGATGGCCGAAGATCTTGGCGTAGATACCCCCAAAGTACCCTTTGTCGCCTCAGCCCCGGAGGCTATGAGCGGTAAGGCCACCAGTATTGGTACGTGGGCTGTAACCATCGGCCTGCCCACCCATGTGGGAACCATGCCGCCGGTGGAGGGTTCCGACCTGATCTATAGTATTTTGACGCAGATTGCCGGAGATGTATTTGGCGGTTACTTTATCCTGGAACCCGATATCGAGGTGGCCATACAAAAACTGCTCAGTGCACTGGAGTACCGTACCTGGAAGCTGGGTGTGCATCGTAAAGTGGCAGAAGACTTTGAAACCGCTCTCTGTCAAAACTGGTAAACCTGGGGCGGAGGAGGGAAAATAATGGCCGAAGCCATTAATTTTGACCAGATATTTGAAGGAGCTGTTGAACCGGGTAAGGAGCCAAAGAGACTTTTTAAAGAAGCCTACGAAGGGGCTGTTACCGCTGTAAGTTATGCTGAGATTTTGCTGAACCAGGCTATTCGCCGGTATGGCAAGGATCATCCCGTTGGTTACCCCGATACCGCTTATTACCTGCCCGTCATTCGCTGCTTGAGCGGCGAGGAGATCAAGACCCTGGGCGACTGCGTACCGGTATTGAATCGTGCCCGGGCAGCCATGAAGGAAGAGAAAACCTTTGCCAATGCCCGCCAGTGGGGGGAAGCCACCTGGTATGCGGCAGACATTATCGAGGCCATTCGTTACCTCCAGTATAGCCCGGAGAATCCCCTGCATGTTCCACCCTGGACCGGTTTTATCGGCGACCCGGTGGTGCGCCAGTACGGCACCAAGATGGTGGACTGGACCATCCCCGGCGAAGTCCTGATCCTGGGCCGGGCCAGAGATCCCAGGGAGCTGGCCAGGGTTGTCAACAAGCTGATGGGCATGGGCTTCATGCTTTTCCTCTGCGACGAGGTTATCGAACAGTTGCTGGAGGAAGGAGTAAAGCTGGGCGTGGACCTGATTGCCTATCCCCTGGGCAACTTTACCCAGGTGGTCCACTGCGCCAACTACGCCCTGCGGGCCGGCATGATGTTTGGGGGTATCAAGCCGGGCTTAAGGGATGCCCAGCGGGACTACCAGCGGCGGCGGATCCGTGCTTTTGTGCTCTATCTGGGCGAGCACGACATGGTCAAGACGGCCGCCTGCATGGGCGCAATTAACATTGGTATTCCCATTATCACCGACCAGCCGCTGCCGGAGGACAAGCAAATAAAAGACTGGTTTATCTACGAGCCGGATCTGGAAAAAGCCATCCAGCTGGGTATGGAGTTGCGTGAAATCAAAATTACCAGCATAGAAATCGATGCACCCATTACCGTGGGTCCGGCCTTTGAGGGTGAGTCCATCCGTAAGAAGGACATGTATGTGGAATTCGGCGGGACCAGGACTCCCAGCTTCGAGCTCGTGCGCATGGCCGGTCCGGACGAAGTGGAAGACGGTAAGGTAGAGGTTATTGGTCCCGACATCGACACCGTACAACCGGGAAGTGCCATGCCCCTGGGTATCATCGTGGATGTTTACGGGCGTAAAATGCAGGAAGATTTCGAGCCCGTGCTGGAGCGGCGCATCCATTACTTCACCAACTACGGGGAAGGTCTGTGGCACGTGGCCCAGCGGGACATCATGTGGGTGCGCATAAGCAACGGCGCTTTTGCCAAAGGCTTCCGCTTAAAACACCTGGGCAATATCCTCTACGCCAAGTTCAAGTCGGAATTTGCCGCGGTGGTGGACCGGGTGCAGGTAACCATTTACACCGACGAGCAAAAGGTACTGGAGATGCGGGAACTGGCCCGGCAGTACTACAGGAAACGGGATGACCGGTTGAAGGAGTTGAAGGATGAAACCGTGGACACCTTCTATTCCTGCACCCTGTGCCAGTCCTTTGCTCCCACCCACGTATGTATCGTTCCTCCCGAGCGGACGGGCCTGTGCGGTGCGGTGAGCTGGCTGGATGCCAAGGCCTCCTATGAAATCAACCCCCACGGTCCAAACCAGCCCATCAAGCTGGAGGGGCTGATTGACCCGGTTAAGGGACAGTGGAAGTCGGTCAACGATTTCGTATACCAGAACTCCCAGCGGAGCATTCAAGTGGTAAATTTCTATACCATTATGGAATACCCCATGACCTCCTGCGGCTGCTTTGAGTGCATCCTGGCCATGGTGCCCGAATGCAACGGTTTCATGGTGGTCAACCGGGAGCATGGTGGCATGACCCCCTCGGGGATGACTTTCTCCACCATGGCCGGAACGATTGGCGGCGGTGCACAGATGCCCGGCTTTATGGGCATCAGTAAGTCCTATCTGGCATCCCGCAAATTTGTACCCGCAGACGGCGGCCTGGCCCGCGTGGTGTGGATGCCCAGGGATCTGAAGGAGCAGTTGCGGCCGCAACTGGAAGAAGCCGCCGAAGCAGCCGGTCTGGGTAAGGACTTCGTAGATAAGATTGCCGACGAGACTGTGGGCACCAGCGGCGAAGAGATCCTTCCCTTCCTCGAGGAAAAGGGACATCCGGCCCTGACCCTGCCACCTCTGCTTTAAAATAACATGAAAATAAATGCGCCTGCGTATGGATGCAGGCAAAGGATTCTATCTTTGGGGTTAAGCTCCCTTGGCAGAGCTTTAACCTTTCCCGGCCGTTGCGAGTACGTTAATGCGGCCGGGAAATAAATCTCCTTGGCTGTTCCGGCATGGGGAACCGCCCTGCCCTATGCCGGAAATCTCCCATTCCAGGGCTTTTCCATCCCACTACAAGTTTTTTGTGACCCCGGCAAATGACCAAAGCCGGGATTTTTTTTGAATAAAGCCGGCTGCCGCTGGAAGACGGACTATTCCCGCCGGGTCAGGGATTTCAATATGGTCCTCACCCCGGAAGCAGCCATGCTCATAAAGCCCCGGTGGCGCTGGAAGATTTCCTCCAGAGCTGTTACCACCCGGTCGATTTGTTCCCGGGTAACGCAAAGGGGTGGCTCCAGGCGGATTACATTGGGGTTGTTTAGAGTATAGGCCGTGATAATGCCGTAGTTACTTAAAAGTTCCCCGGCCACCAGACTGCCCGTATATTCTTCGGCCAGCCTGCTGGCCAGCCCGAAAGTAACTTTGGAGGCCAGGCCGCCGGGTTGGTTGAATTCCAGTCCGATCATCAACCCCCGTCCCCGTACCTCTTTCAGCAGGGGGAAGCGTTCCTGCAGTTCTTTAAGCCGGTTCAGGAAATAGGCACCTTTCTCCCTGGCCTGTTCCGCCAGATTTTCCTCGTAAATTACCTGGATGGTGGCCAGGGCTGCGGCGCAGGCCATAGCATTGCCCCCGAACGTAGAAGTGTGTAATAGGGCCTTTTCCATCCCGCCGTAGGCTTTTTTCCAGATTTCGTCGGTGGTGATGTAGGCTCCCATGGGCATTACTCCGCCGCCCAAAGATTTGGCCAGGCACATGATGTCCGGTTCCACATTTTCCGCCTCACAGGCAAACATATACCCCGTGCGGCCGAAGCCGGTCTGTACCTCATCGGCAATAAACAACGTGCCGTATTCACGGCAAAGCTCCCGGGCCCTTCTGAGGTAACCCGGCGGGGGCAGGATGATTCCTCCTTCCCCTTGAATTGGTTCCACAATAAAGGCTGCGGCCTGCCGGGACTGCAGGGCCTTTTCCAGGGCCTGTAAATCACCGAAGGGTATGGCCTGACACTGGGGTAACAGGGGAACAAAGGGCTTTTGATATTTTTCCCGCCCGGTAACCGAAAGGGCACCAATGGTTTTTCCGTGGAAGGAACCCTGGCAGTAGATTATTCCGCTGCGGCCCGTAGCCGCCCGGGCCAGTTTGAGTGCTCCTTCTACAGCTTCTGCCCCGCTGTTGCAAAAAAAAGAACGTTGCAGCTGACCAGGGGTTATGCGGGCAAGGTTATGGGCCAGGGCGGCAGCGAGGACCCCCAGGGATGCCTGGAGGATGTTGGGTAGTTCCCGTACCTGTTGCAGGGCGGCCAGTACCTTCGGGTGGTTATGTCCCAGATTCAGGGCTCCGTAACCACCTAAAAAATCCAGGTATTCCCGGCCCTGCCAGTCCCAGACCGAGACTCCCAGTGCCCGGACAAACAACTTATCGAAGTTTAAAAGTTCCAGCATGGTGGCCAGACCGGCGTTAAGATATTTTTGGTGCAAATCCCTTACCTGTGCCCTGTCCAGAGACAGAGCCTGCTGGAGATCTAAAAGGCCTGCTGGTTGATGTGCGTCATCAGGTTTAGTTTTGGCAGTCAATTTTTTCACCTCTAATTGATACTTTCGCCAAACGATAAAAAATGGACAGGGGGGCGGTCGTCCTGGAGGGGCGACTAATAGACATATTGTAGCAATGTCATTGTTACTGCCATATTATCACCGGTGGGGATGGCTGTCAAATGGGTTCTTCCCTTCAAGGCTTGCCCTTGACAGGGTCAGGGGGATCCGATAAAATTTAGTGTAAAGTGCCTACCCTTTATAGGTTTAGCGTGGTTTTAAGCCGGGGTCAGCAGGAGGACGAGGCATGGAAAAGTTGGCCTGGATGAACCTCCTTTATGATTTTTACGGGCAGCTGTTGACCCAGCGTCAGCAAAAGTTTGTGGAACTTTACTATGCCCACGATCTCTCCCTGGGGGAGATTGCCGAACAGTTTGGTATCAGTCGCCAGGCAGTTCACGATGTGCTGAAAAGGGCGGAGCACATTCTCACCCGTTATGAGGAAAAACTGGGCCTGGTGGCCAAATTTATGGAGCAGCGGCGCCGTCTGGGGGAAGCCCTGGCGTTGCTTGATGAGAACCATAACATGAACGAGGAAATTCTGTCGCGGGTGCGGGAAATCTTGCGGGCAGTAATGGGGTGAGACTATGGTATTTGCGGGCCTGGCCGAAAGGTTGCAGGAAACTTTTCGCAAGTTAAAAAGCAAAGGCCGGCTCACCGAAGCCGATGTGGATGAAGCGATGAAGGAAGTGCGCCGGGCTCTGCTGGGCGCCGACGTCAATTTCCAGGTGGTCAAAACTTTTATCGGCCGGGTAAAGGAGCGGGCCGTGGGTCAGGATGTACTGGCCAGTTTAACACCGGCGCAGCAGGTAATTAAAATTGTGCGGGATGAACTGGCCGCCCTGATGGGTGGAACCCAGAGCAAGCTCAACCTGGCTCCCAAGCCGCCCACCGTGGTGATGATGGTGGGGTTGCACGGGGCAGGAAAAACCACCACGGCGGCCAAGCTGGCCAATTTGATGCGCAAACAGGGTCGCCGTCCTCTACTGGCGGCGGCAGACGTGTACCGGCCGGCAGCCATCAAACAATTACAGGTGCTGGGCGAGCAACTGGACATCCCGGTATTTTCCATGGGAGAGCGGCACAGTCCGGTGGACATTGCCCGGGCCGCCGTGGAACACGCTGTCAAACAAGGGCGAGACCTGGTGATCATTGATACCGCCGGGCGGCTGGAAATAAATGAAGAGATGATGGCCGAGCTGGAGGCCATCAAAGCTGCCGTGCGTCCCCACGAAATTTTACTGGTGGTGGACGCCATGACCGGCCAGGTGGCGGTCAGTGTAGCCGAGACTTTCAACAAGCGGCTGGGACTGGACGGGGTGGTGCTCACCAAACTGGATGGTGACACCCGGGGTGGGGCGGCCCTGTCCATCAAGGCCGTAACCGGTTGCCCTATTAAATTTGCAGGGGTTGGGGAAAAACTCGATGCTCTGGAACCCTTCCATCCCGACCGCATGGCCGACCGGATCCTGGGCATGGGCGATGTCCTTACCCTCATTGAAAAGGCGCAGGCCAATTTTGATGCCGAACAGGTGGCCCGGCTGAATAAAAAGATCCGCAGTGCCGATTTTACCCTGGATGATTTTCTGGAGCAGCTTCAGGAAGTGAAAAAACTGGGACCCATCCAGCAAATCATCAGCATGATCCCCGGGCTGGGCAATATGAAGAAGCTAAAGGAACTGGGGGATATCGACGACAAGGAACTGGTTTATGTGGAAGCAATCATTAAATCCATGACCCCCTGGGAACGGGCCCATCCCCATGAGATTAACGGCAGCCGCCGCCGGCGCATTGCCCGGGGCAGTGGCACTACGGTACAGAAGGTTAACAGTGTTTTAAAGCAGTTTGAACAGACGAGAAAGATGATGCGCCAGCTGGCTGAAATGGGCAAGGGAGGCAAAAAAGGGGGCAAGCTGCCCAAAAAGTTATTCCTGGGTAAAGATAACCCCTTATTTTAAGATTTGAGATCCCAACAAGGAGGTGAAAATCTGTGGCCGTCAAGATCAGGTTGAGAAGGATGGGGGCCAAGAAAAATCCTTTCTACCGTATTGTGGTGGCGGATTCCCGTTCCCCCCGGGACGGCCGGTTTGTGGAAGAACTGGGATATTATGACCCCCTGAAGGAGCCGGCTGAAATAAAGATAGATGAGGCCAGGGCACTGAAATGGCTCAAGAACGGTGCCCAGCTTACCGATACCGCCCGGGCACTGTTCCACAAAGCCGGGTTGTTGAACAAGCCCGCCGGGGAGAGCCAGTAGGTTTTGGGGAGGTTGCTAAGGTGTTATGAAGGAAGTGGTTGAGATTCTGGCCAGGGCCCTGGTGGATCAACCGGATAAAGTTTCAGTCAACATGATTGAAAGGGATAAATCCTGCCTGATTGAACTGAAGGTGGCCCCGGAAGATATGGGCAAAGTGATTGGTAAACAGGGCCGCATTGCCAGGGCCATTCGCACCGTGGCCAAGGCTGCGGCCGCTAAACAGCGCAAGAAAGTAACTGTGGAGATAGTGTAGGGGAGGGGTGTTACCCTCCCCTGGTAAATATTCAGTAGAACCGTTATGACAAGGGTGCGGCGCTGTCCGGAGCGAATGACTTGCGAAGCGCCGGTAACAGCACCCGGCGAAGCGAGGCTGCCGGCTCGGCTCTCGAGGACGTATGGTGAACTACCTGGCAGAAGACCTCATATGATATATTGTTTCAACAGGTAACAACGAAGAATGATAAGTGGCGGGCAATCCGCAGAGAGCCAGAGCCGGCCCGAAGCAAGCCGCGGTGCTGTCGGCGCGAAGCATTGGAGTGAGCGAGGACAGCGCCGCAACCAACCAGGTTCACTGAATATTTACCTTCCCTGTACATACATGCGTTTCTTTTGCCTGTTGGTGAGGCGATAAAAATGGATAAAGTAACCATAATATGTCCGGTTCTGGTCAAGGTTAAAGTTACCGATGGATATATAAAAAAATTGACCGCCGACATCCAGCAAGCCATTCGTCAGATCGACCTGCAGATGCAGCACCTGGAATTTCAAGCCCGGCGCATAGTGGCTGAACTGGAGAAGCAAAATCCCCAGGGTGTACCTGCGGCCAGGCAGCAGATGGAACAGGAGCGCACCCGCCGTCTGGAGACCCGGCAGAAGTTGCTGGAGAAACTAAAGGAAGTAGCCGGGCTTACTCCGGGAGAAGAGGTGATCCAGGGACAGCTCCAGAGATTGGTGGAATTGAAAGTGGGTGATCACTGGCCGCAAGTGGCGGGTATGGAGATTGTCCTGGAGGATGGTGTGGTCATGGAAATCCGGCAAACCGGAGGGAATGTCCTCAATGGTTGATTACATTAACATCGGTAAGATAGTCACCACCCAGGGTCACCGGGGAGAGGTGCGGGTTTTTCCCCTCACTGATTTCCCCGAGCGTTTTGATCATATGGACGAAGTTTTAATTTACAAAAACGGGGAAAGAAAAACCTATCATATAGAAAAAACAAGGCGCCATAAAGGTTTTATTATTCTCAAATTCAGGGAAGTGCCGGACATGAATGCGGCCTTATCACTGAAAGGCGCCCTCCTGCAGGTAACCAGTGAACAACTGGTTTCCCTTCCCGAAGACACATACTATATCTTTGAGATTATTGACCTGGATGTATACACCGCTGGTGGTGAATGGTTGGGAAAGGTTACCGATGTTTTGACCACCGGTGCGAATGATGTTTATGTGGTGCAGGAGGGTGACAAACGTCCCCTGCTTATTCCGGCCTTGAAAAGTGTGATCCGGAATATTGACCTGGGCCAGAAGCGCATGGTGGTGGACCTGCCTCCGGGCTTGCGGGATTAGTGGGTGAGCAGCAGATGGTAGTGGATATTTTAACTCTTTTTCCGGAGATGTTTAGCGGTCCCTTTGATGCCAGCATTATTAAAAGGGCCCGCGAGAAGGGACTTTTAGAAATCAACCTGATCAACATCAGGGATTTTTCCCGCAACAAACACCGTACCGTGGATGACACTCCCTACGGGGGTGGCGCCGGCATGGTGATGGCAGCGGAACCACTTTTCGAGGCAATGGACTGGATCCGCTCCCGGCGGGGCGATCCCGGCCGGGTCATTTTATTATCACCGGCCGGCCGCCCCTTTAACCAGGAGGTGGCTGCGGAACTATCCCGGGAGGGGCACCTGGCGCTCATCTGCGGTCATTATGAAGGCATTGATGAGCGGGTGGCTGAACACCTGGTTACCGACGAAATTTCCATTGGCGATTATGTGCTTACCGGCGGGGAGCTACCGGCCATGGTGGTGGTGGATGCCGTATCCCGCTTGATTCCCGGGGTGCTCGGGGAAAGGTCCTCCGCCCAGGAGGAATCCTTCAGCGACGGCCTGCTGGAATACCCCCACTACACCAGGCCCAGGGAATACCGGGGCTACAGCGTACCGGAAGTGCTTTTAAGCGGTCATCACGAAAAAATCCGCCTCTGGCGGCGGCGCCAGTCTTTGCTGCGCACCCTGGCCGGTCGTCCCGATTTGCTGGCCAGGGCTTCCCTGACCGCTGAGGACAGGAAAATCCTTGCGGAAGTTATAGAAGAATTGAAAAGCCTGCTCCAGTAATACCTTGCTTTGCTGGTAAACGCTGTGCTATAATTTATCATGTTGATTACGGACGGTCCAATGCTGACCTTGATGATATGACCGTCTTTAGCAGGAAGGGGGGGGCATTAGATGAACCTGATTCAATCCCTGGAACAGGAGCAAATGAAAACAGATATTCCCGATTTTCGTCCCGGGGACACCGTACGGGTGCATGTTAAGGTTGTAGAAGGAAACCGGGAACGAATTCAGGTATTTGAAGGGGTAGTGATCCGTCGCCGTGGTGGTGGTCTGAGCGAAACCTTCACTGTGCGCCGGGTTTCCTACGGAGTGGGAGTGGAAAGGACTTTTCCCCTGCATTCTCCGAGGATTGAACGCATCGAGGTGGTACGGCGGGGCCATGTGCGCCGGGCCAGGCTTTATTACCTGCGTCAGCTGCGGGGCAAGGCCGCCCGCATCCGGGACAGAAGATAGTTTTAACCCAGGGGACTGCCGCGACAGTCCCTTTTTGCCTTTTACGCCTGATGGGAGGGAGGCAGCCTATGGAGGAAGTAGAACGCAAAGCTAATCTGGCCGAAACGGCACGGCAACCGGAAGGCAAAAAATCTGCTTTCGGGGAAATTCTCGAATCGGTGGTTGTAGCTGTTCTTCTGGCTGCCGTGATCAGGCTTTTTATTTTAGCACCCTTTTATATCCCGTCGGGCTCCATGGAACCGACCCTGCAAATCGGAGACCGCATCATTGTCAGCAAGCTTGCCTATCGTTTTGGCGAACCCCGGCGCGGTGATATTGTGGTCTTCAAGTACCCTTTAGATCCCAGCCGGGATTTCGTAAAACGGCTCATTGGTTTGCCCGGAGAAACGGTGGCCCTGCGCAACAACCACCTTTATATAAACGGGCGCCTGGTGGCCGAAGATTATTTACCCCAGGACATCCATTTTGCCGATTTCGGCCCGGTGCGAGTTCCTCCCGGCTATTATTTAATGCTGGGGGACAACCGCAACAACAGCGATGACAGCCGGGTCTGGGGTTTCCTGCCCCGGCAAAACATCGTTGGGAAGGCCGTCCTGATTTACTGGCCCCTTGAACGCATCGGTTTGCTGCATTAAAAGGTGATCAAATATGTCCATTCAATGGTACCCCGGCCATATGGCCAGGGCAAGGCGGCTGGTTCAGGAAAACTTAAAACTGGTGGATGTGGTTATTGAACTTTTAGATGCCCGGATCCCGGCCAGCAGCCGCAATCCGCTCATCGGCAAAATTCTAGGTGGGAAGCCCCACCTGGTGGTGCTTAACAAGGCGGATCTGGCCGATCCGGATCTAACCCGGGCCTGGGTGGACTGGTTTCGCGCCCGTGGTCTTCCTTCCGTGGCGGTAGATTCCACCCGCAGAAAGGGTGTGGCGGAAATCCCCGTTCTGGTCAGGCGCCTGGTGGAAGATAAAATAGCTCCCCTGGCGGCCCGGGGCAGGCGTCCCCGCCATCCCCGCTGTATGGTGGTGGGCATCCCCAATGTGGGCAAATCCTTTTTTATCAACGCCCTGGTGGGGAGCCGCGTTACCCGCACGGGCAATCGCCCCGGCGTTACCAGGGGCCAGCAATGGGTCCGTCTCGCCAGGGGGGTGGAGCTGCTGGATACCCCCGGAGTGCTCTGGCCTAAATTTGATGATCCCCAGGTGGCCTTGAAATTGGCCGCCACCGGTGCGATCAAAGAAGAGGTTTTTGACGTGGAGGAGGTTGCCGCCTGGCTGGCGGAGTGGTTGTTACAGTCGTTTCCCCGTGCATTAGAGGAGCGTTATGGATTAGAAAGGCTTCCGGCACGGGGATACCAGGTGCTTGAGTTGATTGGTGCCCGCAGGGGTTTGATGGGTCCGGGAGGGACCGTGGATATTTTCCGTGCTTCCGTTTACCTGTTAAAGGAATTTCGGGAAGGCCGCCTGGGGCGGTTTACACTGGATTTACCGCCTGGATAATGAAAAAAAGGGAGTAAAAAATCTTTTTCCGTGGGGAGGGATTTGTGTCTTAACCGCGAAAAATTTACTTAAAGCATATTTATGTAGTTTAAGTAAGGAAAGGCTGTCTTCTCTTGGATCCCTTCAATGCCTTATACCGTTACGAAGAAGAGCTTTTCCGCCAGGGAGTATCCCTGGTGGCCGGGGTGGACGAAGCCGGAAGGGGTCCCCTGGCCGGTCCGGTGGTGGCGGCGGCTGTGATTTTACCCGGCCGGGTGCATCTTCCCGGATTAAACGACTCCAAAAAGGTTTCCCCTAACCGGAGGGAGGAGCTGGCCCTCCGGATAAAGCAGATCGCGCTGGACTGGGCCATAGGTATCTCTACCGTTAACGAGATAGAGCTGTTAAACATTCACTTTGCCTCCCTTCTGGCCATGCGCCGGGCAGTGCAGGGGTTATCGTTGTTACCCCAGTATTTGCTGGTAGATGGCCGTTTTCCCCTGGAACTGGCCTTACCCCAGCGGGCCCTGGTGGGGGGAGACGGTTTGAGCGCCTCCATTGCCGCGGCATCCATTCTGGCCAAAGTAACCAGGGACCAGCTCATGCAGGTTTGCCACCATCTCTACCCGCAATACGGTTTTGACCGTCACAAGGGATATCCCACTTCCGCTCACCGGCAGGCCCTGAGCCGCTGGGGTCCGTGCCCGCTACACCGGTCCGGCTTTCGTGGGGTGTGTTAATTGTTTGCGCCGCATATTTTCCCCTGAACCGGGGAGTTACAGAATTCACAAGTCATTTTTACCGGGTCAAAAACAAACAGCCCGGTTTGGTGTGGAGTGAATTTTCTTGGGAAAGGGGGGAGAAGGATGCTTTCGGAATGGGTGGGGGTATTGCTGTTTCTTATAGGAGGCCTGCTTGTTGGTGGCGGAGGTATTCTAACCAGTTATCTAATTCACCCGCGCCGGTACCAGGGGCAGAAGTTTGAGCCCTACGAGTGCGGCGTGGACACCATCGGCCCCACCTGGGTGCAGTTCAAGACCAGCTATTTCCTCTACGCTTTGCTTTTTGTCATTTTCGACGTGGAAACAATTTACCTGTACCCGTGGGCCGTGAGGTTCCAGAGTCTCGGGTTATTTGCCTTTATCGAGATGATTATCTTTATCTTCATCTTAATTGTGGGCCTCTGGTATGCCTGGAAGGAAGGAGCGTTAGAATGGAAGTGACCAGGGATAACCATCCGGTGGAGAATTTGACGAAGGACCCGGCAGTTGTCAACGAGGTCAAGCGATTAATTCATGTCGCACCTTTGGAAAAGCTCCTGAATATTGCCCGGGCCCATTCCCTGTGGCCGCTGGGCTTCGGCTTGGCCTGCTGTGCCATTGAGGCCCTGATGGCTACCAACGCTTCACGCTTTGATCTCTCCCGTTTCGGATACGAGGTGATGCGCGGGACTCCGCGGCAGGCCGACGTGATGCTTGTGGCGGGTACGGTGACCAAAAAGGCGGCCCCTTTTGTGGTGCGGCTGTATGAACAGATGAGTGAGCCCAAGTGGGTCATTGCCATAGGTAGCTGTGCCATTTCCGGGGGACCTTTTGTGGATTCCTATTATGTCGTCCCCGGGGTGGATAAGCTTTTGCCGGTTGATGTTTACGTACCCGGATGCCCGCCCCGGCCCGAGGCCGTCATCGAAGGTTTTTTGATGCTGCGGGATAAAATCAAAAATCCAAAGGTGGTGACACTGCCCCGTGGCCAGTTATGAACCGCCTGCGCAGTTGCTGGAAGCGCTAAAGGAAAAATTTCCCGCAATAGAGATCGTGGGAGAAGGAGTGCTCCTTGTCCCGGCTGAGGATCTCGTCCAGGTGATGACCGAATTGAAGGAAAGTCCCGACTATGCCTTTGATTTTCTAACCAACCTCACGGCAGCCGATTACCCGGACCGTTTTGAGGTTGTTTACAACCTGGTCTCCCTGAAACACAATTACACCCTGATGGTGAAGGTGAAGCTGGAGGACAAGGAGAATCCTGCCGCACCTTCCCTGTGCCCGCTCTGGGGTGGGGCCAAATGGCAGGAACGGGAGGTATACGATTTGATGGGGATCAACTTTACGGGTTATCCCGGCCATCCCACCCGCATCCTCCTGGACGACAGCTTCAAGGGCCACCCCTTGCGCAAGGATTTCCAATGGGAAGGTGGCAGGGAGTAGCCTTCCACGATTTTGGGGAGGTGTGTAAATGAAAACACAAACTTACGTGCTCAACATGGGTCCCCAGCATCCCAGCACCCACGGTGTGTTCCGGATCATCCTGGAACTGGACGGCGAGGTGGTGGTTAAGGCCACTTCCGTTCCCGGCTATCTGCACCGGGGTATTGAAAAGCTGGCGGAAGCCCGGACATACACCCAGGTAATTCCCTACACCGACCGCATGGACTACCTGGCCTCGATGCTTATGAACTGGGGTTACGTGGCGGCGGTGGAAAAGCTGATGGGCATCGAAGTGCCCGAGCGGGCCGAGTATATCCGGGTTATCGTGGGCGAGCTTTCCCGGATTGCCAGCCATCTGGTGGCCGTAGGCACCTACAGCGTGGACATCGGCGGGTTTACCGGATTTCTCTACTGCTTCCGGGACCGGGAGCGGGTGCTGGACCTCCTGGAGATGGTTTCCGGTTCCCGCATGACTTTCAGCTATTTCCGCATTGGTGGAGTAGCCGATGATTTACCCCCTGAGTTTTTCCCGCCCCTGGAAAAATTCCTGAAAGATCTGCCGTCCCTGTGCGACGAGTACGACGGCCTGATCACGGGCAACGAGATCTTCCAGGCCCGCACCAAATACGTAGGGATCATCACTCCCGAGATGGGTATCAATTACAGCCTGACCGGTCCTGTTTTAAGGGGTAGCGGTATTCCCTATGACCTGCGCAAGGTGCGCCCCTACGGGGTATACGACCGCTTTGATTTTGAAGTACCGGTGGGGAAAAACGGGGACTGCTTTGACCGTTTTGTCTGCCGGATCAAAGAAATCCGTCAGTCGGCCCGCATCATCCAGCAGGCGATAGAGGGCCTGCCCGAAGGTCCCATTATGGCCAAAATGCCGAAAGTGATCAAACCCCCCGCCGGGGAGGCCTATGCGGAAATTGAAAGCTCCAAAGGCGTTCTGGGTTGCTATGTGGTCAGCGACGGTAGCCCCAAGCCCTACCGGGTACATTTCCGCCGGCCCTCCTTCATCAACCTGGGTTATCTGGATGAATTACTGGTGGGCTGGAAGATTGCCGACGTCATTGCCATACTGGGTAGTTTAGATATAGTTCTGGGCGAAGTGGACTGCTAAAATCGGAGTTAGGGGAGAAGAGGCATGGGTGAAAATATTTTTACCGGTATAGCCGCGGGCTTGAGAACCATCCTGGCCGGT
This sequence comes from Desulfovirgula sp., assembly GCA_020725525.1. Taxonomy (GTDB): domain Bacteria; phylum Bacillota; class Desulfotomaculia; order Desulfotomaculales; family Desulfovirgulaceae; genus Desulfofundulus. The sequence goes on from DYEX01000085.1 coordinate 20,916, forward strand.
GCCGGTGTGCCTCCCTTGGCCAGCGAATTCATTGTCATGCTCGTTAAGCTGGTAGCCGTTATTGTATTTGTTTCCCTCAACGTCATCTGGCTGGTGTACATGGAGCGGAAGGTCTGTGCTTATATCCAGTGCCGGATCGGACCCAACCGGGTTGGTCCCAAGGGTCTGTTGCAGACCGTGGCAGACGTGGTGAAGCTCCTGGCCAAGGAAATTATCATTCCGCGGCGGGTGGATAAGGTTGTCTATCTGGCCGCTCCCATACTTGTATTTGTTCCCCCGATGATGGCCTTTGCCGTCATCCCCTGGGGAGAGGGAATGGCCCCCATTGACCTGAACATCGGCGTCTTCTATGTGCTGGCCGTAGCCTCCCTTTCCACCATTATCTTCTGGATGGGCGGTTGGTCCTCCAACAACAAATACTCCCTGGTGGGCGGCATGCGGGTGGTGGCCCAGATGGTGAGTTATGAGCTGCCCCTGGTTCTGTCCCTGCTGGGAGTAATCATGCTTACCGGCACTCTGAGTATTACGGAGATTGTCAATGCCCAGCGCGGCACGTGGTTCATCTTTGCGCAGCCCCTGGCCTTCCTGATTTACTTCATTGCCGGGGTGTCCGAGGTCAACCGTACCCCCTTCGACCTGGTTGAAGGTGAGTCGGAGATAATTGCCGGTCCCTACACCGAATACAGCGGTATGGGTTATGCCATGTACATGCTGGCGGAATACGGCAGCATGATGGTCATTTCCTGCATGTGTACCATCATGTTCCTGGGCGGCTGGCTTGCCCCCTTTGGTTGGACCTTCCTGCCTTCCTGGTTCTGGTTCTTCATCAAGGTCTACGCCATGATCTTCATCTTCATGTGGATCCGCTGGACTTACCCCCGTATCCGGGTTGACCAGTTAATGGCATTTGGATGGAAAGTGCTGGTACCGCTTTCCCTGGCCAACATATTTGTCACCGGTGTGGGTATGTACATCTACCGGGCGATAGGGTGGTGATTAAATGTTCGGACAAGGGCTTTTAAAGGGCCTAGCCATCACCTGGAAGGAACTGTTTACCAGGAAGGTTACCGTGCAATATCCCGAGGAAAAGTTACCCCTGCCCGAGCGTTACCACGGGCGCTTTGAACTGGATGTGGATAAATGCATTGCCTGCGGTCTGTGTGCCAACGCCTGCCCCAACAAGGTAATTCAGATCACCAAAGAGAAGGTGGGCAAGAAGCAGTACCTGACCAAATATGTCATGCGCATCGAATATTGCCTGTTCTGCGGACTGTGTGTGGAGTCATGCAATAAAGACGCCCTTAAGTTCAGCCATGTAATCAACATGAATCAGTACTACCGGGACAAGGTGCGCCTGGTGCTGGTAGATCGTCCCGCTCCCGAAGCTTTACCCGAGGAGGAGCCGGCAGAACCCGATGCGGAACGTCCGGCGGCGGCCCGGGCCAGGTCCGCCAGGGCGGAAGTGGCCGCCGGCAAGGCTCCTGGTAAGGAGGGTTAACTTAATTATGGAAGGCATTTGGATGACTGTTGCTTTCTACCTGCTGGCCGCAACCATTCTGGGCTCGGCCCTCCTGGTGGTCATGCTTAGAAATATCGTGCACTCGGTGCTCTGGCTGGCGGTATGCTTTGTGGCCATGGCCGGTTTGTTTCTGACCCTGGACGCCGATTTTCTGGCCGCCGTGCAGGTGCTGGTGTATGCTGGTGCAGTGTGCATCATGGTGGTTTTCGGTATTATGCTCATCCAGCGCGGCGACATGGGGAGCACCAACCTGTTTAACAGCCAGACCAAAGCCGCGGCAGGGGTGGTGGCCCTGGTGCTGGTGGTCTGCGGTTACCTTTCCGCTACTACCCAGTGGGTGGGCACGGCAGTAGCCGTACCGGAACAAACCGTGGAGAACATTGCCGACATTTTGTTAAGCAAGTACGTCATTCCCTTCGAGGTGGCTGCTCTTCTCCTGCTGGTGGCCCTGGTGGGAGCCATTTTCCTGGCCAAGGAGGTAAAAGCCGATGGTCACAACGATTAGCCTCACCCACTACATGGTGCTATCGGCGCTGCTTTTTGGTATTGGTCTTTTTGGCGTACTGGCCAAAAGGAATGCCATCGCAGTGCTCATCTGTATTGAGTTGATGCTCAATGCCGTGAACATTAATTTGGTGGCCATCAGCAAGTATATTACCCCCACCCTTTTCACGGGCCAGCTCTTTGCCATTTTCGTAATCACGGTGGCCGCTGCCGAAGTGGGGGTTGGATTGGCCATCATCATTGCCATCTACCGCAACAGGGTGTCGGTTAACCTGGATGACTTTGACTGGCTCAAGTGGTAGGAAAGGTGGGTGTCCAACGAGATGGTTGAATTTGCGATGTACCACGCCTGGCTGGTGCCCCTGCTGCCTGCTCTGGCCTTTTTAGCCATCGTCTTTCTCACCAGGCCCTGGCCAATGCTCAGCGCCCTGGTGGCCGTGGCCGGGATAGTGGGTGCCTTTGTCGTTTCGGCCTTTGCCGCTTATGGCGTGTTTACCAACCCGGAATTTACGGAAAAACCCCTGGTCTATGCCGTCCGGTGGTTTTCCATGCCCGGCATGCAGATAGACGTGGGGGTACAGCTGGATCCCGTTTCGGCCATGATGATTTTCATGGTCTCCATGGTGGCGTCCCTGATCTTCATCTACGCCATTGGTTACATGAAGGGCGATCCCGGCTTTTCCGTGTTCTTCTCATATGTATCCCTGTTTGCTGCCTCCATGCTCCTGCTGGCCATTTCCAGCAACCTGCTGGAAATGTTTGTAGCCTGGGAACTGGTCGGTCTCTGTTCCTACCTGTTGATTGGTTTTTACAGCCATAAGATTTCGGCCCGGGAGGCGGCTAAAAAGGCCTTCATCACCTGCCGTATTGCCGACTTTGGTTTGTTGCTCGGGCTGTTGTCGCTGCAAATTATCTTTGGTACCTTGAACCTGGTGGAGTTGTCCGAAAAGATTGCCCACTTTGAGCAATATACCACTTTTGGCGTATTAACTCTGATTGCCGTGCTGGTGTTTATCGGACCTATTGGTAAGTCCGGTCAGTTTCCCCTGCACGTGTGGTTGCCGGACGCCATGGAAGGTCCCACTCCGGTCAGTGCCCTGATCCACGCCGCAACCATGGTGGTGGCCGGTGTCTACCTGGTGGCCCGGACCATGTTCCTCTTCCACGAGGTACCCGGCGCCATGGAACTGGTGGCCATCACCGGTGGTTTCACCGCCCTGTTTGCGGCCACCATTGCCGTCACCCAGCGGGAAATCAAGCGTATCCTGGCCTACTCCACGGTCAGCCAGATCGGTTACATGATGCTGGCTCTGGGGGTGGGCAGCATGACGGCAAGTCTGTTCCACATGTGGACCCACGCTTTCTTTAAAGCCCTCATGTTCCTGGGTGCCGGTAGCGTGCTGCATGCCCTGCACCACAAGGCGGATGTCTGGGAGATGGGCGGCCTGATCAAGAAAATGCCCATTACCGGCTGGACATTTGTCATTGGCGGTCTGGCCATTGCCGGCATTCCTCCCTTTGCCGGATTCTGGAGCAAGGACGAAATCCTGGCCGTGACCCTGGATAGCGGCCACTATGTCCTCTTTGTCATGGCTGCCTTTACCGCCTTCCTGACCGCCTTTTACATGTGGCGGCTGATTTTCCTGACCTTCTTTGGCGAGGAAAACCCGGAGAACCATCCGCACGAATCTCCTCCGGTGATGACCCTGCCCTTGATCGGTCTGGCCATTCTTTCCGCGGTCGGGGGTCTGGTGGGTACTCCCTGGGCGCCCCTGTGGAGCGAATGGATCTTCTATGGGCATCCCCATCATGCCGAGCCCAATTACTGGGTCATGATCGGGTCCATCGTGCTGGCCGCAGCCGGTATTTACCTGGCCTACCAGCTTTACTGTGCGGATAAGACCAAAGCCAGGGCAAAGGCGCTGGCCGAACGTTACAACCACATCTACACCATCCTGTACAACAAGTACTATATTGATGAAATTTACCTCTGGTTCAACCACACGATCATTGACGGTGCGGCCAGGCTGTTCTACCTGTTCGACATCTACGTGGTGGACGGTATTATCGTCAACGGTCTGGGCGCACTGACCTGCCTGTTTGGCGAAGGCCTGCGGGTCAGCAACACCGGCCGGCTCCAGAACTACGCCCTGGTGTTTTTCCTGGGCGTGCTGGCCGTGGTCGTTCTCCTGGCCTTTACCGGTCCCTCGTCTGCCAGCCTGACTGTGGGGGGTGTGAAGTAAATGGACGGCTTCCCCGTATTGCTAACCATCCTGCTTGCTCCCGTGGTGGCCGCGGTGATCATGGCCTTTATTCCCCGGGAGGAGCACATGCTCATCAAGTGTATTGCGGCTACGGGAACCTTCATTTCCATGGCCCTGTCCCTGTACGTCTATTTTGCCTACGACCAATCCCTGGGCGGCCTGCAGTTTGTGCAGCAGATCCCCTGGATTAAGGATCTGGGCGTCACTTTCTTCCTGGGCGTGGACGGCATCAGCCTGCCCATGCTGCTGCTGACCAACCTGATTGGTTTTTCGGCGGTTTTTGCCTCCTGGAATGTCAATCATCGTCCGCGGGACTTCTTCATCCTGCTGTGCCTATTGATCGCCGGTGTGATGGGCACCTTTGTGGCCCAGGACCTGTTCATCTTCCTGCTTTTCTACGAAGTGGTGGTCATTCCCATCTACATCCTGGTGATCATCTGGGGCAGCACCAAGCGGGTAACCAAGGAATACGCCGGTATGAAGCTGACCATCTACCTCTTAATCGGTTCGGCCTTCCTGCTGGTAGGCGTGATCGCCCTGTTTATGAAGACTGCGGCCATTTCCGGCGTGCCCGATATGAGCTTCACGGGCCTGGCCCGGGCCGCCCAGGGGTTGAGCGATTTCGACCAGAAATGGCTCTTTGCCCTGATGCTTTTTGGCTTTGGTTCGCTTCTCTCCATGTGGCCCTTCCACTCCTGGTCGCCCGACGGTTACGCCGGCGCTCCCACGGCGGTGAGTATGATTCACGCCGGGGTGTTGAAAAAGATCGGTGGTTACGGCTTAATTCGCATCGCTCTTTATGTCCTGCCGGTGGGCGCTAAATTCTGGGCACCGGTGATTGCCGTGCTGGGTGTATGCGGCGTTGCCTATGCGGCCATGGCGGCCCTGGCCCAGAAAGACCTGAAGTATATCGTCGGTTATTCCAGCGTGAGCCACATGGGTTATGTGCTCCTGGCGGTGGCTTCCCTGAACGTCATTGGCTTAAACGGCGCCGTGGCCAACATGTTTGCCCACGGTATCATGGCGGCACTGTTCTTTTCCACCATCGGCTTCATTTACGAAAAGACCCACACCCGCTGGATTCCCGACCTGGGCGGTCTGGCCCGGCAGGCACCCCGCCTGGCCGTGGCCTTCATGTTGGCGGCTATGGCTTCCCTGGGTCTGCCCGGCCTGGTGAGCTTCATTCCCGAGTTTACCATCTTTGTGGCCTCCTTCAAGGTTTACGGGGGCCTGGCCGTGGTGGCCATTGCCGGGATTATCATCACCGCCCTTTATGCCCTGCGGGCCGGTGCCAACACCCTTTTTGGGCCGCCCCGTCCCGAGTATGACTCTTTGAGGGACATCCGGGGCCCCGAGCTGGTGCCCCTGGCCGTACTGGGTACCGTTCTGGTGGTGGGCGGCATTCTCCCCTTCCTGCTCTTCGACATGGTTAATAGCGGCATCGTGCCCCTGATGGCCGAGATTAGCGGTGCGCTTCAGTTAGGGGGGAGTTTCTAGATGAATGTGGATCTCTCGTTGTTGGCGCCTGAGATTGCCATGGCCATCCTGGGCCTTGGTGTACTGATCCTGGGGTTGCTCGTTCCCAAGGGCTCCCGTCACGGCCTGGGCTGGGTTACTGCCCTGGGGTTGTTAGGAGTGCTGGGGTTAACCATCTCCGGCTGGAACAATCAGGGTTTCCTTTATGAAGGCTTGTTTGTAGTGGACCAGTATGCCATTTTCTTTAAGATAACCTTCCTGACGGCCGCCTTTCTGGTCACCCTGGGCTGCATGCGTTATGTGGACGAGATGGGTGACCAGAGTGAATACTACAGCATGATACTTTTTGCCACCCTGGGTATGATGGTGCTGGCCTCGGCCGGGGACTTCATGACCCTCTACCTGGGGCTGGAGTTAATGACCATTGCCTTTATCGTGCTGGTGTGCTTCCGCCGTACCGAAACCAGGTCGGTGGAGGCCGGAATTAAATACATCCTCCTGGCGGGAATGTCCTCGGCGGTGCTGCTGTACGGCCTGAGCCTGGTTTACGGCGTTACCGGGTCGGTGGTCATCTCCGAAGTGGGTCAGGCGGTAACCACAGAGCCCGTGCCCGCCCTCATCCTGGGCGTGGCCATGCTGGTGGCAGGCCTGGGCTTCAAGATTTCCGCCGTGCCCTTCCATATGTGGACGCCGGACGTGTACGAAGGGGCACCGACACCGGTGACCTCCTTCCTGGCCGTAGGCTCCAAGGCAGCCTCCTTTGCCATCCTGCTGCGGGTGTTTGTAGCGGCCCTGCCGGGGCTCTGGGCCCACTGGACCATGCTGGCGGCCATTCTTTCCGCCGTGACCATTATTGTGGGCAACCTGGTGGCCATTCCCCAGACCAACATCAAACGACTGCTGGCTTACTCCAGTATTGCCCAGGCAGGCTATATCCTGGTCGGCCTGGTTACCGCCAGTGAGGCCGGGATTAAGGGCGTAATGTTCTACGCTTTCCTGTATGTCTTTGCTACCATCGGCGCCTTTACCGTGGCCGCTTATTTCTACAATGTAACCGGCAGTGACGAAATCAAGGACTATGCGGGCTTGAGCCAGCGCTCACCCTTGATGGCTGCGGTAATGGTCATCTCCATGCTCTCCATGGCCGGTATTCCGCCCCTGGCGGGCTTTGTGGGTAAGTTCTATCTCTTCAAGACTATTGTTGACAATTACCTGTGGCTGGCTCTCATCGGCCTGATCATGAGCATGGTTTCGGTGTACTACTACCTGCGGGTGGCCCTGGTCATGTACCGGGATGAACCGGTTGATAATACGCCCATTTCTTTGAGCGGCCCGGTGGCCCTGACCCTGATCATCACCATGGTGGCCACCCTGGTGCTGGGCATTTATCCCGGCCCGCTGTCGGAAGTGGTCAACACGGCAGCTCATTCCTTCTTCCTGCATTAGGAATAGGCAACGGGTGCAAAAAACGGGAAGCGGGGCTTCAAGCCCCGCTTTTTTCCCTCATCCACTGAAAAGGAAAAGGAGAATGGATGCCGAAATTAAATTAACAGCTTGAAGAAACGGAGTGATGAAAATGGCGGAGGATCTGGCTCTTGAAGCTAGGAACAGGGCAGGGAACTACTTCCGTGAGGGCTATAACTGTGCCGAGTCTATTTTTCTGACTTTCCGGGAACTGGCGGTCCCGGAGGTGGAACGGGACCTCGTCCGCCTGGCCACCGGCTTTGGCGGCGGGTTGGGACACGCGGGTTGCCTCTGCGGGGCGCTGACCGCTTCCACCATGGTTCTCGGCCTGCTTTGCGGGCGTACCGATCACCGGCAGGACCGCTACCGGGCCTACGGGCTGGCCAAAGATTTCCACGACCGCTTTGAAGAAAAGTTTGGGGCTACCTGTTGCCGGGCCTTAAACCCCCATCCCTTTGATACACCGGAACACCTGCGCCATTGCCTGAAGATTACCGGCAACACGGCCAGGCTGCTCATGGAGTACCTGCAGGAGAAAAATTTAATTTAGTGCCGGCTCAAAGGGGGAAGTCCGGTGACCCTGCGGAGAAAAGCCCAGGGGCGTAAGGGAGAAGAGGAGGCGGCCCGTTACCTGGCCGGGCAGGGCTACTGCCTGCTGGAGCGTAATTTTCGCTGCCTCCATGGGGAAATGGACATCATTGCCCTGGACGGCCGTACACTGGTCTTTGTGGAGGTGCGCAGCAGGGCAACAGATAATTTCGGCCTGCCCCAGGAAAGTGTGGGCCGGCAAAAACAGGCCAGGTTGCGCCGGGTGGCCCGCTGCTACCTGGCGGCGAGCGGGGGGCACCGTGGGCCGGTGCGTTTCGATGTCCTGGCCATTAAATACGGGCTTAACGGCCGGGTGGAATTCCTGGAGCATATAAAAAATGCTTTTTGAAAAAATGGGACGGTAAAAATTTTTTGCCGGCAGGAGGAAAACACACCCGTGTGGAAACAAAAAACAGCAGGACTCTGGAGAGATTCCTTCCCCTTGGGAAGGAACACCGACGGGACAAGTTTCCCGTGATCGGGAAATGAAACTTTCAGGTTCCAGGACAGAGGAAATGATGGTTAACAATCTTCCCCTGCCCTTGTTTTTTTAGGGGAGCACTGGGCATTGAAGCTGGTTCCGTGGGAACTCACTGAGGGAGAGCGGCTCACGGCCCGAAAACTGGCGGCCGAAAAATATTGTTTTCTACACTGGCAAGAGCAGAATGGATAAAGCAGTTCCATAAGTTACCTGTTGATTTTTGGTGATAGGTGCAGTACTATATGATCTTGCCGACAGGAAAAATATAATTGCCATAAAATAATGAATGAAACTGTGGTTTTTAAGAAAATGATAAAATGATAAAATAGCTCTTGACTGAACCGCAAACGGTGTGATACAATTACAAATGCGCGTTGGAGCGCGGCGAGTGGTCCTTGAAAACTAAACAGGGAGGAAGAAGGCAGTGGGGAAGGCTGGTGGAAGCGCCATTAAGAGGTGCGGAAGCGGCCTGAACCTCGTTGGAAGGCGAGCAGTAATTCCGAAGAGCACGGGCAAACTTGAAGTTTTGATGGAGAGTTTGATCCTGGCTCAGGACGAACGCTGGCGGCGTGCCTAACACATGCAAGTCGAGCGATTGAGAGGTGAGAGGTGAGAGGTTAGAAGTGAGATTAAGAAGGCTTTGGCAAAGCCAAAGCCAACAATAAATCTCACATCTCGCTTCTCACATCTCACCTCTCAATAGCGGCGGACGGGTGAGTAACGCGTGGATAACCTGCCCATTAGACCGGGATAACGCCGGGAAACTGGCGCTAATACTGGATACGCTCCTCTGGTCGCATGGCTGGGGGAGGAAAGGGGGAACCCGCTAATGGA
>DYEX01000086.1 GCA_020725525.1 Desulfovirgula sp.
AAGTCTCCTGGTGTCGGTTCTGGAAGATACCTTGAGCAATTCCACCCGACATCCCTCCCGCAATATGTTATCCTACGAGACGCATTATTTCCGGTGTAACCCATGTTTCTATCACTGCCGCCGCCGCAAGCAGGGGAACCACCGCCTGCCGGAACATCACAGCCTTCCGCTCAAAAGTGACTCCATACATCCCGGCACCGCAGGCCAGGAACAGCGCCGAAAACTCCGGTATGCCGTGGGGCACAAGTCCGGCGGCAAGCGACGCCGTGCTCGCCCCCGATTTCCAAAGCAGACAGCACACGCCCGCCAGGACGGCACCGTTCACGACGAGCACTATTACGGGTATCAGTCTGCCAAAGCGAGCCGTCTTGACGGCGACCAACCCCACCACAGCTGGAGGCAGCCTCAGTGCAGTTACTAGCCGCACCCGCAGGTGATCTGCCGCGGAAACGACCTGCTCGGCAAACAGAGCCATCGAGACCACCGAAAGGTTCTTGAAAAAAATAAAGGCAGCCAGCAGAGGTTTGTCTTGCGCTATCGGGCGTACGCAGTGCTCTACCGCCTGCATCACCGGGGTTAGCAGCCACGGCTCCTGCCCCAGGTACAAGACGCCTACGAACGCACCCGCGCCGAAGACTGCAACCGCCAGCATTACCCCCACTGCATCCTGCCGCAATTAGAGCCCTCCCCCAGGTAGCGGGCGAAGAGTTTCGGGTCCGCCGCTTTCTCGGACGCGGCTTCCCTGTCCACCAGCCCGGTCAGCACCAGGTCGGCCAGAGCTTTGTCGAGGGGAACCATGCCTTCACTGGCTCCGGTCTGTATGACCGACGGTATCTGGTGGGTCTTGCCCTCCCTTACGAGCGCCCGTACGGCGTGCGTGGCCACCAGAATTTCCACGGCGCACACCCGGCCCTTCCCGTCCTTCCTGGGTAGAAGCTGCTGGGACAGCACCCCCTGGAGGACGCCGGACAGCTGCACCCTGACCTGCTGCTGCTGGTGCGGAGGGAACACGTCGATGATCCGTTCCACGGTCTCGGCGGCGGTGTTCGTGTGCAGGGTCGAAAATACCAGGTGGCCCGTCTCGGCGGCAGTTATCGCCGTGGCTATCGTCTCCAGGTCGCGCATCTCGCCCACCAGGATTACATCGGGGTCTTCCCGCAGGGCTGCCCGCAGGCCCTCCGCGAAACTCTCCACGTCCTCTCCTACCTCCCGCTGGTTGATCACGCTCCGGTTGTGCCTGTGCATGTACTCTACCGGGTCTTCCAGGGTTATGACATGCTTCTCGAACGTCCTGTTTATGTGGTCCATCACGGCCGCCAGGGTGGTGGACTTGCCGGAACCCGTGGGACCGGTCACCAGTACAAGCCCCCGGGGGAGTTCGGCAAACCTCCGCATGACCGCCACCGCGCCCGGGGCGTGGGAGAAGAGCTCGTCCAGCGGAGGTATCCTGCTGGAAAGGACCCGGCAGACCGCCGCGTGGTTGCCCCTCTGCCGGTAGACGTTCACCCGGAAGCGGGACAGGCCCGGCACAGACCGCGCAAGGTCGGCATTCCCCTTCTTCTCAAACTGTTCCAGGTGCCGGCCATTCTTAAGCAGTTCCGAAGCGATCTGTTTGGCCAGCGTGGACGTCAGCGGTTCCTTCGTTTCAGGCCAGAGAGACATGACCGCCGCAGCTTCCCTTCGCGTATTTCCGGGGCCGGAAGCCGCCAGTTCGGTCAGCTTCCAGAGCCTGCCGTGCAGCCGCAGTACCGGCGGTACCCCAACGGTCAGGTGTAAATCGGACGCTCCGCACCGTACCGCCAGGATCAACAGGTCATCCACCAGGCTCTCACCACGATAGGGGAGGCTGTCCAGGGTATTCGGTATGCCCTCGACTATGTTTTTTAAAGGAATAGAAATAATATCACCCCCAAGTACAGATTATCGCGCGGAATAGAGAAATTAATTCCCGCTTTCCAGCACGTTCAACACCTTCCTGACGTACTCCCGCGTCTCCGGGGGAATACCCCCATTCCTTTCGACAGTCCCCGGCCCGGCGTTGTACGCCGCCAGGGCAAGCTCAAGATTTCCGAACCGGTCGAGCAGGCCGCGCAGGTACCTGGCGCCCGCCCTGACGTTCTGGGCAGGATCGAAACGGTCAGACACGCCCAGTGATTCCGCTGTTTCCGGCATCAGCTGCATGAGGCCCAGTGCCCCCTTCGGAGAGACCGCACCGGGGTCGAAGTTTGACTCTACAGCAGCCACGGCTTTCAGGAGTTCCGGGTCGAGTCCGGTTTCCCTGGCCGCTTCTCGAAACAGCGGTTCCAGCTCAGCGGGATTTCGAATCGGGCGGGTTTCCTCTCTTACTGCCCGCCTTACGATCGTTTCCCTTTCTTTTTCTACCACTCCAGCTTCAGCCGCAAATCGCGACATCTCCGGCCACAGCAGGGCCACCGGGTCGAGTGCCCTGCCGCCGCGCTCGGCCCGCAGGGTCACGGGGCCTTTCGCGAGGCCCAGGGGATCGCCCGCACCGATGGTTTCTCCCGGCCTGACAGAAATCCGCTCCAGACCCGCGTAAGTCAGTACCGTCCCGCCGGGGCACTCCAGCTTTACGGTACCCTCTCCGGCAGCAACCACCGTGCCCGGAAGCGCCGCTCCAACCGCCGTACCGAAATCCAGCACCGCGAAGGGCCTGTAGCCGTCCTCCCCGAACCCGTAGTGAGCCAGGACGCGGAAAGGCCGGGCTGCCGTGGTCATAGACGGCGGCCTCTCTACTGCTCCCCTCGAAACCTCGACAGTAGATACTCGCTGTTCCCCGGGGACGTTCCCCCCTGTCTGTGCACCGTTCCCCAAAAACCACCAGCTTCCGGCTAGGGCTGCGGCAACTACAACCGGCACCAGTTTTTTAAACCAATCAACCACCTCCCACAAAAAAACAGGAGAATCGACCGTCCGACTCTCCTAATTCGAATAATCAGTGGCTATTGTTTTTCCGCTGCCGCCAGCATCCGGGCTGCCGCCAGGACCGAGCATTCCACCACGCCCCAGTCGAAGACTCCGTCCCTGTGGCACGATTCCACCGTAACCGACAGCGGCCGGTAGGAAAGCACCAGACGCATCAGGTAGCGCCCGAAAGGGTCGTCCTTCAGTTCGGCATGAGACGTGATTTTGCCCGCCGATACGGCTGCCCGGCTTCCCGTGACGTGAAAGCGTTTGGACTGGAGCAGGGAAAGTTCACCTTCCAGGGTGAGACCGCGCAGCCAGTCCCCCGCCCAGAACGGTTCTCCCTCCCGAACGACGAAGCCGAAGCGGTCTGCGAAACTGCGTTCTCTCGCTTCCAGGCGGAGATTTCCGTTCTGCCTCGCCCGCTCCCGCACCGCGGAAATGGCGTCCAGCAAGTGTTCAGTATCGGCCACCACCTCGCTTCCGGTTTTTCTTGCCAGGAAGAGCAGATCGCGGGCGAACATACCCGCCCGGATCAGCGGCCGGACGTTGAGAGCGGTACCCGGGTCGCCGGAATCTCGTACCGGCTCCCGAGGCGGCGCGTTCTCTACGAAGACCGGCACTCCGGAAGCCGCCAAAATCTTCAGCCTCACAGCGCGGTCTTCCAGAAACCGCAGGAAGTCCTCGCAGTCGCCGACTTCTCCTTCTGCCGCAGTGCCCCCGTGAACCACCGCCCAGTCCGGCCTGGTTTCGGCCAGCCAGGCGGCGGACTCTTCCGGCCGGAACTCTTCCAGCGGCGGCAGGTGCACTGCAGCGGTAAACCCGTGCGACCGCAGCTCCCGGACAGCTTCAGCAGAGTCCTCCCACCCGCCCGGCGGAACCCTGACTTCGCCGCCAATGAACGGCCACATTTCCCGTACCCTTTCCAGGACGGCAAAGAACCGGTCCAACCCCCGCTCCGGCCGGACCGGGATCGCTAAGATTGTGCGCAATTTTTCTTCTCCTTCCTCTTAACCAACTTTACCAGCACTTCTACCACCCGGGGGTCGAACTGGGACCCCGCGGCGGTCATGATATGCCTCAAGGCCTTCCCCCACGGCAGGGCCGCCCGGTAGTGCCTGCCCGCCGCCATGGTATCCCATGCGTCAGCCAGAGCCACGACCCTGGCCAGGAGCGGTATTTCCTCTTCTTTCAGCCCGTCCGGGTAACCCCTCCCATCCCACCTCTCGTGGTGGTGCCGCACGGCCTCCGCCACCGGAACCATGGCCCGGACAGAACCGAGCATCTCCGCTCCCGCCACCGGGTGCTTCTCGGCAAGAAGCCGTTCCTCCGCCGTCAGCGGGCCTCCCTTCTGGAGTACCGCCGGGCCGACGCCGAGCTTGCCGATGTCGTGAAACTTCCCCGCCAGGTGGGCGAGCCTGATCTGCTTTTCCGGCAGGCTCATCTCTTCCGCCACCGCCCGTACCAGACGGCCCACGCGCAGGCAGTGCGCCCGCAGGCCCGGCTCCACCCTGTCCGCCAGCGCAAGTACGGAGCCGAACACGGCTTCGGCTTCGTCGAGCGAGAGGCTGTCGCCGTACCGCGACAGTGCCGCAGCGAGGGCCAGAGAAAAACTCCCCCGTCTGGCCTTTGATTCCTTCAGCCTGGAGTCCGCCGCGGCCAGAAGCCTCTCCGGGTCTGCCGCATCATCCGGGAAAACAGCCACACCCCACCCCGCGCGTATGGCCCCGTGAGGCAGGTACTTTGCGGCGGGCGCAGTTTCCAGGCGGGAGTCGTCAACCACCGAGCGGGCGAATTCCTCTGATTCCGTCAACCCCGCGCCCGGCAGAAGCACCGCAAATTCATCCCCTCCTGTGCGGGCCGTTGCGGCCCCGGACCATTTTCTCGCGGTTCCGGACAGGACCGATGCGAAGAACCGCAGTACTTCGTCGCCCGCACCGTGCCCGTAGCGGTCGTTCACCAGCTTTAAACAGTCCACGTCGAACAGTACCACTGCCGCCCGTCCAGTCCCCGCCAGGGCTTCTTCTAGATTCTTCCGGAAGCCGAGTCGGTTCAGCAGTCCCGTCAGCGGGTCCAGGACGGAAAGCCTCCGCAGTGCCTCCCTCTCACGGTCGCCAGTAGAACTGGCCGCGTCCGGGAGTACTCCGCTGCGGAAGAGTTCCACGGCCAGCCTGGAAACCGGACTCAGCGGCAGGTTGAGCGTACGGGCAGGTTCAAGAAATTCCGCCGCCACGTGTTCCTCCGCAAAGCGCGGCCAGGCCAGGACGGAGGCCAGCACCTCACCCGGAGACCGGCGGCACGCGAATTCGAAGAGACCCACGGGCTGGGCTTTCCCCGGGGCCAGCGCCAGACCGCGGAAGGACAGGGTACCGTCTGCTTCCGAGAGTCCGGCTTCCTCCCGGAGCTCCCGCAGGGCCGCGGCAAGCAGAGCGTTCTCCCCGCCCGCGTCCAGCACTTCCACCGTCCCGGTGACACTGGCGGTACACACACCGCTCTGGATCGCCAGGGTATTTTTCCGCCGGAGCACCAGGACTTTCCCCTCCGCATGGATAAGTATGCTCACGGCCAGAGGTTTACCAGGAACATCCTCCCACGCTCCGGGCTGCCCGGCAGCTTCTCCAAGGTTGGCGGCCACTACGAACCGGGTGAAGCTTGCGGGGATCAGTACCAGCTCCGCACCTTCACCTGAAATAGCGAAGCGTCTGACAGCTAAACAGTCCCCTGCCGGATCTCCCGCCTCAACCACCACGCTCAGGCTGTTCAGCGGCAGGAATGAGATCACAGACGATGATCCCCTTTCCCGTGCCTGGGGCTGGCGGCCACCTGCCGGACAGCGTTTACGATTGCCGCCACTACCTGGCCTTTCAGCGGTGCCCGGTCCAGGGCCGTCCGCGTCAGAACGATACCTTTCTCCGAAGTGACGTAGCACGGCGGCAGTTGATTGAGGGCAAGCGCCGCCACGTCTTCCCGGCAGCGCGGGCAGGTGCACACCTCCGGGTTCCTCCTGGCGTACTCTTCCAGCACCGGGGACAGAAGGTCGTTAACCACCAATTCTGTGTAATTTTGAATCAAGGCATTTTACCTCCCTCAATAAGCAGGTTCCGAGCAGAAATGCATGCCATCAAACTTAATCCCGCACCCGCCAGCATGACCACAGGCCAGGCCAGCCAAACGAACCAGGCCGACCGGGACGGCTTCATCTCCTTCAGCCAGTGAGCCGTGGAAAAAATCCCCCCGCCCAGAACTACAGCATACCAGCTCAGAAATTTGTCCGGTCCGGCTAACAGGTAGCACGGCCCGGCCAGCAGTCCTAACACCAAAGCCAGGATAATTTCGCGCTTCTCAGGTTTCAATTCACCACCCCTGAAAAAAAAAGAAAAGGCCGCGTTTCCACGGCCCCGGTCATTTAACGACAGCTAGATTTTCCTGCGGAATAGGTCCCTCCGGCTGTGCCGTCCCGCCGGGCTGTTCTGGAACCTGCTCTTCCGGCACCACCAGCGGGAAAAACGGGTCGTACTTACCGGATTCGCCCGGCACCCTCTCCCGCGTTTCAGGCGGGTTCAAAGAATAAAGCACCAGCGTGATATCCGCTTCCACACTGCCGGGAACTTCTTCTTTTTCCGCCGCTTCGATTTTCACGGCCCGGACTTCTCCGGGGTTGGCCAGGCGCTCAATCTTTTCCACCGCTCCGAGAACTGCCGGGAACGTACCGGAGAGTTTCACCTTTACAGGCAGAGCCCGCAGGTGGTTCCTGTAGAAAGCCTCCACCCTCTTTTCGGGCTCGAAGTACAGCAGTTGAGCTCCCGAATTGCGGGCCGCGTTTTCTACATCCTTCAGCGTGATCCCGGTCTCCGCGTCCCGCCAGAGCTTTGTTTTTGCCGTTTCCCAGCGGAATCGCACCTCCTCCAACCGTTCCTTTTCGGCCGGGAGCGAAGCGGCTTCGGCCCGCGCGGCCCGCAGGTTGTCCCGCGCATTTGAGAGATCTTTTCTTGCCTCCGAAGCGGTCTCCACGCCGTGCCACAGCAGGGCGGCGAACAGTGCAACCACCAAAACGGTAGCCAGAGCGACCACCAGCTTCTTCTCCCTGTCCTGCCTGACCGACCACCAGGCGGCCAGCCTCTCCTTAACGTTAACGTTTGTCAACATCTTCGCCCCCTTTGACCCGGGCCGTCATCTCGAACCGGTACGTGCCTGCTTTCTCGTCGTACTCCACCTTCAGCGACTCCACCCTTTCACACCACGGCAGGGCAGTCAGGTTGTCCCTGAAGAGGCCCACTGAAGCGGCGTCCAGCGAGAAACCTTCCAGCCGCATCCGGGACGGCTCCGGGGGCAGTTCGAGTTCCCGGGCCTGCCCAGCGGCGGGTTTTGGCTGTTCGTTCTGTTTCAGTGCTTCCTCCGGGTTTTCCCCGCCCGTATTCACTGCGGGATCCTTCTGTACCTTCCTGGGTGCGGAACTCTCGTCCTTTTCGGGGGTTAGCTCCAGCCCCGTCAGCCACACTTTTGAAGGTGCGGCGTACCGCACATCACTCAGGATCGGAGCCAGCGGGACGGGGTCAAACGACTCCACTATGCCAGTCCAATCTTCCAGCTTCTGTCTCTCGGCGCGGATTTCCCTGACCTCGGCCACCTTCGGAGCCAGCGCGGCGGCCTCCCGCTCCAGGGAGCGCGCCTGAACCCCGCAGGCCAGGGCGTATGCGTAGGGCGCCGCCAGGGCGAAAAATAACCCTGCGGCAACAGTCCACGCTTTGATCCCCGGAAATACTGACGCGCCCTCCGGGATACGCCGCGCTTTCCGCATTTTCTTCGGCAGGAAGTCCAGTTTCGGTTCCGCGAAGGGCCACAGGGCCAAACCCAGGGCGGTAGCGAACCGGGCATCTTCGACTTCCCCGGAGGAACCGAACCTCACGACGGCCACTTCTCCGGCACCGTACTGCGACTGGTAGTAGCCCAGGGTGCGCCGGACCTCAAACTCCAGGTTTTCCCCGGTGATCTCCCGCGCGAACTCCAGCCTGTCCCGCCCGCAGGCGACCCTGGCCCCCGAGGGAGAGACTTCCACCGCCGCGAGCGATCTTTCTTCCTGTCCGGCCAGGAACTTCGCCGCCCGCCACAGGGCGCAGACCCTGAGATCTGTCGCCAGCAGCCTCGCCCCGGCGTCCCTCAGCGGGACTGCCTTCTCCTTTACCAGAGTCTCCGGTGCGGCGGCCGCCAGCACCTCGTACTGGCCGTCCGGGAACTGTCCCAGGACGGCGAACCGGACGATCGACCCCTCCGGCGCGTCGGTAAACTGCCACCTGACGGCGTCGGGTATACCGCTTTGACCGATGTCTCCTGGCAGCCGCAGGGTTTTAACCATCACGTCCTCCCCTGCCAACCCCACCACAACCGGAACCTCTGGCGCGTCCAGATTTTCCAGTAAGGCCAGCGCCGTGTCCCCTGGGTTGGGCCGGGGTTCGGCCTCCGCCTTCCTAACTACTTCCGGTCCCGCGGGACTGTTCTTGACCAGGACGGCCCTGCCGGTCTCCAGATCCAGTCCGGCGCAGTGGAAATCGCCGCGTTTCCTCGAAAACCGCAACATCTTTCCCAGCATCAAAAAACTCCCCCCGTTAGACTTCGCTCCTCGACACCACCTTCGCCGTGTGAACCGGCGCGGCCAGCGCACCGAAATCCACCCTGTCGTTCTGTTCCAGGGTCACGTTACCCCGGACGTCCCCGCCGTTGACCGTACCCGCCACCAGGGCACCGTACTTCAGTGACCAGTAGGCGTTGCCGCCGCCCGTGTTCCCCCAGCCCGCGTCGCCGCCCGCCGCCGCCAGGGCCACGGAAGTGCCGCTGGCATTTCTGAGTACGATGTCGTCGGCGGCCATGAATACTAACTTCTCGGCCAGGAGAGAACCGGTTACGAAGATGTCGTCCGCAGTCACGATGGACGCCCGGGCGTTTGTCGTTCCGCCCGGTATGTAGGCGTCGCCCTCGACGAAATAGATGCCTTCCAGATTCGCCAGTTCGGAAGCCGTGAAGGTCTTGTTGCCCGGGAAGTAGTGCTGCTTTCCGGTGGCCTTCTCCGTCGCCTGAGCGACGCTCCGCGCCAGACCGATCAGCGAGTTAAGGTCCCCTATGTCCGGGAACGCCACCGGCGGTTCCCAGTTCGCCACGGCTTTCCCCGTCGCGGCCAGCGGGTGCACGTACCCCGTAGCATAGGCGTCGCCCCGGATGGATTTCGCCTTCTGGACATAGATGCTCCCGTCGGCGTAGACCGTCCTCTTTTCGCCGGACAGGCCGATTGCCGCGCTGCCCCGCACGCCGAGACTGCCGTTAACCAGCACGTCCGACCTGACAAGGGATGAACCGCCGAATTCGAGGGGATACTGCTTCAGTTGCTTTATTCCCCCACCGTAAGCAGCCACCAGGGGAACCAGCCCGGTTTCAATTACCGCCCGCACGGTTTTCCTGACCTTCCCGCAGCGGCCCGTGGACGTGACCACGGCCACCTGCTTCCCGCCCTGCGCGGTATGTTCGACAGTAACCTTTTCTACCTCTGAAGACTCATCAACCGGCCCCTCGGCCACGCTCCCGTTGGACCACATCGGGTCGGCCATGAGAAAGACCTTGACCCTCTCGATTCCCGTGTCCGCCGCACAGCGGGCCTGGGCCAGCATTCTATCTCCCGCCGCCATCTTCGACGCCTGGGCCGAGAGCAATGCCGCCGCCAGGCCCGCGAAAAGCAATCCGATTGCTATGACCAGCGCCACGGGGGTAACGAAGCCCCGGTCGTCGGTCAGCCTGTATATACCCAAACGCACGTCCTCACCTCACCCCCTTTTTTGCCCGTAAACTCCGCCGTTACCAGGACGCCGCCTTCACGGCTCCCGGCGCCGAAGTCAGCTTTCGTAATGCCGCGCGCCACAACCCGCCGGGAACCCCCTTCCCCACGGGTAAGTTCGTCCCCGTCCAGGGTGTAAATTACCGCCGTCCCGTTGACCGTCAATACCAGCCTGTCCGGGACAGCCTCGCTCACGTCCTCCGCTCGCCGCAGGTCGCGGGACACCCACATGACCGCAGTCCGGAGTTCGGTCGTCTCGTTGAAGCTCTCCCTGCCTTTCGCCGCAAGATCCCATACGCGCCAGGAAAGTTCCAGGGCGGCTATGAGCACCAGAAATATCAGGCCGGCGGCCACCACGGTCTCTACCAGTGTGAGGCCGCGGGAGTCCCTGAAAAGATCCTTGAGCATCAGAAGTCCACCGTCCTTTCAAAAACCAGCTCCTGGCTACCCCTGCCGCCGCTTTTGCCCCGCACGGGGTAGGAGACCCTCACCGTGACCCGCTTCGTGTAGGGGTTGACCTCCTCCACCAGCACTGACCGCCTGAATCCCGGGCAGCCCGGCACGTCAGCCTCCGGCTCGGAAGCCACCTGGTCAAACGGCAGGGACTTCAGCTCCTCGGCCTTCTCCTGGGCCAGGAACACCGCCCGGAAACCCTCCCCCGAAGCCTGCTGGTCCTGGAGAGAACGGACCATCAAGCCGCCCAGGAGAAACGCCGCGACAGCTAAAACGGCCGCCGCGGCCACAACGGAGGCCAGGGTAGTACCCCGTTCGTCGAAAAACCTACTCTTCCGCAGAAGCCGCAACCCTCATCGCCTCCTCCGGCGTGGTCAGCCCCGCCAGAACCTTTTTCCTCGCTTCCTCCCCCAGGAGGACCATCCCCTCCGAGACGGCCAGCGCCTTTACCTCGTCAGCCGAAGCACCTTTCCTGACCAGTTCCCTGATGCCCCTCGTGACGGCCATCACTTCGGTCACAGCCGTCCGCCCGCGGTAGCCCGTGTGGCCGCACCAGGGACAGCCTTTCCCCCGGCGCAGAGAAACCCTTTCACCATTTAAAAATCCCCAGGCAGGGGAATCGGGCGGAGGAACATACTCTTCAGCGCACTTCGGGCAGACCAGGCGTGCCAGCCGCTGGGCGGCGACACATAAAAGGCACGACGCCACCAGGTACGGCTCCACGCCCATGTCGACCAGCCGCACCGGGGCCGAAGCCGCGTCATTGGTGTGCAGTGTCGAAAGCACCAAATGGCCCGTCATGGCCGCCTGGACGGCAATCTTCGCCGTTTCCGGGTCGCGGATCTCGCCCACCATAATCACGTCCGGGTCCTGCCTGAGTATCGCCCGCAGGGCGCTGGCGAAGGTCAGCCCCGCTTTCGGGTTCACTGCCACCTGCCTCACGCCGGGGAGTTCGTACTCCGGCGGGTCCTCTACTGTGATTACGTTGAGTTCGCGGCTTACTATCTCCGACAGCGCGGCGTAGAGCGTCGTGGTCTTGCCGGAACCAGTGGGGCCGGTCAGGAGGACCAGACCGTAGGGCATCTTCACAGCCCTCCTGATCCTCTCCATGTTCTCTCCGGAGTACCCCAGAGCGTCGAGCTTCGGGACGGCCCTGGAGCGGTCCAGGACACGCAGGACGGCGGCTTCTCCCGCTACGGTGGGTAAAGTCGAAACCCGCAGGTCCACCTCGCGGGGCCTCTTCAGCCTGATCCTTCCGTCCTGGGGGAGCCGCTTCTCGGCGATGTCCATACCCGCCATGACCTTGATCCTGGAAACCAGGGGCGCGTGCATCTTCCTCAGCACTTCCATCACGTCCCGCAACACGCCGTCCACCCTGTACCTGACCACCGTCCTGGTCTTCTCCGGTTCCACGTGCACGTCGCTGGCCCCTTCGGCTAAAGCCCCCGCGATGACGTCCTCCGCCAGTTTCGCCGCCGGGCCTTCCGCGGCATCGTCCCCTTCCTCCGGCACCTCTTCTCCCGGAAATTCCCCGACATCGGTCGTCCCGTACCACCGCCGTACCGCGCGGTCTACTTCCTCCTGCGTTGCCACTTCAGGCACAACCTCCAGCCCCGTGGCGTACCGGAGCTCGTCCGCCGCCCGCACGTCCAGCGGGTCTGCCACAGCTACGTAGAGCTTCCCGTTTTCAACGCGGAGCGGGAAGACCCGGTGCCGCAGGACGAGGCCCTCGGGCACGTCCCGGAAAGGGGGCCTCTCCCAAAACCCTTCCGGGGCGCGGGACAGGCCGAGCTGTTCGGAAAGTGCTTTGGCCAGATCCTCCGGCGTCAAGACGTTGAGGGAAACCAGCGCCTCCCCGAGGCGCTTGCCCGTCGCTTTCTGGACTTCCAGAGCTTTCTCCACGTCGGACGGTTTCGCGAGTCCCCGGTTGACGAGAAGTTCGCCGAGGCGGGCGGGCTGGCTCAAGACCATTTCCAATACAAACACCCCCTCCCAAAAGCGGAAACAGGGCGGATCCAGCCGCCCCGCTACTTTACCGTCTGGTACATCGAGAATATGGGCAGGAAGAGCGACAGCATGACCAGCAGCACCAGGCCCCCGACGAAGACCACCATCCCCGCCTCGACAAGTGGGGGAAGCTTCTGCACCAGTAAATCCACTTCCGTTTCGAACAGCGACGCCGACTGGTCCAGCATCTCACTTAATCTGCCGGAATTTTCCCCCACGGCGGCCATCTTCACGCCCGTCGCGGGGAACCACCTCGACCGGGAGAGCGCGTCGGCCAGAGGTTTCCCCTCGCGCACCGCTTCAGCGGCGTCCTCCAGCTCCTTCCGGAACGACGAGAAGGACGCCACGCCCCGGGCAACCTCTATCGCCCGCACCAGCGGCACGCCGACCTTCGTCATCAGGGAGAGCGACCTGCAGACGCGCGCCGCCGCGGCCCGGGAGACGATCTTCCCCAGAACCGGCAATCTGGCGAAGACCGCTTCCAGCCGGGAGCGGACACTTTCCTTCTGCCACAATATCCGAAACAGCGGGATACCGACCAGGGACACACCGACCAGGAACAGGGCTACCAGCCCCGTGTGCGCCGAGACGTTCATCATGACCCTGGTCAGGGCGGGCAGCGGCACGTCGGCGCTCTGTAAAAGCGCCGCGAATTTCGGGACGACAAAGGTGAAGAGCCCGACCGCCACAAGGAGAGCGAAGCACGCGACCACCGTTGGGTAGGCCATGGCCTGGCGGAGTTTCTCCTTGAACCGCGCTTCCCTCTCGAAGTGGGCGGCTAAAGAGAGCAGCGCCTCTTCCAGCGCGCCGGACTCTTCGGCCGCCGCCACGGTGTGGGAGAACACCGCCGGAAAGACGCACGGGAAACCCCGGAACGCCGCCACCAGGGAAAAACCCTCCCTGACGTTGTCCGCCACCTGGAGGAGGGCTTTCTTCAGAGAGTTCTTCTCCGTCTGGGAAGCCACGGTCTCCAGGGCTTCAAGGGTGGTCACGCCCGCCGAGACCAGGGCGTGGAACCGCCGGCAGAACAGCTCCAGGTCGCGCGGCCCCACGCGGTCCCAGAACTTGAACGTCTCCAGGGAAAACTCCCTTCCCGCCGGAGCCACGCGGGTTATGAGCGTCCTGTCTTCGCCAAGCCTCTTCCTGACCTGTTTCGCCGCCTCCACTGCGTTCCCGGACTCGACCACGAGCGTCCTGGAAGTCCCGGAAACGTAAGCCGTCACGCGGTAGAGCACGAACACCACCTCACTTAAAAAAAGAAAAAGCGGCGGTCCCGAAAAGAGACCACCGCTTCCCCGCAACCGTTAAGAAGTCGAAGTAGTCGTGTTAGTCGGCGTCACGTCTGGTGCGGCGCTCTGGACGGGCGCGGACTTGCTGGAAGCCCACACGTCGTCAGCGGTGCCAGACTGCTTGTCCGGACCCTTGGACCGGATCAGATACTCGGTCCGGTCGGGAGTACCGGCGGTGCCGTACTCATAAGGCTCGCCCCAGGGGTCCTTTACACCGTCCGTACCGCCCCACTTAATGCCCTTGTCAGAGAGGACGGTGCCGACGTCGGTCGTCGCCGGGTAGTAGCCCTTACCTTCGTCAGCTGCATACGATTCGATGACGCTCCGCATGGAAGCCAGGTCGCCCATCGCCCGGCTCACGCGGGCCTTGTTGGTGTACCCCAGAAGTTTGGGCAGTAATACTGCCGCCAGGATGGCGATGATCGCCACGACCACCAGGAGTTCAATTAGTGTAAAACCTCCCTGGTTGCGGGAAACTTTGCGGATTCTTTCCGCTAGCTTGAGCATGGTGAAAAACATACCTCCTTCGCGAGATTTGTCCTTAACCCTTCTCCCGCGCCCGCCGGATCGAAACCGCTTTCCTCCTTTCCCCGGGAAATTGGGTACAGGAAAAGGCCCTCAAAAAAATAAAAAGCCGGACACCCCTGAAAAAGGACACCCGGCCTATGGAAAACTACCTGCCCACCGGCTTGACCACCGGATCCTTCGGCACCGGCAACGGTTCAATTCTGATGACCCTTAGAATCGGCCCGCGCATGTAGATGTTCGGCCCCTCGACAACCTGTCCTGCCACCCGCACCAGCTTGCCCTCTTGACGTCCTCCCCCGAATGAATTCGGAGGATTCCCCGCAGGGAACACCCCGAACCCACCCGGGGTTCCCCGGGATTTGCGTGCCCTTCCGGGTTCACGCCCGGTTCCGGTTGGGATCCGCTTCGGCAGGTACATTTCTGCCCCGCGTCATCAACTCCCCCTCTGGGCCGCGCCAACCGGCCCGCCCCCAGCGGTTCAAGAGATCACCTGCCCTCCACCCGCCGGGGCTGCGGTACTTTCCAGCCCGAAGACCGTACTCCATACCGCTAAGATGCTAACCCGCTTACCGCCTGGGCTATGTTATCCGCAGCGTTCACGTCGATGTGTTTTATCCTTTTGCACCGCGGGCACTTGAACCATCGGCTTTTCGGCCTGCTTTTGACTGTTTCCCCGCACCTCGAACAGGTCAGCGTGGTCAGGTCGGGGCTCACAAGCTCCACCTGGATGCCGGCCAGTGCCGCCTTGTACTCGATGAATTGCCGGAGCTGGTAATAGGGCCAGTAATACAGGCTCCTGCCGTGATCCTTGCGCGGTTCCTTCCCCTGTGCTTTCGTCCACCTCGCCCCCGTCAGGTCCTCCATTCGGATTTTGGTCACACCGTGAAACTTGGCAAACTCGATTACCGCGTGGCTGATCTTGTGGTTTACGTCTGTCACCCACCGGTGCTCTTTATCTCCCAACTCTTTCAGGGCCTTGTACGCCCCGGCTTTCTGGAGCTTTTTGCGCAGGTCAGCATAGTGCCTGCGGATATATACCAGTCCGCCGCCAGGGAAAAACAGCGTCTGGCCCCCTGCACTGGCCACCAGCAGGTCTACCAGCCCTAAATCGACGCCCATGACCTTTTCCGGCTTCTGGACCCGCTCCACGGGTACCGTCAGGTTCAGGTGGATGTACCAGTACTTCCCGCATTTGACTAGCCGGGCCACTCCCTGTTTAACTTTTCCTGCAAGCAGTAAATCCAAATATTTCTTGTGGTACGGTGTAACCACGATGGGCACCCCGACTCTCTTCTCCAGCGTGGGGAAAGAGACCTTGTAGACGGCTCCGCCGCCTGCGGTATACTCTTTCTCCACCCGGAAGTTCTGGTTGTTGAATGCGGGCCATAACCGCTTGAAGCGTCTGGCTTTCGGCTTGCTCTTAATGTCCCTGACAGCCTGACACAGCACTGCCGACGGCAGCGGGTCCGAATACTCCTTGGCTTCCTTTGACGTCCTGGGCCGGTCTTTTTTGTCCAGTTTCAGGTAATTGTTCGCAAATTCCGTTGTCCTGTCGGCCATCAGCTGGTACATCTCCCGCTTCGCCTGCGTGGGCCGGTACAGCTTCAGCTTGAGCGTAATGACCTGCTCCATCTCTCCTTCCACCTCCCTCCCGCGGGTTACCCCGCTAAAAAAAAGAGGAGAGACCGTTGTTAAGCGGTCTCCCCCTGCTGAAATACGGCCGCCTTTCATCACCTGAATGAATTCAGGTGTATTCCAGGCGGAAGTTTATAAAAAGCCGGACACCCCGGAAAAAGGTGCCCGGCTCCATGTCAATGTTTGTATTCAGCTTTTAGCTTAAAAGCGGGGCGGGATGGCCGCCCGTTTTTCCCGGGCTTTTTCGCTTCTTTGTCTGCCCTGTATTTGTTACCCGGGATCAGGCGCACTTCCAGCGCCTGCTTATCGGCGGTAGCCCTGACTTTGACCATCATCCCCTGCTTGATTTCCGTCGTCCCTTTCAGCGTCCCCTCACCTTTGATGACTGTCTGCGGTGTAATGGTAAAGGTCGCGGTAATACCGCTGTTTTTCC
>DYEX01000087.1 GCA_020725525.1 Desulfovirgula sp.
GGCATCAAGCTGATGGGCATCTGCTGCACCGGCAACGAGGTGCTCATGCGCCACGGCGTGCCCATCGTGACCTCCTTCGCCTCCCAGGAGTATGCCATCGCCACCGGCGCCATCGACGCCATGGTGGTGGACGTGCAGTGCATCATGCCGTCCATCCGTACCGTTGCTGAGTGCTTCCACACCGTGATTATCACCACTTCGCCCATTGTCAAAATTCCTGGCTCTTATTACCTGGACTTCCAAACCACCAAAGCGATCGAAAATGCCAAGCAGGCCATCCGGCTGGCCATTAAAGCCTTTAAGCAAAGAGACCCCAACAAAGTATACATTCCCAAGATCAAGAATAAAGTGGTGGCCGGCTGGAGTTTGGAAGCCCTTTATGAGCTGTTCCGTACCGTGGAGCCGGACAATCCTGTGAAGGCCCTTACCGATGCAATTTTAAATGGCGAACTCAAAGGGGTGGCCCTGCTGGCAGGTTGCAACAACCTGAAACGCTTCCAGGATGACACCCATATCACTATTGCTAAGGAAATGATTAAAAATGATGTCTTTACCGTAGCTACCGGTTGTGCCGCCCAGGCCTGCGCCAAGCTGGGGCTGCTGGCTCCCGAAGCTATGGAATTTGCCGGCGAAGGGCTGAAGAAATTCCTGGTCCGGATCAGTGAAAAGGCCAGCCTGAGCACGCCGCTGCCGCCCATCTTCCACATGGGTTCCTGCGTGGACAACACCCGGGCCTCCGACCTGCTCATGGATATGGCCAACACGCTGGGCGTAGATACACCCAAGGTGCCTTTCGTTGCCTCCGCCCCCGAGGCCATGAGCGGAAAGGCCGTGGCCATCGGTTCCTGGTTTGTAGCTATGGGCACACCGGTACACGTGGGCTCCATGCCGCCCGTAGAAGGTAGCGATCTCATTTACAGCATCCTTACCCAGGTAGCCAGCGACGTTTACGGTGGGTACTTCATTTTTGAAATGGATCCCAACGTGGCCGCCCAAAAGATGCTCAGCGCTTTAGAATATCGTACCTGGAAACTGGGCGTCCACTGCAAAGTGGCCGAGGACTTTGAAACCGCCCTGTGCCAGAACTATTAATTAGCCAGGACGAAAGGAGGAAACCAGCATGTCCGAGCAAATTAACTTTGACCAGATCTTTGAAGGCGCGATCGAGCCGGGCAAAGAACCCAAGCGGCTTTTCAAAGAAGCTTATGAAGGGGCCATCACGGCGGTAAGCTATGCGGAGATATTGCTCAATCAGGCTATTCGCACCTACGGGCCGGACCACCCGGTAGGCTATCCCGATACGGCGTACTACCTGCCGGTCATTCGCTGTTTGAGCGGCGAAGAAATCAAGACCCTGGGCGATATGGTTCCGGTCCTGAACCGGGTCAGGGCCCAGTTTAAAGAAGATTTCCGGGACTTTACCAATGCGCGGCTGGCCGGCGAAGCCACCTGGTACGCCGCCGAGATTATCGAAGCATTACGCTACTTAAAACATAGCCCGGAAAACCCCCTGCACGTTCCACCCTGGACCGGCTTTATCGGCGACCCGGTGGTACGCCAGTACGGCACCAAGATGGTAGACTGGACCATTCCCGGTGAGGCGGTAATTATCGGGCGGGCTAAAGACAGTAAAGCCGCCAAGAAGATCGTGGACAGCTTCATGGCTAAGGGCCTGATGCTCTTCCTCTGCGACGAAATTATCGAGCAGTTGCTGGAGGAAGGCGTCAAGCTGGGTGTGGACTATATTGCCTATCCCCTGGGCAACTTCA
Source organism: Desulfovirgula sp. (assembly GCA_020725525.1). GTDB lineage: Bacteria > Bacillota > Desulfotomaculia > Desulfotomaculales > Desulfovirgulaceae > Desulfofundulus. The sequence continues at coordinate 1,770 of DYEX01000087.1, forward strand.
CCCAGGTGGTTCATGCGGCCAACTATGCCCTGCGGGCCGGAATGATGTTCGGGGGCATTAAGCCAGGTTTGCGGGATGCTCAGCGGGATTACCAGCGCCGCCGGGTACTGGCCTTCATTCTCTACCTGGGCGAACACGACATGGTCAAAACCGCCGCGGCCCTGGGAGCCATCAACGTGGGCTTCCCGGTCATCACCGACCAGCCCCTGCCTGAAGACAAACAGATCAAGGACTGGTTTATTTCCGAGCCCGACTACGACAAGATCGTCCAGACCTGCCTGGAAGTGCGGGGCATCAAGATTACCGCCATTGACATCGACGTACCCATTACTGTCGGCCCGGCCTTCGAAGGTGAGTCCATCCGCAAGAAAGACATGTACGTGGAATTTGGCGGCACCAGAACTCCCAGTTTTGAGCTGGTGCGCATGGTCGGTCCGGACGAAATTGAAGACGGCAAGATTGAAGTCATCGGGCCGGACATCGATACCGTGGGGCCCGGCAGTGCCATGCCGCTGGGCATTGTGGTGGACATTTACGGCCGCAAGATGCAGGAGGACTTCGAACCCGTGCTTGAGCGGCGCATCCACTACTTCATCAACTACGGTGAGGGCCTGTGGCACGTGGCGCAGCGGGACATCATGTGGGTACGGATCAGCAAGGATGCCTACTCCAAGGGATTCCGCTTGCGGCACATCGGCGATATCCTCTATGCCAAATTCAAAGCGGAATTCCCATCCATCGTGGACCGGGTGCAGGTAACCATTTACACAGATGAGCAAAAAGTACTGGAAATGCGGGAAATAGCCCGGCAATACTATAAGAAACGGGACGATCGCTTAAAGCAGCTGCGGGATGAAACCGTGGACACCTTCTACTCCTGCACGCTGTGCCAGTCCTTTGCTCCTACCCACGTATGCGTGATTGCCCCCGAGCGGGTGGGTCTGTGCGGGGCCGTGAGCTGGCTGGATGCCAAGGCCGCCTATGAAATTAACCCTCACGGATCCAACCAGCCCATTCCAAAGGAGGGGTTGATTGACCCGGTCAAGGGACAGTGGAAATCCTTCAACGACTTTGTTTACGCCAACTCCCAGCGGACCATTCAGGCGGTCAACTTCTATACTATCATGGAATACCCGATGACCTCCTGCGGCTGCTTCGAGTGCATCCTGGCCATGGTGCCGGAATGCAACGGCTTTATGGTGGTCAACCGGGAGCACGGTGGAATGACCCCTTCGGGTATGACTTTCTCCACCATGGCCGGTACCATTGGCGGCGGTGCCCAGATGCCGGGGTTCATGGGTATCGGTAAATCATACCTGGCTTCGCGCAAGTTTGTCCCGGCCGACGGCGGCCTGGCCCGGCTGGTGTGGATGCCCAAGGCTTTGAAGGAACAGCTGCGGCCGCAACTGGAGGAAGCGGCGGAAGAAGCCGGCCTGGGCAGGGACTTTGTGGATAAGATTGCCGATGAGACTGTAGGCACCAGCGGCGAGGAGATCCTGCCCTTCCTTGAGGAGAAGGGACATCCGGCCCTGACCATGCCTCCGCTGCTTTAAACAACTTGAATCGCGCAATTAATTTTAGGATGTAGAAATATGCATATCCTGGAGGACACCTGTTATACAGGTGTCCTCCGGATATGTGTTAATTAATTACGAGAAAGGAGAAAAGGAGAATGGGTTTAACAGGTTTAGAGATTTTTAAGCAACTGCCCAAAACCAACTGCAAGGATTGCGGTCACCCGACCTGTCTGGCCTTTGCTATGGCCATGGCGGCCGGTAAAGCTGGTCTCGACCAGTGTCCACACGTAAGCGAAGCAGCAAAGGAAGCTCTGGGTGCTGCTTCCGCTCCGCCTGTGGCCCTGGTGAAGATTGGCACAGGCGAAAAAGAACTGACGCTGGGTAATGAAACCGTACTCTTCCGCCACGACAAGCGTTTTGAACACCCTGCGGGAATTGCTGTCACTGTGAGCGACACCGCCGGCGAAGAAGAAATTGCTGCTCGCGTGGACCAGATCAATAAACTGGTATTTGACCGGGTCGGCCAGCTCCACAGCGTCAACCTGGTAGCTGTAAGGAATGATTCCGGCGATGCGGAAAAGTTTGCCGCAGCAGCAAAGGCAGCTTCGGCCAATACCGCATATCCTCTGGTCCTGATTACCGAAGATACGGCGGCCATGGAAAAGGCCCTGGAACTTGTGGGCAGTAAGAAACCGCTGCTCTGCGGGGCCACCTCTGCCAACTATGAAGGTATGACCGCTCTGGCCAAGAAGTATGAAGCACCCATGGTGGTCAAGGGAGCCAACCTCAATGAACTGGCCGAGTTAGTGGAAAAGGTAGTGGCCCTGGGTCACAAACAACTGATTCTGGATTCGGGCGCCCGGGAAGTCCATAAGGTCCTGGCCGACCAGACCCAGATCCGCCGCCAGGCTTTGAAGCGTTTCCGTCCCTTTGGCTATCCGACCATTACCTTTGTTACTAACGAAGATCCCTTCCAGGCCGTGGCCGATGCCGCAGTGTACATTTGTAAGTATGCGGGGATTGTGGTGCTTCAAACGGCGGATCCGGCAGACATTTTGCCTCTGATCACCCTGCGCCTGAACATTTACACCGACCCGCAAAAACCAATTGCCGTGGAATCCAAGATATACGAGATTGGTAATCCCGGTCCCGATTCCCCGGTCTATATTACCACCAATTTCTCCCTTACCTATTTCTGTGTAGCGGGAGACGTAGAGGCCAGCCGGGTGCCGGGTTACATTCTCCCCGTGGATACCGACGGCATTTCCGTCTTAACCGGATGGGCGGCCGGAAAATTCACCCCCGAAAAGATTGCCGAAATGCTGAAAAACTCCGGCATTGCCGAAAAGGTATCCCATCGCAAGGTAATCATTCCTGGCGGCGTGGCTGTTCTCAGCGGCAAGCTCCAGGAGCTTTCCGGCTGGGAAGTGCTGGTGGGACCGCGGGAATCTTCCGGCATTCCTTCCTTCCTGAAGCAACGCTGGAATGTCTAGCTCAGGCCGGATAGCCAGGGCCTCGCGGTAACCCCTGTCTGGTCGGGGCGCGTGATTACCGGGTTCCTGAAAACCTTACCGTGTGGGCACTGCCTGGTAAAAAGTTACCGCTCTAACTAGCCGCCTTGAAAACAACGAAACAATCATCACCAGAAGGGAAGTGGTACTCATGGCCTTTACCATTGCCATTGCTGGTAAAGGTGGCACGGGTAAGACCACGCTGGCCGCCCTTTTAATCAGGCAACTGATCCAGGCAGGTAAGGGTCCCATCCTGGCCGTGGATGCTGATGCCAATGCCAACCTGCACGAAGCCCTGGGTATTGAAGTGGAAGATACCATCGCGGATATTATGGCCCGGATTAACAATAACCTGGAACCGCTTCCGGCCGGCATGACCAAAGACCAGTACGTAGCCTTCCGTGTACACCAGTCTTTAGCGGAAGGAGATGAGGTGGATCTCCTGGTGATGGGGGGCCCCGAAGGACCGGGTTGTTATTGCTATGTCAATAATCTGGTACGTGGCTTCATGCAGGAGCTGAGCAACAATTATCCGTTTGTAGTTATGGATAACGAAGCAGGTCTGGAACATTTGAGCCGGCGTACCACGCAGAATGTAGACATCCTCTTTATAACCAGCGATGCCAGCGCCCGGGGTATCCGCTCGGCCGGGCGGGTAAGAGAACTGGTAGAGTCCCTGGCCCTGGAGATAAAAAATATGTACCTGGTGGTAACCAAAGTCGCCGATGGCTCAGTGGGGGCCCTGGAGGACGAAATCAAAAAAACCGGTCTCGAGTTCGTTGGTACCATTCCGAGGGATGAGCAGGTATTTCAGTATGATTTGCATGGTAAGCCGCTGGTCCAACTACCTGACGATTCCCCGGTAGTGGCAGCCGTTACCGAAGTAATGCGCAAAACCGCTATCCTCTAGTAACCCGCATTTACTTACTAAGAGAAAGGAGCGTCTATCATGGCTGTTACCATAGCCAAAGAAAGATGGACCAACAACGTTGCGGAAGTGGTTTTGGGAACCGAGCCCAACATCGTTAAAATCGGGGGTGAGAGTACCCTGCCCTTCCTGCACTTCGAGGGAGAAATGCCCAACCGGCCTGCGGTGGCCCTGGAAGTCTGGGATATGGAACCCACCGGTTGGCCGGATATTCTGACCAGTGCCTACGCCGGGGTACTAAACGATCCCGTAGCCTGGGCGAAAAAGTGTGTCGAATACGGGGCGGACCTGGTCTGCCTGACCCTGGTCAGTGCCCATCCGGACAATAAAAACACCAGTCCGGAGGAATGTGCTCAGGTGGCCAAGGCGGTGGCCGATGCCGTAAATGTGCCCTTGATCATCCTTGGCTGCGGTGTGGAAGAAAAAGATGCCCAGGTGCTGGAAAAAGTGGCCGAAGCCCTGTCCGGTAGGAACTACCTCCTGGGTTGTGCCACCCAGGAAAATTACAAAACCATTACTGCTGCCTGCATGGTGCACGGTCATAACATCATTGCTTCCAGCCCCCTGGACATCAACCTGGAAAAGCAGTTGAACATATTAATTACGGAAATGAACCTGACTGCCAACCGCATTGTCATTGACCCTTCGGTGGGTGCCCTGGGTTACGGTATTGAATATGCCTACTCCATCATGGAACGGACCCGCATCGGTGCCCTTACGGGCGATAAAATGATGGCCATGCCGGTCATCTGCCTGCTGGGCCAGGAAGTTTGGAAAACCAAGGAGGCCAAGAGCACCACTGAGGAGGCGCCGGAATGGGGGAACCAGGAACGCCGGGCCATCCTGTGGGAAGTAATCACTGCCGTGGCTTTTGCCCAGGCGGGTGGGTCCCTGTTTGTCATGCGGCACCCGGAAGCTCTGAAACAGTTCCGGGCTCACATTGACAAAATGATGCAATCCAATGCCTATTAAATTAAAAAAGGAAGGTGTCAAATATGATCCTTATTGGCGAGCGGATCAACGGAATGTTTAAAGATATCCGGGAAGCCATTTTAAACAAGGACCCGGAACCCATCCGGTACTGGGCAAAGCGCCAGTATGAAAACTGTGCCGCGTACCTGGACATTAACACCGGCCCCACCGTGGAGCCCAAGGATCAACCGGCGGTAATGGAGTGGCTGGTTAAGGTCGCTCAGGAAACTGTACCTCTGCCCTGCTGCATTGACTCGACCAACCCGGAAGCCATTGAGGCCGGTTTGGCCGTGCACAAAGGCAAGGCCATGATCAACTCTACCAGTGCCGACCAGTGGAAGATGGACATTTATTTCCCCATGGCCAAAAAATATAATGCAGCCATCATTGGTCTGGCCATGAATGAAAAGGGCGTACCCAAGAGTGCCGCCGACCGGGTGGCCCTGGCCATGGAAATTGTGGTTAATGCCGACGCCCATGGCATCCCCATGGAAGACCTGTACATTGATCCCTTGATGCTGCCCTGCAATGTTGCTCAGGACCACGGTCCCGAAGTATTGGAAGCCATCCGTCAGATCAAGACGCTGGCCGATCCACCACCCCGGACCACCCTGGGCCTCAGCAACTCCTCCCAGCGTTGCACCAACCGGCATCTAATCAACCGGACCTTCCTAATTATGTGCATGGCTGTGGGGCTGGATTCGGCCATAGCCGACGTGGAGGACCAGGAATTGCTGGATGCCGTGGCTGCCGCCAATATCCTCCTGAACAAGGACATTTATTGCGATTCCTTCTTAAAGACCTTCAGACAGCGGTAAGGGCACGGCCTCAAAAGGGGAAAGCGGTCGTTCGTTGGCCGTTTTCCCCTAGGTTTGTTTTGAAAAAATATTTTTCAGGTCAATTGCAGGATTTGCAAGGTCTTTCGAAGAATTATATTTTTGACATTCACAAAATGGCCACACCGCTTTTATGTACAGGCTTATCCCAATGCCTGCGCCACTGACCTGAAGGTAATGTAAAACACAAGTCGCAACGTGCTCTTTATTTTGTTCTCTTTCGGGAGGGGATATAGTGCCTAGGATTGGCGTCTACATCTGCCATTGCGGCGAGAATATCGCTGGCGCTGTGAATGTCGAAGAGGTTAGAAAATACGCCGAGAAGCTCCCCGGGGTAGTGCTTGCACGGGACTATCTTTTCATGTGTTCGGACCCGGGTCAGGAATTAATTAAACAGGATATTAGGAACGGCCTTATTGACCGGGTGGTGGTGGCAGCTTGCACTCCGCGCACACACGAACCAATCTTCCGTAAGTCAGTGGAAGACGGGGGCCTCAACAAGTACCTCTTCGAAATGGCGAACATCCGTGACCAGGATAGCTGGCCGCACTGGCACGACAAGGAAGGTGCCACCGCCAAAGCGAAGAAACTGGTTGCCAGCGCCGTAGCGAAGGCCGCTTTCCTGGAGCCACTGGATGACAGGTTTGTGGAGGTAACGCGTGCGTCGATGGTCGTTGGCGGTGGCGTCGCCGGAATGTTTGCCGCGCTCGATCTGGCCAATATGGGTTATAAAGTCTACCTGGTAGAGAAAAACCCGTCCGTGGGGGGCAACATGGCCAAGCTTGATAAGACCTTCCCCACCAATGACTGTTCGGCCTGTATCCTGACCCCCATCATGGTGCAGGTGGGAACCCATCCGAATATTGAACTTCTGACCTACTCCGAAGTGGAATCCGTGGAAGGCTCCATCGGCAACTTCAAAGTGAAGGTAAGAAAGAAACAGACGTACATTGACTGGGATAAGTGTACCGGGTGCGGCGACTGCGTGAATGCCTGCCCGGCCAAGGTGCCCAACGAGTTCAACGAGGGCATGGATAACCGCAAGGCCATTTATATTGAGTTTCCGCAGGCGGTACCGAAACGGGCGGTTGTGGATATCGAACACTGCCTTAGCTGCGCGAAGCGTACTATCGGTACCAAGCCGAGGATCCACTCCAAGACTGGCGAGCCCATCCTTGCCCCGTGTGAGAAAGCATGCAAAACCGGTGCGTGTGACCGTTCGAGAGAGTATAACCCGGAAGGCGAAATCGTCGAGCTCAACGTTGGCACCATCATCGTGGCTACCGGTTACAAGGTGATGGACAAAGCGCCGTTCAAAGAGTATTCGCCGCAATCGCCCAACGTTATAACGGCCATGCAACTCGAGCGCATCCTATCGGCCACCGGCCCCACAGAAGGTCATTTTCACCGCCCGTCGGACGGTGAAAAGCCCAAGACCATCGCCTTTATCTCCTGTGTTGGCAGCAGGGATAAGAGGTACCATACCTATTGCTCCAAGGTCTGCTGCATGTATATGCTTAAGGAAGCCCGGTTGATCAAAGAGAAGTACCCCGATACTAATATTTACATCTTCTTTATTGATGTGCGCACCGGCGGTAAAGACTTCGAGGAGTACTACAACTACTGCCGCGATCTCGGCATCAAGATGCTTCGCGGCCGCGTCGGCGCGGTTGATGAGCTACCAGGCGACAGGTTAAGGGTGCGTGCTTATGATGTAGACCTGGGTGCACCCGTAGAATTGGAGGCCGATTTGGTGGTCCTGGCCACAGCCGTCGAACCTGCTCCGGGCCTCGAAGAACTTGGCCGGAAGCTGGGTATTACGTGCGGCAGCGAAGGGTTCTTGAAGGAGATGCACACCAAGCTCTACCCGGTGGAAACGCCGGTGAAGGGCATTTACATCGCCGGTTGTGCGCAGGGTCCCAAAGACATTCCCGAATCAGTGTCCCAGGCGCGGGCTGCTTCTTCGGCGGCCGCAGTGCCCCTTACCTTAGGCAAGGTAGTTGTAGAGCCGCTGATTTCGGAAGTGAACCAGAGGAAGTGCGCCGGCTGCGGTACTTGCGTGCAACTGTGTCCGTACTCGGCCATCAGGCTGGTGGAGGATAAAGGAAGGCTGCGGGCTAAAATTGACGAAGCCCTGTGTGCCGGCTGCGGCGTATGCGCGGCGGCCTGCCCGTCGGGAGTCATCACGTTGCACGGCTTCACCAACGCGCAGATCCACGCGCAGATTAAAGCTTTAGCCTGCTGAGTTCGGGGGTGGTACGAGTGTCTAACGTTCAAGTAGCAACAGGGGTTATCAATCTCTCTGAAGGCGATCCCGGTCTAGTTAACGAGATAAAAGAGCTGGGCGGCGAGGAGTTGCTGGAGTGCATCCAGTGCGCCAAGTGCGCCGCCGCCTGCCCCATGGTGCTGGCTGGTTTTTCCTTTTTTAACAAGCGGGTTATTCACGCGATTCTCCTCGGGTTACGTGACGCGCTGCTGGACGATTCATCCATTTGGGCCTGCCAGTCCTGTAACCGCTGCACCGAAGTGTGTCCACGGGAGGTTAACCCCTTCGAAATTATCCAGGCCATGCGTCGGGTGGCCATAAGGGAATTTGCCCTGCCTACCCTTTCAATTGAAGGTCTTAAGTCGCTTTACGATACCGGTCATGCCGTTTATCTGGCGGGAGCCGGAAGCACACGGGCAAAAGTCGGCCTGCCGGATAAGCCGCCCTCCACGGTTGCGAACCTGGAAGCTTTAAAAGAACTGCAGGCGATTATACGGCAAACAGCCCTGGCCGACCTGGGGATCATCCCCATGGGCGAGTCAGACGTAACTGAAACTTGCGAGGTGTAGCCAATGAAGGTAGGGTTTTTTGTCGGCTGCAACACGGCATTTAACAGGCCTGATCTTGAACAGGCGGTACGGTATGCGTTTCCAGCTCTGGGGATTGAATTGGACAACCTTGAAGGACAGTCGTGCTGTCCCAGTTGGGGGACGATGCCCTCCGTAGACGTGGTGGGCTGGTGTGCCGTAGGAGCTAGAAACCATACCATTGCCGAGGAAAAGGGCCTGGATATACTCACCGTATGCGGCAGCTGTTACGGGAGCCTGGCCGAATCAAAGTACAAGATGGATATCAACCCCGAAGTAAAGGCCAGTGTCAACGAGATTCTTAAGAAGATCGGCAGGGAATACAAGGGGACCAGTAAAGTGAGGCTCGCCCACTACTATCTCTACCACGAGCTCGGGCCTGACAGGATCAGGGAAGCCCTCAAACATAGACTCGACGGCCTCACAGTGGCCCTTCAGCCCGGCTGCCATACCCTCTGGCCAAGCAAAGTTTATTACGATAAGGAAGAAGATCCCTTCCACCCCAGGGTACTGAAGGAAATGTGTGAGGCCTTGGGCGCTACGGTTGGTTATTATACCCGCTTGCTCGACTGCTGTGGTATGGGTGCCATGCGGAGCACAGACATGGAAAAAGCCTTCAAGCTTGTTGAGAAAAAGCTTGTCTCCATGAAGGAGGAGGTTAATCCCGACCTGATTGTAACAGGTTGCAGCTCCTGCTTGATCCAGTTTGACACAGCCCAGGAATTCCTGCGTAGCGGTAAGAAAATAAATTTCGAGATTCCCGTCCTACACTTTATGCAGATCCTGGCGTTGTGCCTGGGAGCCGATCGGGAACAGGTTACCGGACTGGCGAAAACGGATGTGGGGCCTGTAGTAAACAGGATTCTGGCTGGATGAAAAACGGCCTTTCCTAAGGGTGCGAAAGGAGTGAAAAACTGTAATGCAGGCCAAATTTGAACCAAAGATCACCGCCTTCCTTTGCAACTGGTGCAGTTACGCAGGTGCCGACCTCGCCGGGTCGCTGCGGTTCCAGTATCCCCCGAATGTGATGATCATCAGGGTGCCCTGCTCTGGAAGGGTTGCTCCGATATTTATACTGAAAGCCCTTTTCGCCGGCGCTGACGGCGTGCTGGTAGGTGGGTGACATCCCGGAGACTGCCACTATGTTAGTGGCAATTATAATGCTGAACGGCGCACCAAAATCACCCAGCGGCTTTTAGATACACTGGGAATTGAGCGACAGCGGCTCCGGTTGGCCTGGATTTCCGCTTCGGAAGGAGCCAAATTTGCTGAGACGGTAAGCGATTTCACCAACCAACTAAGGGAATTGGGTCCTAACCCACTGTGTATGACGAACGGATAAAGGTTGGGATGAGAAGGCGGGGTGTTATAAAAGTGCGAGAATTAACTAAGGCGATCCAAGAAACAGCACAAAAACTTCTGCAGGATAAAGAAGTAGAATTGGTGGTGGGTTTTGCAGAAGGGAGTCTTCCTTTGCGCAATACTCCCTGCTTTATCCGCCAGCCAGAGGAGGCACAAAGGCTGGTCTGGGGTTACGGCTGCGAAAACAACCTGGCCACCTACCTGCGCAAAAGGCCGGAAAAGCTGGCCGTGGTAGCTAAGGGTTGCGACAGCCGCTCCATAGTAGAACTCATAAAAGAAAACCAGATCAACCGCGAAAAACTGGTGATTATTGGTGTACCCTGTCAGGGTATGATTGATCGCAAGAAAGTAACCCGTCTGCTGGCAGGAAGGGAATTGTTAGAGGCAGAAGTAAAGGACGGCCAGGTCGTATTAAAAGGAAAGGGCTATAGCGAAGCTGTCCCCCGTGAACAACTGCTTCACGATTCCTGTTTAACCTGCCAGCACCCTAACCCGGTGTTGTTCGATATCATGTTGGGTGAGCCGGTTCCGGTGAAGGAAGCTGACAGTTTTGGCGACCTGGCAAGTTTTGAAGCAAAGGCACCGGCGGAAAAGCGGGCCTACCTTATCCAGGAATTATCTCGTTGTATTCGCTGTTATGCCTGCCGGCAGGCCTGCCCCATGTGCTTCTGCGAAGAATGTTTTGCAGATTGCTCCATGCCCCAGTGGCTTAGCAAGTCATCCCTGAATGTTCAGGATAACGTCTTTTTCCAGGCCGTACGGGCACTTCACCTGGCCGGGCGTTGCGTGGACTGTGGTGCCTGCGACCGGGCCTGCCCCACAAGCATTGATTTGCGTACCTTAACCCACAAAATGGTGAAGGATGTACAGGAGCTGTTCGGTTATACCGCCGGAGTCAGTCTGGAAGAAAAACCCCCGCTGGCTGCTCCGTTGAGTTCATCGACCCTCAATCATTTTTAGTCAAGGAGGGAAGTGAAAGAGGTGTTGCTTTTAAATAAGGACCAGGTGACCAACTGGTTAAATAAGCTAATGCAGACTTGTCAGGTATTTGCCCCGGTAAAAGAGGGTGACTATTTCTGCTTCAAACAAATTAGCTCCTGTGACCAGGTAATCTTGAATTATAATAATACCAGGGTTCCCCCCAAAGAGGTTCTTTTTCCACGCTCGGAAAAACTCTTCTGCTATCGCTGTGAAAACGATGGCGTGCAATTAACAGAGCAAATTGATGAAAGTAAAAAAATTATCATTGGCTTAAGGCCCTGCGACGCCAAAAGCCTTCTCCTGCTGGACAACGTCTTTAGCAGTGACAAATACCAGGATCCTTACTACCTGACCAGAAGAAACAACACCGTGCTGGTGGGCCTGGGGTGCAATCAACCGGCAGGCACCTGTTTTTGCACATCCCTGGGCGGGAGCCCCTTTTCCACCGAAGGCCTGGATCTTTTACTGGTGGACATCGGTGACCAATACGTGGTGGAGGTGCTGACGGAGCGGGGTCGAGCATTGCTTTCCGGAATGGAGTTGCCCGCTGCCGACCAGGAAGCACAGGAAGCTGCCCGGATGGTGAAAGAAGGTGCGTCCCTCTCTTCCCAGGTTAATTTGGAAGGGTTAAAGTCCAGGCTAGATGTTAACTTCTACGACCCCATCTGGGACCTGATCCATGAGAAGTGCCTGGGGTGTGCCGCCTGCACTTACACCTGTCCCACGTGCCATTGCTTTGACATCGTAGACGAAGCTGCGGGAAACGAAGGCTGCCGGATACGCAATTGGGACGCCTGCATGTTTCCGCTCTTTACCCTCCACGGTTCCGGCCATAACCCCCGCCCGACGGGTAAGGAACGGTTCCGTCAACGGGTCATGCATAAATTCAAGTACTTCGTGGACAATTTCAACGCCATAGCTTGTGTGGGCTGCGGCAGGTGCATTATAAACTGCCCCGTTAATCTGGACATCCGGGAAGTGTTAGCGGAGATCCAGGGTTCGGAAGTGAGGTCTGATAATCAATGAAAAACCCCTATCTTCCGCTTCTCATGCGGCTGGTTAAAAACTTTGTGGAAACCGAGGATAAGCTTATTCATACCTTTACCCTGGAATTCCTAAATGAGGAAGACGAGAAGTCGTTCCAATATTTGCCTGGCCAATTTGCCGAGGTATCCGTATTTGATGTAGGGGAGGCTCCCTTCGGCATTGCCTCTTCGCCCACAGAACCCGGGCACCTGAAGTTCTCGGTGGCCAAAGTAGGCGTGGTGACCACAGCCCTCCATCAGCTCCCTGAAGGTACCATTCTGGGCGTGCGGGGACCGCTGGGTAACAGCTATCCAATAGAGGAGTTTAAGGGCAAGAACCTGGTAGTCATCGGCGGTGGCTTTGCCTTCACCACTCTCAGATCTCTGGTAACCTATATTCTCCATCCTCAGCACCGGGGAGACTTTGGTAAATTAACCGTCATTTACGGTGCGCGTAATCCGGGCCTTTTGCTCTACAAAGATGAACTGGCTGAGTGGGAAAAACGCCCGGACATTGAGCTGGTTACCACCATTGACCATCCGGTGGAGGGTTGGAACGGTCGGGTGGGCTTTGTACCGGCAGTCACCAAGGAAGTGGCCCCCAGCGCGGAAAACGCTTACGTGGTTGTTTGTGGCCCACCAATAATGATTAAGTTTACCCTGCCGGTGCTGGAGGAACTGGGCTTTCCGCCGGAACGGATCATCATGTCTCTGGAAAACCGCATGAAGTGCGGCATCGGCATGTGCGGGCGGTGCAACGTAGGCAATAAGTACGTCTGTAAAGACGGTCCGGTCTTCACCCGGGCACAGCTGAATCAGTTACCTAACGAATATTAGAAAGAAAAATAAAGAAAGAATAAAAAAACACCCCCCGGCTTGCGCCGGCTGATAGGAAGGCCGGCGTAGCCGGGCAGGGTTGTGGTATGTGGGATGGTCAATTGAAAAGCCCAGAGGGGAGGATTATTAATGAGTATGATCGTGGCCGCACAACTGGACCCCGCTTTTCGGGATGAGTTGGCGGAAAAGATGAAAAGTTTGGACTTTGCCAATTGCCTGGCCTGCGGGATGTGTACGGCAGGCTGTGCCTTCTCCGACCTTCATCCAGACAACGACCCCCGCAAGATGCTGCGTAAAGTAATCCTGGGAATGCGGGAGGAAATTTTAAAGGATCCCTTTATCTGGTACTGCACCATGTGTGAACGGTGCACTATTGAGTGTCCCATGTGTGTGAATATTGCTGCTGTCACCAGAACCATTCGCGGCAATTTCCGCACTGACTCACCCGGTTTCCTGCAAAAAGTGGTTGACGACACCATCAAGTCCGGCAACCAGATGGATGTGCAGCCTGACGAATATCTGGAAACCCTGGAGTGGCTGCAGGAAGAACTGCAGGCTGAACTGGACGACCCCGCCTACCGCATTCCTCTCGATGTAGAAGGCGCGGACTTCCTCTTTGGCTTTAACGCCCGGGAAGTAAAGTACTACCCTAACGAATTGCAGAACATCCTGAAGATATTCTATGCCGCCGGGGCCAACTACACATTGAGTACCAAAAAGTGGGATGCCACCAATCTGGCCCTTTTCAGTGGTAGAGATGACGACTTCTGGAAAATTACCGGACCAATGCTACAGGAAGTGGTGCGGCTCAAGGCCAAGGAACTGGTGGTTACCGAATGCGGCCACGCTTTCCGTTCCGTACGCTGGGGTTACCGGACATTCTGGAAGGGACCGCAGTTCCCCATCCGCAGCATCCTGGAGGTTCTGGATGAGTGGATCCAGCAAGGGCGGATTAAGCTGGATCCGGCCAGGAACCCTGAACCGGTTACACTCCACGATCCCTGCAACCTGGTGCGCAAGGAAGGGGTAGTTGAGCCGCAGCGCCGGGTTTTGAAGGCTGCGGTGATGGATTTCCGGGAAATGTGGCCCAACAGCCGGTGGAACTATTGCTGCGGCGCCGGCGGCGGTGCCCTGGCCATGCCCGAATATACGGAACAGCGTTTGATCAAAGCCAGGCGAAAGGTGGACCAGCTTCTGGCTACCGGAGCAAAAATTGTGGCTATTCCCTGCCACAACTGCATGGACCAGTTCAACGACCTGAACAAGCATTACAAGCTGGGCATGAAAATGGAGCATGTATGCAGCATTGTCGAAAGAGCCTTAGTCATGCCCGGGAAAAAGCCTAAAGCTTAGGCTATGCCGAAAAGACTTGCCTCTACCGCCGGCAAGGCTAAGCCCTTTGCCGGCCGGGGTAGGCATTAAGCACCTCATTTTCGAAAGGACGGGTGTGATGTCTAATGAGTGCTGAGAAAACAGGGTCGGTACTGGTGGTGGGGGCGGGTATCGCCGGCATCCAGGCCTCCCTGGATCTGGCCGAATCAGGCTATTACGTCTACCTGGTGGAAGGTTCTCCGGCCATTGGCGGCACAATGCCTATGCTGGATAAAACTTTTCCCACCAATGACTGTTCCATGTGTATCCTTTCCCCCAAGCTGGTGGAATGCGGCCGTCACTTGAATATCAAAACTTATACCTGCGCCGATGTGGTGGATGTGCAGGGTGAGCCGGGTAATTTCACCGTGACCATCCGTCAACGCCCACGCTACGTGGACGTGGACAAATGTAAGGGATGCGGCGAATGCGCCGAGGCCTGCCCCATCGATGTCCCTTCGGAGTTCGACCAGGGGATCGGTGAGCGCAAGGCCATCTATAAGCCCTACGCCCAGGCCTTTCCCAACGCCTATGTCATTGACAAGGAAAACTGTATCGAGTGCGGTGCCTGCGAGGAAGCCTGCCAGGCCGGAGCCATCGACCATTCCATGGAAGAGGAAACCATTGAGCTGAAGGTAGGGGCCGTGGTCCTCTGCCCGGGCTTTGAAAAATTCGACGCTTCCAAGCTGGCCTATTATGGTTACGGCAGATATCCCAATGTTTTGACCAGCCTGGAATTTGAACGCATTCTAAGCGCTTCCGGTCCCTTCCAGGGTCACCTGGTCAGGCCCTACGATAAAAAAGAACCCCGGCGCATTGCCTGGATTCAGTGCGTGGGTTCCCGTAACTGCCGGGTGGAGCACGGTTACTGCTCCTCGGTATGCTGCATGTATGCCATCAAGGAAGCAGTCATAGCCAGGGAACACAGTAAAGAACCCCTGGAAATCACCATTTTCTACATGGACATGCGCACCTATGGCAAGGGCTTTGAGAAGTACTACGAGCGAGCCAGGAATGAACAAGGGGTTAGGTTCATTCGTTCACGGACTTATGAAATTTCGGAAGTGGAAGACGAAAGCAAAAATTTACGCATTCGTTATGCTCAGGAAGACGGCAGCATCTGTGAAGAAGAATTCGATCTGGTTGTGCTGTCCATCGGCCTTGAACCCTCATCCAGCATAAAGGAACTGGGCCGGAAGCTCGGGCTTACGATGAACGAGTACGGGTTTGCGGAGCCCGCTCCCCTTACCGGGGTAGGGACAAACAAACCGGGCATTTTCGTAGCCGGTGCCTTCAGCGGACCCAAGGACATCCCTGAAACGGTAATGCAGGCCAGTGCCGCTGCCGGTGCTTCGGCCAGCCTCCTGGCGGAAGCCCGGGGTACCCTGGTGAAGGAAAAGGAATTTCCACCGGAAAAGGACGTCAGCGGGCAGCCACCACGTATTGGTGTTTTTGTCTGCCACTGCGGCGTGAACATTGGCGGTGTGGTCAAGGTACCCGAAGTGGTGGAAATGGCCAAGAATTTGCCCAACGTGGTTTATGCCGGCGAATATCTCTATGCCTGCTCCCAGGACAGTCAGGCGGCCATGAAACAAATCATTGAAGAATACGACCTGAACCGGGTGGTTGTGGCCTCGTGCAGTCCGCGAACCCACAAGCCCCTCTTCCAGGAAACCGTCCGGGAAGCCGGGTTAAACCGGGCATTGTTTGAAATGGCCAACATCCGTGACCAGTGTTCCTGGGTACACATGCATGAACCAGAAAAAGCCACTGAAAAGGCCAAGGACCTGGTGAAAATGGTAGTAGCCAAAGCTGCCCTTCTGGAGCCGATTCCGCAGGTTTCGGCCGGTGTGACCAAGGTTGCCCTGGTCATCGGCGGCGGCGTATCAGGCATGACCAGTGCCCTTTCCTTAGCCGATTTGGGCTACCGGGTACACCTGGTGGAAAAAGAGCAGCAATTGGGCGGCGTGGCCCGGCGTATTAAGCAGGGTTTAAAGGGCGAAGATATACCGTCCTTCTTAAGCGATCTTATTGCCAGAGTAACGACACACCCCAACATCCAGGTTCATGTCGGTACGGAAGTGCAAGCAGTGGCCGGTTATGTGGGCAATTTCGTCACCACCCTGACGGACGGTCAGGAAGTACAGCATGGCGTGGCCATTATCGCCATCGGCGGTGAAGAATACAAGCCCACCGAGTACCTTTATGGTGAAAGTGACCGGGTATTTACCCAGCTGGAGCTGGAGGAAGCCCTGGCAGGGGGAGACCCGCGCATTGAGAACGCCAGGACTTTTGTGCTCATCCAGTGCGTCGGATCCCGGGAGCCCCAGCGCCCCTACTGCAGCCGGGTATGCTGTGCCAAATCCGTCAAACTGGCTTTAAAGCTTAAGGAAAAGAACCCCGCAGTAAATGTATTTGTGCTCTACCGTGATATCCGCACCTATGGCTTTTTAGAGGATTATTACCTGGAAGCCCGCCGTAAGGGTGTGGTCTTCATCCGTTACGACTCCGCAAACAAACCGCTGGTTGAAAAGGGAGACAGCGCCCTCAAGGTTACCGTTACCGATCACGTCCTGGGTGTACCGGTAGTCATTGACGCCGATGTAATCGGACTGGCATCGGCCATTGTAGCTCCGGAAAGCAACCGCCAGCTAAGCCAGCTCTTTAAAGTGCCTTTGAACGAAGATGGCTTCTTCCTGGAAGCCCATATGAAGTTACGACCGGTGGACTTTACTTCTGAAGGCATTTTCATGGCCGGCTTGGCCCATGGACCGAAGAACCTGGAGGAAAATATAGCCCAGGCCAAAGCAGCCGCGGGCAGGGCTTCTACTATTCTCGGCAAGGATCAGCTGGAATCCCACGGTGTTGTGGCTGTGGTTCAACAGGACAAGTGCGCGGCCTGCCTGACCTGCGTACGGCTTTGTCCATATAATGCCCCCAAAATTAGAAATTACGCTGCCGAGATTGAACCGCTACTCTGCCAGGGCTGTGGTACCTGCGCCGGAGAGTGTCCCAACAAGGCCATTACCCTCCAGGGCTATAAAGACCGCATGCAAATGGCCATGAGCAGAGCTTTATTCAGGGAGGTGTAACCCAGTGGGAGAATTTGAGCCGAAAATTGTGGCCTTTTGCTGCCACTACTGAGCTTACTCAGCGGCGGACCTGGCAGGTTCGATGCGATTGCAATATGTGCCCAACATTAGAATTGTGGAAATGCCCTGCTCGGGTACCATTGATCACCGGGTGCTCCTGCAGGCATTTGAAGACGGTGCCGACGGAGTATTTGTGGCCGGCTGTATGGAAGGTGACTGCCACTTCCAGAAAGGAAACTATCGGGCCAGGAAACGGGTAAACGCAGTCAAAAAGCTGCTCGATGAAATCGGGCTGGGTGGGGAACGCCTGGAAATGTACAACCTTTCCGCGGCTATGGGGCCTCGTTTTGCGGAAATAGCCAACGAGATGACCGAACGTGTCCGCCGGTTGGGACCCAGCCCCCTTAAAAAACAAAGTGCGGGGACCATGGAGAAAGAAGGTGATGTGGCATGATCATAGCACAACAAAAGCCAATTAAAGATATTGCCGAAATGATTGCCGACTGCAAAAAAGTTCTCCTGGTTGGCTGTGCTGGTTGTGTGACCGTCTGTCTGGCCGGGGGTGAAAAGGAAACTGAAATATTAGCCGCAGCTCTGCGCATCATGCGCCGGTTACAGGACAATCCTCTTGAAACGGTAACTTATGTTGCCACCAGACAGTGCGACCCGGAATATATCGCTACGATGGACAATCTGGTTAAAGATGTTGATGCCATTATTTCCCTCGCCTGCGGTGTAGGCGTGCAGTACATTGCCGAGCGGTATCATGATAAGTGGGTGGTACCTGCCCTTGATACCAAGTTTATCGGTGGTTCCAAGGTCCATGGCGTGTGGGAAGAAAAGTGCGGCCTCTGCGGTGACTGCGTGCTGCACCGCACCGGCGGCATCTGTCCCATCATCCGTTGTTCCAAGAGCATTTTAAACGGTCCCTGTGGCGGTTCCCAGTACGGCAAATGCGAGATCAGCAAGGATGTGGATTGTGCATGGCAACTGATCTACGACCGCATGAAAGCTCTGGGCAGGCTGGATAAGCTTATGGAAATTCAGCCACCCAAAGATTGGTCCAAGTCCCGTGACGGAGGGCCGCGTAAAGCTATCAGGGAGGATGTGATGATCGGGTGAAAACAGAAAGCAAACTGCAAAAGCTCCTTGACAGCGGCCACTTTGCGGTGACTGCGGAAATCGGGCCGCCCAAGCATGCCTCTGCCCATGGTATTCGCCACCATGCGCACATGTTGAAGAATTACGTTGACGCCACCAATATCACCGACTGTCAGACTGCCATCGTGCGGCTCTCCAGCATTGCCGCCGCCGTGCATATTCGTGACTGCGGCCTGGAGCCAATTGTGCAAATGACCTGCCGGGATAGAAACCGCATTGCCATCCAAAGTGACCTTTTGGGAGCCTACAGTTTGGGGATCAGAAACCTGCTTTGCCTGTCCGGGGACCATCAAAAGTTCGGTAACGAACCCTCGGCCAAGAATGTCTACGATATCGACTCCATACAGTTGATCTATTTGATGCGCCGTATGCGGGACGAAAAGCTTTTCTTCTCTGGTGAACCCATTAAAGAGCACGAACCCCGTTTCTTCATCGGAGCGGTGGCCAACCCCTTTGCCGATCCCTTTGAGTTCCGGGTGGCCCGGCTGGAGAAAAAAGTAGAGGCCGGGGCAGAGTTTATCCAGACCCAGTGCATTTTTGATATGGAACGTTTTGAGCGCTTCATGGAGATGGTCCGGGAAAGGGGTATTCACGAGCGGGTACACATCCTGGCCGGAGTTACTCCGCTGAAAAGCTGGCGGGCAGCAAAATACCTGCAAACCAGCGTCTCGGGTATGATTGTACCCGATGATATCGTCGAAAGACTGAAAAAAGCAGAGGATCCCAAGCGGGAAGGGATTGAGATCTGTATCGAGCAAATCAAACATATCCGCAATATTCCCGGAGTACATGGCGTGCACATCATGGCCATTGCCTGGGAAGAAGTGGTGCCCGAAATTGTGGAAAGGTCCGGTCTTTACCCGCGGCCGAAAGTGGAATAAAAAAGAGTTAACCCCCGCCCGAAAAGGTGGGGGTTTTTGCTGTATGATAGGGGGAGAGGTCTGAGCGCCCCTATAATAAAACTGACTTAAAAGCCCTGCCGGGACACATAGAGAGCGGTATCAACCACCCGGTTGGAATAGCCCCACTCGTTATCATACCAGGCTACCACTTTAGCCAGAATACCGTCAATGACCATGGTGGAGAGGGCATCCACAATTGACGAATGGGGATTACCGTTGAAATCCCGGGAAACCAGGGGTGCTTCACAGTAATCAAGGATTCCTTTAAGCTCTCCCCGGGCCGCCTCCTGTAAAACGGCATTGATTTCTTCCTTGCTGGTAGGCCTGGCCAGCTCCGCCACCAGGTCCACTACGGAAACATTGGGCGTAGGCACACGCATGGCCATGCCGTTAAGTTTGCCTTTTAATTCGGGCAGGACCAGAGCCACTGCTTTGGCAGCACCGGTGGTGGTGGGAATAATAGACAGGGCGGCTGCCCGGGCACGTCGTAAATCCTTATGTGGCAGATCCAGGATCTGCTGGTCGTTGGTGTAGGAATGAACCGTAGTCATCAAACCGCGGACAATGCCGAACCGTTTGTGCAGTACCTTGGCCACGGGAGCCAGGCAGTTGGTGGTGCAAGAAGCGCAAGAAATAACATGATGACGGGCGGGGTCATATTTATCCTCGTTTACGCCCATGACAATGGTAATATCTTCATTCTTGGCTGGAGCACTGATCAGCACCTTTTTCGCTCCGCCTTCCAGGTGTTTGGCGGCATCTTCCCGGGCGGTAAAACGACCGGTGGATTCCACTACAATATCCACACCCAGTTCCCCCCAGGGCAATTTACCGGGATCTTTCTCCGCCAGCACCCTCACTTTTTTGCCATTAACAATAAAACCGTCATCAACTGCTTCCACCTCGCCCTGCCAGATCCCGTGCACGGAATCGTATTTGAGCAAATGGGCCAGAGTCCTGGCATCAGTAAGGTCGTTCACAGCCACAACTTCCAACTCTGGATGGTTCAGTGCTGCCCGGTAAACATTGCGTCCGATGCGCCCAAAGCCGTTAATACCCAATCTTAACGTCACTTTGATCACTCCTTTTTCAGGATATATACGTTCTATTTTTTCCAGTTCCACAAGATTGCATGCTGTAGAAAACACACCTGTCCGCAATAACAGGCCCTGGCAAAAATAAAAATAACATAATCAGCCCTTTACGGGCAATAGTTAGTCCAGAATCCAGAATTACCCGTCAATTTTCCTTAAAATTGATATATGGCGTGCACTTTCTGGTTGGAGGAAGGATAAAGAATATCTTACAGAGAATATTAATGTACAAAAAAATCAATTTGACACGGGCACTGCTTTATTTATATGCCCTTTATTGAGGAGGTCTGCCATGTGATTTTAACCACCACTCCAAACGTGGAAGGGAAAAAAATTTTAGCTTACCTGGGCATCGTGACCGGAGAAGCAATTATGGGTGCCAACATAGTGCGGGATCTGTTTGCTACCATTACCGATATTGTGGGTGGGCGTTCCGGCGCTTATGAGGCCAAACTCTCCCAGGCCCGCCAGATTGCCCTGGAGGAAATGGCCACCCAGGCCCGCCGTTTAGGGGCCAACGCGGTGGTCGGTATTGACCTTGATTATGAAGTAATCCGGGAAGGTATGCTCATGGTCACCGCCAGTGGTACAGCCGTCCAGGTCACTTAAAAAGTTACCGGTGGTTAGTAAGATGTGCTAAAATATTATTAGCTTTGCGGCTTGGCTAAAAAGAATGATTGCTATGGTCTTTTGAAAAAAGGAGTGATCCTATGTCCCGTAACGTTTTAATAGTCATAGACATGCTCAAGGATTTCATTGACACCGGTGGGGCACTGAATTGCGGTGAGAAGGGCAGGGAAATTGTTCCTTTTGTCGTGGAAAAGGTAAAAGAATTCATGGCGCAAAAGGAACCGGTAATTTTTGTTATGGACGCCCATGATCCCGAAGATCTGGAGTTCTTACGTTTTCCCGTTCACTGTGTTTATGGCACCCGGGGAGCAGAGCTCATTGATGAACTGGCAACACTGGTGGAGGAATACCCTTTTGCCATTAAAGTGCCGAAAACCCGTTTCAGTGGCTTCTTCCGTACTAATTTAAGTAAAATATTGGAAGATTTGAATCCAGCAGCTGTTCATGTTGTGGGAGTTTGTACCAATATCTGCGTATTATATACGGTAGAAGAATTGCGCAACCGGGATTACCGGACGGTTGTGTATACCCGGGGAGTGGCCAGCTTTGATGATGAGGCCCACCGGTGGGCGCTGAAACAAATGGAAACGGTTCTGGGAGTGGAGATAATTTAAATGAAACCCCGTTTGGACTACCACGTCCACCCCGGTTATTCCATAGATGCGGAGGATTACAGTATTCTGGCGTACTGCCAGCAGGCCTTGAACCTGGGGTTAAAGGAGATTTGCTTTACCCCCCACCTGGAGGTGGACCCGGTACGGCGCCAGCTGGACTGGTTCGTGCGGGTAAAAGGGAAGCTTCACCCCATGGAGGATTTAAGCTGGCTTGATTGTTATTTCCATGACATTGAGGAAGCCCGTAGTCAACTGAACAGCCGGGAACTAAAAATAAAGGCTGGTTTGGAAGTTGGTTATGAACGAGGCTGTGAGGAAAAGATTGAAAAAATATTAAAGAACTATCCCTTTGATTTCGTGCTTGGTTCCGTCCATTGCCTTGAACACCAGTCCATATCTTCCTGGCAGGAAAGCCGGCGGTATTTCTCCTCCCATAATGCCGAAGAGGTGTGTGGAAAGTACTTTCAAGTCCTGAAAGAAGCCGTGCAGAGCAACCTCTTTGACTGTATCGGCCACCTGGACCTTTACCGCCGCCACGGGGAGACGATTCTGGGTACGACCCTTAAGACCGCCCATAAAGGAATGATCGAACCGATCTTCAGGGAAATGGCTCACCGGAATATGGGGTTGGAAGTGAACACTTCCAGCCTGCGGCGAGGGCTCGCTGAATTTCACCCCAGCAGGGATATCCTTTTGCAGGCCCAGGAATGTGGGATCAAAATATTCACCGTGGGCTCCGATGCCCACCGGCTTTGTGAGCTGGGAGCCCATACCGGCGAGGCCCTTTTACTGTTAGAAGAAATGGGTTTAACGGTGTATACCTTTACTTCTCGCCAACCTTGTCCTGTTTAGCGGCTTTTTTTTGCCTGGACAAACTTCCTCCCTTACCATAAAATATTCACTAAGCGGGGAGGAAGAGCATGATGAATGGCAGAACGGTGAAAAGATACCGGGAGGGCAACATTACCGCTGCCTTTGGTGCCGACCTTTTACTCCAGGGCACTACTACCATCCCGAATCTTTTGCTCCGCTTATACCGTCACCTGGATATAAATGATGAAGAAATGATCCTGCTCATTCAGCTTCTCCGGTTACAAGTGGAAGAAAAAAATTTATTTCCTTCTGCCTCCACCCTGGCCGCATGCACGGCCCAGGACGTAACCCGGGTACAACAAAATCTAAACAGGCTCATGGAAAAGGAAGTTCTAGCTATCACCCAGTATTATGATGAAAGTAAAGACCAGATTTTAAGTGGCTATGACTTTGAGCCCCTTTTGGAAAAGCTGTCGGAGATCTGGGCCAGCATAAGGGTTAAGGAAATTGAGCGGACCCGCAGTCTGCTGGAAAAAAGGCCTTTAGAAACTAAGGGGCAGGAATTTGCCCTGATCATACGGGCCTTTGAACAGGAATTCGGACGGCCCGTTTCCCCCATGGAGGTTGAACAGATCCGCCAGTGGACCGATGAACTGGACCATACACTGGTTCTGGAAGCCCTGCGCCGGGCCGTCCTGATGGGCAAGCATAATTTTAAGTATATCGATAGTATTATTCTGGAATGGAAAAAGAACAACCTGCGTACCGTAGAAGAAATCAACGCCTATGATGAACAGTTTAAGAAACGGCGTACAGGCAAACAACTTCCCTCAAAGGTGGATGACCGGAAGAAAGCACTGTTGAGAACACTATACCTTAGTTAACTGGAAAGGATGCCGGCAGTGAAGACATGTCCTGCATGTCAGGATCGGGGTGTGGTAATCAAAAACAATGTGGCTGTCCCCTGCTTGTGTAACAGGCAGAGGGCTCTAATCAACCGTTTTAAAGAAGCAGGATTACCGGAGGGCTTACGTGACCATACCTTTGACAAGTTTAATTTTAAATACTATTCGCGAGTGCGGGTAGACCCGGAACGCAAGATCACTTACTATGAATCTGCCCGGCGTACTTTTCAGGCAGCAAGAGATTTTGTGCAAAATTTTAAAAACGACCAGCACATTGACGGTCTTTTGATAACCGGCCCCGTGGGAAGCGGCAAAACATTCCTGGCCGCCTGTATGGCCAATGCCCTGCTGGAAGCCGAAGTGCTGTTACTGTTTGTGATCGTACCGGATTTGCTAGATCGCTTGCGCTCCACCTATGACCAGCACCGTCAGAGTGCAGATTACTCAGAAAAAGATCTCATGGACGCAGCCAGGGAAGTGCCCCTTTTGTTTTTGGACGATTTGGGAGCTCATAACTACACCGAATGGACCAAAAACAAACTTTATTCAATTTTAAACTACCGTGTCAACCACCGTCTTCCCGTAATCATTACCACCAACATCAGCCTGGAAGATTTAGGCGAATATCTGGGGGAAAGAACTACTTCCCGCATTTGCCAGATGTGCTGGCCCTGCCGGCTACCGGTTGAAGTAGACATCCGGATGGTCCAGCGCAGGGAAAAGCTCCGGGAAGGCTAAAAATTAATTAAATATGTGGGGCAGGTCCCCACCAGGGGATAATAGGGAAGACCGGGGAGCAGGAGCACCCTGCTTAAGCCGGCGCGGTCCCGCCACTGTAACCGGGGAGGAACCCGCAGGGTGCCACTGGCCCAGCACTCACTGGTGAACTGCTGCATCCGATGGTATGCTTGTTCAGCAGTGAAAATATAACAGCATGGTTTAACCGATGTCACTGGTGAGTGCTGGGCCGGGAAGGCGCGGGCGTCCAAAGATCCGGGAGCCAGGAGACCTGCCTGCCCCTTCCGCTGGCCTTACCCGAAAGAGAAAAGCCAGCGGGGAGCCTTTCTATCTTCGCGCGAAAGATAGCAGGCGTTAAGACTACCTGCACGCCCCTACTTTTGCCGGGCGTGTTTTTTTCAGGAGGAAATAAGGTGGTTAAATCTTTGCGTAACGGTATTACTACCGGGGCCTGTGCCGCCGCCGCTGCCCGGGCTGCCGCAGAGCTGCTTTTTCATGGTAGGAAGCGAGAACGGGTCATGGTACTCAATCCCCTGGGACAACTCATAACGGTGCCCATCCACCAGGTAGAAGAAATAACCGGTGGCGCCAGGGCAGTGGTAATCAAAGACGGGGGTGATGATCCCGATGTTACCCATGGCCTGCCCGTAGTGGTCGAGGCCCGCCCTGGTCAGGAGGGAATCATTTTGCACGGTGGCCCCGGTGTGGGTCGGGTAACCAAACCGGGGCTGGCAGTTGCAGTAGGCGAACCGGCCATCAACCCCGTTCCCCGGCAAATGATCAAGGCATCCGTATCCAGTATTCTCCCCCCCGCACAGGGAGTGGAACTGACCATCAGCGTCCCCGGGGGAGAACAGGTGGCCAGGCGTACCTTAAACCCCCGGCTCGGAATTGTGGGAGGCATATCCATTCTGGGAACCACGGGCATAGTACGACCCATGTCTGAGGAAGCCTTTAAGCATTCCCTGCTACCACTTCTGGATATGGCCAGAGCGGCAGGCTTCCACCAGGTGGTTCTTACCCCCGGTCGGATGGGCAACCGGATAGCTGTAGAAGAATACGGATTCCCTGCTGAAGCTGTGGTGGAAATGAGCAACTTCGTGGGCTTTATGCTGGAAAGCTGTGTGCAGAAAGGTTTCTCTAGCGTATTGCTCTGGGGACACCATGGCAAGCTTATAAAGGTAGCCGCCGGGATTTTTCATACCCACAGCCGCGTTGCCGATGCCCGCCGGGAAACATTGGCCAGTTACGCCGCCCTGATGGGTGCAGACCGGAACCTGATCGCACGCATTATGCAAGCTACCACTACGGAAAGTGTGGTTGATATGCTGGCCGAACACAATTTGCTGTCTGTTTATCACCAACTGGCCTGCCGGGTCAGCCAGCGGGCCATGGAATTTGTCCACCACCGTTTAAAGATCGGGACAGTCCTGCTGGCTCTGGATGGCACAATACTCGGTTTGGACCGGCAGGCACAGGAGATCGGGAGGGCACTGGGATGTCGCGCATTAGGGTAATCGGCGTGGGACCGGGAACCCTTGATTACCTCACACCCGCCGCCCAAAGGGCTTTGGCTTGTGCCCGGGTGCTGGTAGCCGGTCAGCGCCACCTGACTTATCTGGCCCGGGATGAACAGAAAACTTTTGTAATTAAAAATAATCTTGCGGCCATGGTGGATTTTATCCGCGCACATCGGGAGGAGGGAGTAGCCGTTTTAGCTTCGGGAGATCCTGGATTATACGGGATTTTAAATTACCTGCGGCGTCACTTCACCCCTGAAGAACTGGAGGTAATTCCTGGAATCAGTTCGGTGCAGCTGGCCTTTGCCCGCCTGGCCATGCCCTGGCATGATGCATTGATCTTGAGCGCACACGGAAGGCCGGCGGCTGCCCTGGTTAATCTCATGCGCTACCAGGGCAAGGTAGCCCTGCTCACCGGGCCGGGAACTCCGCCGAACCACATTGCCAGGCTGCTGGTGAAAGGAAATATGGCAGACAGAAAAATTTTTTGTTGTTGCAACCTGGGCTATCCAGAGGAAGAGATTCTGGAAACCACACCCGATGAACTGGCCGACAAAGATTTCTCCGAGCTAAATAATTGTGTCATGGTGATTATTGATGAAAATCAACTGGCCTTATGTAACTCCGGGAATTAGCGACAACCTGTTTATGCGGGGAAATGTCCCTATGACCAAGGAAGAAATTCGCACCGTTACCCTGGCCAAGGCCAGGCTGGTCCCGGGACAGGTGGTGTGGGATATTGGCAGTGGTACCGGTTCCATAGCCATCGAAGTAGCCAGGCTGATCGGTAACGGGATGGTTTATGCCGTGGAGCAGAATCCCGCGGCACTGGATTTAATACGTGCAAATATACAGCGCTTTGACCAGAAGAATATCCAGGTGGTTGGTGGCCGTGCCCCTGAAGCGCTGCTCCCTCTCCCGGTCCCCCAGCGGGTTTTTATTGGTGGTTCCGGCGGGCAATTGCGGGAGATACTTCAACTGTTGGCAGACAGGCTTGCTCCCGGTGGAAGGCTAATTATTAACGCCCTGACTCTGGAAACACTCACCCAGGCCTTCACTTTGCTCGATTTTCCCTGGCAGACGGAGGTGGTGCAGGTTTCCGTAACCCGCACCGTACCCCGGGGCCATTACCACTTGATGCAGGCTTTAAACCCGGTGTGGGTCATCTGTGCCCAAAAGGAGGGGGATGAGGGTGTCGGGCAAGTTTTACGGCATCGGCGTGGGACCCGGTGATCCAGAACTGCTCACCTTGAAAGCTTACCGTATTTTGCAGGAAGTGGATCTGGTATGTGTACCAAAATCGGCTGCTGACCGGGAAAGCCTGGCCCTGTCCATAATCAGCAGTGCCATAAACCGCCAGTTTAAAACCCTGGAGCTATCTTTTCCCATGTCCCGCGACCGACAAATACTGGAAGAACACTGGGCCAGGGCGGGCGATAGGGTGGCCCAACTGGTGCGGGACGGCCAGCAGGTAGCTTTTGTTACCATTGGTGACCCGATGTTTTACAGCACCTATGGATACGTCCGGGCTTATCTACAAAAGCATTACCCCGACCTGCCCGTGGAAACCGTTCCGGGGATCACCGCCATGAGCGCCTGTGCGGCAGCGCTTGAAGAACCATTGGCCACAGGGGAAGAGAACCTGGCCGTAATACCAGCGGCCTATAACCTAAAGCGCCTGGAAGAGGTGTTGGACAGCTTTGACAACGTGGTACTCATGAAGGTAAACCGTTATTTCGATCGGGTGTTGGAACTCTTACGGGATAAGGGTTTAACCGAACGAGCCGCCCTGGTGAGCCGCTGCGGTTATCCCGATCAAATGGTAAGCCGGAAGGTCACCGATCTGGCCGGACAGAAGCTTGATTACATGTCGATCCTGGTCATCCACAAGGGAGGCCGTTAACAAGGGGGACGCAAAGTTGATTTACTTTATTGGTGCCGGACCGGGAGATCCCGAATTGATTACCGTTAAGGGAGCAAGATTGTTGCAGGAAGCCGATGTGGTAATTTATGCCGGATCCCTGGTTAATCCGAAAATACTGGAATACTGTCGCCCCGGGGTAGAGATATACAACAGCGCCACCATGACCCGGGATGAGGTGCTGGCCGTGATGCGCCGGGCACACCAGGAGCAATTAACCGTAGCCCGGCTGCATACCGGTGACCCCGCTTTGTACGGGGCCATCCAGGAGCAAATGGATGCCCTGGCAGCCCTGGGCATACCTTTTAAGGTTGTGCCGGGAGTGAGCTCCTTTCTAGCTGCTGCAGCCGCCATCCCCCACGAACTGACCCTGCCGGGGGTAACCCAAACCGTGATCCTTACCCGGCTGGAAGGGCGCACCCCGGTACCCGAGCGGGAAAAACTAAAGGAGCTGGCGCGGCATAAAAGCACCATGTGCATCTTTCTTTCCGTACACCAGATGGATCAGGTAGTTAAAGACCTGCTTGCCGGAGGTTATACCCCCCAAACCCCGGCGCTGGTAGTGGAAAAAGCCTCCTGGCCCGAGGAACGGTTGTTGCGGGGTACGCTGGCCGATATCGCTGATCAAGTCAAGGAAGCAGGCATCACCCGCACCGCCCTGGTGCTGGTAGGAGATGTCTTCAACTCCCCCTACCAGTTGTCGCAGCTCTATGACCCCCAATTCTGCCATGGTTACCGGAGTAGCAGGACATGAACGTTGCCGTATTCGCCATTACCAAAAACGGTATCGACCTGGCGGCAAAGGTATCCCGGCATTTACAGCAAGCGGGGCACCAGGTGCGCATGTTCAGGCCCGCCCGTTTCCCGGGGGAGGGGGAACCCTTTACCGGTCCGGTGTCCCGGGTGGTGGCGGAGGAATTCTACCGGTGCCAGGGACTGGTCTTTATCATGGCCCTGGGCATTGTGGTGAGGTTGCTTGCTCCCCTGATCAGGGATAAGCGCTCCGATCCGGCTGTAGTGGTCATGGATGAAAGGGGACAGTTCGTCATCAGCACTTTAAGCGGTCATCTGGGAGGAGCCAATGAGCTGGCCCAACAGCTGGCCGGGGCTCTCCAGGCGGTGGCGGTGATCACCACTGCTACCGACGTACACGGCCTGCCCGCGGTGGACGTTCTGGCCCGCAAATATGCCCTGGCCATGGAACCATTCACCGCCGTAAAACAGGTGAATGCCGCCCTGGTCAGCGGCGAGACGGTTACCCTTTGCAGCGAACCACTCCTCCCCTTGACTGAGGGCCCGGGCTTGCAGTTAATCCCCTGGGAAGACTTGCCCACCACCCGGCTGCAAGGGTGGCTGGTGGTAATCACCAACCGCGTGATGTCGTTGCCCCATGAAAAGACCCTTTTCTTGAGGCCGCGTAACCTGGTAGCCGGCATAGGCTGTCGCAGGGAAATAGCCCCGGAAAGGGTCAGACGAGCTCTTTTGCATGCCCTGGAGCTTGCCCGGCGCAGTCCGGCCAGCCTGCGGGCACTGGCGACGGTGGATTTGCGGGCACAAGAACGGAGCCTGCAATTAGTTGCCCAGGAAATGGGTGTTCCCCTGCTGAGCTTCACCAGGGAACAAATTCACTCCATTTTTATTCAAAAGCCTGACCTTTATTATTCATCATTTGTCCAGGAGAAAATAGGAGTTGGTGGTGTATGCGAACCGGTTGCCCTGCTGGCAGCTGCTCCCCAGGCCCAATTGATTTTACGCAAGACCAGCCGGGAGGGCGTTACAGTAGCCTTAGCCGAGGAAAGCTCTGGGTGGTGGGAACGGGCCCGGGAAGTGCCGAACATTTAAGTCCGAGAGCACTGAGGGCCCTGCGAGAAGCCGAGCTCGTTGTCGGATATAAAACGTATATTCAACTTATTGCCCCCCTGGTGGAAGGGAAAAAAATCATCAGTACCGGTATGACCCGGGAAGTTGATCGCTGCCGCGAAGCCATTCAGCGGGCCAGGGAAGGACAAAAGGTGGCCCTGGTATCCAGCGGAGATCCGGGGGTTTATGGTATGGCCGGACTGGCTTTGGAACTTTTACAGCGGGAAAATCTTTTAGACCGGGTCGAGGTAGAGATCATCCCCGGCATCACTTCCGCCACCGCTGCGGCTGCCCTGCTGGGGGCACCATTAATGCACGACTTTGTGGTGGTGAGCTTAAGCGACCTGCTCACTCCCTGGGAAGTAATTGAGAAAAGACTGGTACTGGCCGCCCAGGGGGACTTTGTGGTAGTCTTGTACAATCCGGCCAGCCATAAAAGAACATCCCAAATCATTCGGGCCAGGGAGCTCATGTTGCGGTATAAAAAGGCCTATACACCGGTGGGGATTGTGCGCAATGCTTACCGGAAGGGGGAAGATGTAGTGATAACGGATTTGGAACACCTGCTGGACTACCCCATTGATATGTTTAGCATAGTGATCATTGGCAACAACCAGACCCAAAGAATGGGCAATTTTCTGGTCACACCCAGGGGATATACCCTATGATTCTGGTCTTGTGCGGTACCGCCGACGGGCGCCTGATCGTACAGGACCTGGTAGCCTGCGGTTACACCGTGCTGGCCTCGGCAGCCACGCCGTACGGCGGAGAACTGCTGGCCCGGCACGGCGCCGAGATCATTACCGGTCCCCTGGCGCTGGACGAAATGGTTGCCCTGATCAAAAAACGCCGCATTGAGCTTTTAGTTGATGCCACCCACCCCTACGCCCAGCGGGTCTCGGAAATTGCCCGCCAGGCCTGTGCCCAGACACGCATCCCTTACCTGCGCTACCAGCGAGCGGAAACCAATTTGCCCGATCACCCCTTGATCCATTGTACCGTTAATTATGAGGAAGCTGCTCTGGAAGCTGTACGTTTGGGAAAGGTAGTTTTTCTGACCACGGGTAGCAAAACTCTGGACATTTTTTTAGCCGCTGCCCGACAGCACCAGTGTCGGCTTGTGGTACGGGTACTCCCGGAACCCGGGGTCATCCAACGCTGCCGTCAGCTGGGACTCAGCCCTGCCGATATTGTGGCCATGCAGGGACCCTTCAGCCTGGAACTCAATCGCGCCCTGTTCAAACAATATCAGGCACAGGTAGTGGTAACCAAAAACAGCGGGGCTGTCGGTGGTACCGATACCAAGATAGCAGCGGCACTGGAACTGGCCTTGCCGGTAGTGGTGATCAACCGGCCCCCGGAGCTGGCCGGAGCAATAACCACTCGTGAAAAGCTCCTGGAGAAAATTCGTCAAAAGAAAGGATGTTCATGATATGAAGACGGGTATCATTCTTTTGGTCCACGGTAGTCGCCTCCCGGAAGCCCAGGCAACCCTGCATATTTTAAAGGAGCTGGTAGCCCAGGAAAGCCACTATGATCTGGTGGAAGGGGCTTCGTTGCAGTTTAACCAGCCGGATTTACCGGCAGCTCTGGCCACTATGGCGGCCAGGGGAATGGAGCGGGTTGTGGTTGTACCCCTGTTCCTCTCCCAGGGAGTACATATGAAAAAAGACATTCCCGACCTCCTGGCCAAAGAACAGGCACGTTACCCGCAAATGGATATTGTCATGACCAATAATATTGGGGCTCACCGGAAACTGGCGGAAATTATTATGGAACGGATCCAGGAGGTAAGTAGTCATGCAATTAACTACTGATCCCAGAGCCATAGAGCAGGAAAGCATGCGCATTATTGAAGATAATCTGCCCGGCCTGGCTGTGTTACCAGCTGGGGAAAGGGCTATTGTCAAGCGGGTGGTGCATACCACCGGCGATTTTTCCTGTGCCCAGCTCATCCGTTTTCACCCCCGGGCCGTGGAAAGCGGTTTGACTGCCTTAAGGGCAGGCCGCCCCATCCTTACCGATGTTAATATGGTGCGTAGCGGGTTGATTAAAGAACGCCTGGCAACCCTGGGGGTGGCAGTAGATTGTTTGATTAACCATCCGGAGGTAGTTAACCGCGCCCGGGCCAGGGGAACTACCCGGGCCATGGTAGCCATGGAACTGGGCGCCCCCAAAATAGAAGGGGGTATCATTGCCATTGGCAACGCCCCTACGGCACTTTTCACCCTGTGCCGGTTGATCTCTACCGGACAGGCCAAACCGGCCCTCGTAGTGGGAACACCGGTGGGCTTCGTGGGAGCGGCAGAATCCAAAGAAGAGCTAATGTCACTGGATATTCCCTATATCACCATGACCGGCAGCAGAGGGGGCAGCACCATTGCCGCGGCAGTGATCAATGCCCTGTTGCTCATGGCTTAAGGTTTTGAAACTTTCAAAGCCAAAAAATGATGCCCGTGTATAATTCCTCCCCGGCCTGCTTAAAATAGTATGTGGCCGGAAAGGAGGACACAATGGGCAGTAAACTAACCAGATATGCTGGCGTGGTTACCTTTTTTCTTGTGTTAACCTGGGTTACGGCCGGAAAACAGGTAGAAGCCAGCACATCCTGGAGTAGTGGCAACGACCTGACCCACTACAATTATATGCTTTGCTATACCGTCAGGTCAGGAGATACCCTGTACGATATAGCCAGAGCTTACAATGTACCTCTGGCTAAACTGATGGATACGAATAAACTAAAGGACACCATCATCAGGCCCGGCGATGTATTACTGGTACCGGACCGGGTCAGTGACAACGTCCCGGCAGTCCTTTCCCGCGGAGGTATTTCCCGGGAGGAGTTGATGCTCCTGGCCAGGCTAATC
The DNA here is from genome assembly GCA_020725525.1 of Desulfovirgula sp. GTDB lineage: Bacteria > Bacillota > Desulfotomaculia > Desulfotomaculales > Desulfovirgulaceae > Desulfofundulus. Next base: position 34,080 of record DYEX01000087.1, read on the forward strand.
CACGCCGAAGCCCGGGGAGAAAGTTTCACCGGTCAGGTGGCCGTGGGGGCAGTAATTCTTAACCGGGTAGCCAGCCCAGGCTTTCCCAAAACCATCCGGGAAGTAATCTTTCAGAAAGACAGCAACGTCTTTCAGTTCTCCCCGGTGGAGGACGGCTCTATCGACCTGGAACCGGATGAAACAGCCATTAACGCAGCCCTGGAGGCTCTGGCGGGGCGAGATCCTACCAACGGGGCTCTGTTCTTCTATAACCCCCGTACTGCCACAGACCGCTGGATTCGTACCCTGCCGGTAGTCACCCGCATCGGTAACCATGTGTTTGCTACCAAAGCCTAAAAAGAGCCGGCTGTCATACCGGCTCTTTTTCCCTGGGGAAATATAACTCCCGCACCAGGATGTTTACGGATTTGACCACCAGGCCGGTCATTTCCTCCACTCGCCTTTTCACCGCCCCCTGGATTTCCCGGCCCACCTGGTTTAATATGCAACCGTAGTATAAAACCGGATGTACCTCTATAACCACTCCGTCTACCTCCCTGTGTACGGAAACCCGCCCGGCATTTTTCACTCCCGGCACTTCTTCTGCCGCCCGGGATACAATTGCTACCAGAGCACTGGTAGTAATGGTCAGTTTACCATAATAAGTAAAAGTGGGGCGCACCACCGATTGTTCCAGCCAGCTGCGCCTACCCTGCGGGCCTTTGCGACCCAGAAAAACCCTTAAAGAATCGGTAAAGATATCCGGGAACCTTTTTTTGACCTCCACCGTTGGGGCGGGAATGACATGTTTACTGTACCGTGCGCGGATGGTCAGGGCCTGGCGTATTTCCCGGGGAGAAGCAATTTCTTCGATGGAAATGACCCGGCATACCGGGGGCAGGCCCAACCTGGCGGCAATTTTTTCCACCATTCCCACCGAAGTACCCAGAATTAAAACCCGGGTCGGATTAAGTTCCTGTAACACTACCCGGGCCTGCCGGGCATGCTCATCATCCATAAAAAGGGCTGCCTTAATGGCACCAATACGGGTAGCCTGGCGTTTTGCCGATATGCCCGCAAGGATACGATCCCCTTTGATCAAAAGGCCATCATCAATGATGATTTCTGCTTCGACTTCGTGAGCGGTAGCAATGGCCCGGAAACTCTTTCCAGTACCGCTGGGACCTACCAGGGCATAAACTTCCACGTTGTTCCCCCCAAATTAACATAACTAGTATAATTCGCCGTTAAAACGCTACTTTCCTTTTTAAATTAAAATGAACAGTAGATGTTTCTGACTAAAATGGGATAATATACCATCATAATCTGAAGTATCTCCCTGTTAAGAGAGTAATAGGCCAGCAGCTTTCACCAGGAGTGGAAATTTTTCAATATATTAACGAAATAGCAATAGGAGTGCCAAATGAAAAAAAATGATTGTGCTCCTCCTGTTGTCGGGCCTACTTGCCGGGTGTACAACCCAATTTTTCCTGCCGCAGGCCATAGTGGCGATTGAAGATGCCCGCTTTTACCAGCACCACTTTCCCGGTGAACTATGGAAAACCTTAAAGGATCTGAACCCTGGTATGGAGAAAGAAAATCAGTGAGTAATAATACCGCAAAACACAAGAGGTGGGAATCTTGTCCCGGGAATTTGCCGCCGCCATAGGTAAACAGTTTCGTCTCAACGAGCAAGAGGTTGCACTGTTGGGTAAGAACATCCGGCAACTCTCCCGCCTGGAACGGCGTACTTATTTTGAAAAACTAAAACCCAGGGAAAGGGAGTTTAAGCTTTTTTTAAAGGAAAAGTATGCCCTCCTGGATGAAGGAGGACGCCAGAAATGGATTGATACCACCGTACAGAGCCTTCTGGACAAAGGAGGTGATCCAGATCTGGCCGATAGCCTGGTTATGGATGTAATTGGCCGGCTGCAGGTCTACCGGTGCTTACGGGAAAAGGCAGAAAACGAAGGCATTCGTTTAAAGGCCCTCACAAATTTTGGTGGGCTTTCCATGGTGCTTTTCCTGGTAGTACTTATTACGGCGTTCATACTTTACCTGACTGGTCGCTAATCTCTGATGAGGTGAGATAATGTGTAATCCGCTTAACGCTTATACTGAAGCCGTAAGGAAGTTTATATCTCTGGCCAGTGAACCGGAAGACGTGGTTTTACGAACGGGTGCATCCTTTAATGCCAAAAGAAAAGTTTTTACGTTATTCTATTTCGGGCAGGTTTACGAAATAGACTTCGCAGGCAATGTTCAAAGACAGGGCACTCCTGGTGAGGTATCCTACAATGACCGCACCCTTATTCTGCAATACCTGTGTTCAGCCAGCGGATTGCCGCCCCGGGGGCACTGGCTGTCCTTTCTGGAACTACCCAATGGCGCCCATCATAACGCCCCTTTTCATATCGATGCCCTTAATCCTCTGGCTGAAGCTTTTGGCACCAGACTGGAGGATTTTCACCGGGCCACCAGGCATTTAGGGGGAGAGACTATGGCCATGGCGGATGCCGCCGCTAAAATTTTAGCCCTGCCCAAACTACCCCTGGCCGTAACGATCTGGGCCGGTGATGAGGAATTCCCGCCGCGGGCCAACATTCTCTTTGACGCCGTAGCACCAACCCATTTAACCACTGCAGCACTTTGGGTACTGGGTGTAGAACTGGCACACAAACTCATAGCCTTCGTTCAACCGTCACGCCAGGCCGTGGATTGGTTCGGTAAAAACCCTTGACTTTTCTTACAGCTTATAGGATAATATTTTTTGCGGGCGGGATGTAGCTCAGTTTGGCTAGAGCGCACGGTTCGGGACCGTGAGGTCGCAGGTTCAAATCCTGTCATCCCGACCAGGGATAAACCCGTAAGCCCAGTAAAATCAAGGGCTTGCGGGTTTTCTAATTTTCAGAAAGGGGTGGCCGGGTGCCTTCCAGAACCCTTTATCCCTCTCCCTTTTTTTGACCCCTCCGGTTTCCCGCTTAAGCCCATTATATACCGGTAAGAGACCAAAATAGGTATTGCCAACCAATATTGCATGATATAAACTAATATCATGTGATGTTCGCCTTTTATTCTCCCGGAATTTTTTCGGGAAAGGGCAGGATAGTAACATTTATCATCTGTCAAAAAAATGCCATTTTAAGGCAGGGACACCCCTTTGGACGCTAAAAAAGACGTAAAACAACCGGGGGGAAGGCGCCCCCGGGAAGAGCAGGGGAAAATACGTTCAGCAGTGCACGCCCTTTTACGGGAGGGCCTTTCGCCGGAAGAAATCTGCTCCCGGCTGGCCATCTCCCAGAACACCTTTTACTATCACGTACGCCGGCTGCGCGCTGCCGGAAACGTCTATCCCGGCCTGTCATCCCGGCGCGGCCGGCCGCCAAAATCCGCCGGTGAAAACGCGGTGCAGATCGCCGCCCAGTGGCTGGCGGTAAAAGAACAGTCCCGGGACCGGGAAATAAGCAGGCTATTAATGTACCTTTTGGAAGAAGCCTACAGCCGGCAGCTGATCGACCTGCAGGTGTACCGTGATCCCCTTCCCCACCAGAGCCCGGTTCTGGAACGGCACCCGCGCATAAACGGCTACGACCTGGTCACCGCCCTGAGCACGGAAGACCTGCGCTTCCTGCGCGCCCTGGTCGACGAACTGATGAAAAACGGGCCAGGCAAAGACCAGAAAAATTTAAGCCAGATCCTGTCCGGCGCCCTGGGGGAAAGGGAAAAGGGAAAACTGCTGGCCATAGCCCGGACACTGAAAACCTTCGACCTGACCAACCTGCGGGAAAACGCCCGGCGGATATTGGACAATTAAAAAAAAAGGTATAAATCCGGCAGGATTTTCTACAACTGGTGTCGTAATAGCTTAAATAGATGATTCTTTCCATCAATAATCATACTCTAGAACGGAACCGATGAGCGGCGGCTGATAACTGGGCGCCTGCAGCCGCAGTGAGGTAGTGGCGCAACCAGCCGTTCCACATTTGCTCATCATACCACTGCGGGGGTACCAGCGGAAGGTGACAACGGAACGGTATTATTATTTAATCAGGTTAAATGCGAAGGTGGCCAGTGCTGCGGGCTTTCCTTAAAGGGATACGTATGCCCTTTTGGTGGTGAAATTCTAATAATAAATTGGGATTTTCAACCAGCAGAGTGCTGAGATTGATGAAGCAGGTGGGCAAACAGCTATCTAACCTGATGGCCGATTAGGGTCATCAAGTGGAATGGTTTAGCACGTCCAAGACCGAATAAACATAAATAAGGGGAGTTTTTTATGGAAGGACTGCGCCGGAGTACGTTAACAAGGGAAAACATAGCGGAATATTCTTTTCAGTTACTTAACAAAATACAAAAAGATCTTTCGCTAAATACCAGGCCTTCCATTACAGTATTGTTATGTACTCTGAACGAAGAAAAAAATCTCCCGTACGTCCTGCCCCGCATCCCAGATTATGTCGATGAAGTTTTAATAGTCGATGGCCACTCGAAAGATAACACCGTTCCCCTGGCAAAAAAACTTTACCCCAATGTGCGTATCCTTTACCAGCCGGGTAGGGGTAAAGGCGACGCCCTGCGCCACGGGATTAAGAACGCCCGGGGAGACATCATTGTCATGCTGGACGCCGATGGCTCCATGGCACCGGAAGAAATTCCCCGCTTTGTTGAACCACTCTTAAATGGCTATGATTTTGTTAAGGGTTCGCGCTTCTTGCCCGGCGGCGGCACGGCGGACATGCCCACGCACCGGAAGTTCGGCAACTGGGTTTTCACCACTTTAACTAACCTATTTCACCGCTGCCGGTATACTGATCTTTGCTATGGATATAACGCCTTCTGGAAAAAAGCATTTGAAAAAGTTTCTTTCCAGGGGAACGGGTTTGAGGTAGAAACGGAAATAAATATCAAAATCAAAAAGGCAGGTTTGAAGGTAACCGAGGTGCCCAGTTACGAAGCCCCCAGGTTAAATGGAAAAGGAAACCTGCATAGTTTAAAAGACGGGTGGAGAATTTTAAAGACAATTTTTAAGGAACTGGTTCCTGTCGGGGCAAGAACGCAAAATGAGACAGTATCCGTGTGAGAGATAAAAAGGCCAGAAAATTTTCTTCGAAAGGACAGGTTCCTTTGCAAAAAGACCTGGCCCGCCATAAAGATCACGTGACTCGATATATTACTGCCCCCACCAACCGCTTGATTGGTGTAGATGCTACAAGCCAGAGCCGGCCCTGATTTTTTAGGAGTCCGAAGCTCTGGATCTGGATCTGAAAAACTTCTTTTGCATCGACGAAGCCCTGCAGATATTGGAGCGGGAAGGTGGGCGGGGTGCCCTACCATCTTAATTGATCCACAGGGCATATGTCGTAATTGAAGCGAGGGTGTGGAATGGATTATCAAAAAATTGAGCTAGGCGAGCCAACTGCGGAAAGCGAAGAAAGTTTCCGGGTTAAAAGGGTGGTTGAATTTGCACGTTTGCATAATATCTGCAGGGGAACAGTTGTCGATCTTGGTTGTGGTTATGGTGCGTACGTTCGTGCCCTATCGCCGTTTGCTAATAAAGTGATTGGTGTCGAAGTCGAAGAGACCAGGCTGCAAAAAGCCATTGAAATAAATAAAAACCGTACAAATGTTGTTTTTTTACACTACGACGGAGAGAGAATTCCATTAGCCAGTGAATCAGTAGATAATGTTATTATGATTGAAGTTCTTGAGCACGTAAAAAATGATCTGAAAACATTGTTAGAAATAAACCGTATTTTAAAGCCTGGGGGGGGGCTACTGCTCTCTGTTCCGAACAAATATTTCCCTTTTGAGACACACGCTTTATCAGTTCTTGGCAGGAAAATCCCTACCGGCGACAAAATATGTTTAATTCCCTTAACAACATGGCTGCCTGAAATAGTACGCAGCAAAATAGCTACCGCCCGTGTCTATACAAGAAATGGTTTATGTCGTTTAATTGGAAGAGCAGGCTTTGCGGTCATTGAAAAGAAATATATGTTTATGCCATTAGATAAGCTCAACAACAGTAAGATAACTGATCGGTTCCGCCAAATCGGTTTGTTTTTGGAAAATACCCCGGCGGCGGTTGTGCTTTGCGCTCATTTATTAATTATGGCTCGAAAAAATAAGGTGGTTTTAAATTGAGGATTTGTGTAGTAGGATCGTCTAAACGTTTTTTCAGCGGTCTAACCACCCACACAATTTTCTTAGCCAACGCCCTGGCCAGAAGAGGGCACGAGGTAAGCGTGGTTACCCTAAGAAATCTGGTTCCCCTTTTTCTCTACCCGGGCCGCGAAAGGGTAGGCAAAGGAGAATGTCTGGTTGATTTTGATCCTGAAATCAAAGTATACGACGGCATGGACTGGAACTCCCCGCGCACCTGGCTGGGCGCCTTAAGGTTTATTAATAAACAAAAGCCCGATGCCGTCATCATGCTGTGGTGGACATCTTCGGTCGCCCACTTGCAGTTTATCCTGGCGCTCGGCACCCGGTTAATCGGACGACACTGCCTGATCCTGGAAATGCACGAAGTAGTGGATCCGCTGGAAGAAAAGATTTTACCCATCCGCCTGTATTCAAGGGTGGCCGGAAGAATCTTGATCAGGCAGTTCGATTTTTATAC